>NZ_JBVIAY010000030.1:0-51750 GCF_055573695.1 Streptomyces sp. NPDC030143
GCTCGATGAGCGACCAGAGTTCGTCCGAGACGATCCACGGCCGCGACTCCCTCTTCCCCACGGCAAGACCAACGAGCAACCACGCGGACAGTCACATGATCAACAACTTCTGTTAGGAGCTCTTAGGGGTCCTCAGTCCTCCGGCAGCTCCACCGGGGCGATCTCGTCGTACAGGTCGCCCGGGCCCGGGTTGGACGCGTCCGTCGAACCGCCGAAGTGGCGCATGACGCCCCAGACCGCGTTCAGCGCGGTCTGCACTGCGCCCTCGGCCCAGCCGGCCGTCCAGGAGATGTCGTCACCGGCGAGGAAGATGCCCCGCTTGTCCTCGGGCAGGCGGTCCTGCATGAAGTGCGTGAACAGCCGCCGCTGGTAACGGTAGTGGCCGGGCAGGTTGGCCTTGAACGCGCCCATGAAATAGGGCTCGTTCTCCCAGGAGACGGTCACCGGGTTGCCGATGATGTGCTTCCGGATGTCGACGTCGGGGTAGATCTCGCCGAGCGACTTCAGCATGACCTCCATCCGCTCGTTCGCGGACAGCGGCAGCCACTTCAGGCTGTCGTCGCACCAGGTGTAGGAGAGGCAGATGACGGCGGGCCTGTCCGGGCCGTCGTCGAGGAGGTAGGTCCCGCGGGTCATGCGGTCGGTGAGCGTCATCGACATGACGTCCCGGCCCGTCGGGTTCCCCTTGTCGTCGACGGCCTTGTCCAGCCAGAACGGCCGGTCGACCGGCACGAACAGCTTGGAGCTCTCCATGTAGTGGGTGCGCTCGATCGCGGTCCAGTGGTCGATCGGGAAGAGCGAGTCGTCGCAGGCGATCTTCGACAGCAGCATCCAGGACTGGGCGGTGAAGATCGCCGCCCGGTAGGTGCGGATGTCGCCGTGCGCGTCGGTCACCGTGATGCGGTTGCCGGCGGTGCGGTGCAGCCGGGTCACGGCCGGGCGGGGCTCGCCGCCTTCGTGCAGGCTCGCCAGCGAGGTGCCGTACGGCCAGTGCACGATCTTCTCGGGCTCGCGCTCCCACAGGCGCAGCGGCAGTTGCTGGGAGCCGCCGACGATACCGCGGTGGTGGTCGTCGGCCTCGGTGTAGACGACGCGCAGGATCTCCAGGATGGAGTTGGGGAAGTCGGTGTCCCAGCCGCCGGTGCCGAAGCCGACCTGGCCGAAGATCTCGCGGTGCCGGAAGGACTTGAAGGCCTCGGAGTCGCAGAGGAAGCCGTAGAAGGTCTGGTTGTCGAGCTTCTCGACGAGCCGCGCCCAGATCTCCCGGATGCGCGGCACGTCGCGCTCGCGCATCGCCCGGTTCATGTCGGAGAAGTCGGCGCCCTCCTCCAGACAGCGGTTCCAGGCCTGGGCGACGTCGCGGTAGACCTGCGGCAGGTCGTCGATCGTCTCCGCGTAGTGGCTCTCCCCCTTGAGGTCGACGACGGTCGACGGGGTCGCCTCCGCGAGGGGGTTGGGGAACGGACGCGTCCGCAGACCCACCAGGTCGATGTAGTGCTGGAGGGCCGTGGAGGACGGCGGGAACCGCATGGCGCCCATCTCGGCCGTGAGGTCGGGGTCGCAGCCGTCGAAGCCGACGGTCCGCAGGCGCCCGCCGATCCGGTCGGCCTCGTAGACGACCGGCTTGAGGCCCATCTTCATCAGCTCGTAGGCGGCCACGATCCCGGAGAGCCCGCCGCCGATGACGGCGACCTCGGTGCCGTGCTCGGTCGCGGGTATCTGACCGAGCCCCGCCGGGTGGGCGAGGAAGTCGTCGTACGCGTAGGGGAAGTCCGGGCCGAACATGGTGATCGGCGGCTGCTGCTCGTCGGCGTGCTCGACGGCGTTGGGCACCGTGGACGTCATGGGGTACGGACTCCTTGCGCGAAAACTCGGGGCGTGGGGCGGGGGGGGGAGGTCAGACGAGGGACCCGTACAGACCGGGGCGGCGGTCCTTCAGGTACGGGTTCGCCTCGCGGGAGGCGGCGAGGGTGACGGGGTCGGCGTCGGCGAACACCAGCTCCTCGGCGCGGCCGGCCCGGGCGCGGGCGACTCCGTCGGGGCCGGCGAGGGTGGAGAGCCCGACGAACTCGAACTCCCCCTCCCGGCCGACCCGGTTGACGTACGCGACGTACATCTGGTTCTCGAAGGCGCGCACCGGGATCATCGACTCGGCGACGAACTGGAAGGGGTGCATCTGCGCCGTCGGGACGACCAGGAGGTCGGTGCCGGCCAGGGCGTGGGCGCGGACGTTCTCCGGGAACTCGACGTCGTAGCAGATCAGCAGGCCGACGGTGAGACCGCCCAGCTCGGCCTGGACGACGGGCTGGTCGCCGGGTGTGAAGTGGTCCCGCTCGAAGCAGCCGAAGAGGTGGGTCTTGCGGTGGTTCGCCAGACGGGTGCCGTCGGCGGAGATCAGCTGGGCGGAGTTGTACACGGTGGCGCCGTCCCGCTCGGGATACCCGTACACGACGGCGACCCCGTGGCGCCCGGCGATCTCGGCGACCGCGTCCGCGGACTCGCCGTCGGCGGGCTCGGCGAGCCGGCCGATGTCGTCGCCGATCGCGTACCCGGTGAGGAACAGCTCCGGCACGACCACCAGCCCGGCCCCCGCCTCGGCGGCCCGCCCCGCCGCCGCCTCGAGGACCTTCAGGTTCTCGGCGATCGATCCGGGGCGACCGGAGCTCTGGAGCAGGGCGGTACGCATGCGTGTTCCTCATCGGGCGGAGGGGGGTTCGGGGGGTCACGTAGACGGTACGGTCGCCCGCCCGCGCCGAACAAGGAGAAGCCGTTGCGCGCTGGTGAGCGGTTCGTTGCGTGCGCGCCACCGTCCGCGGCGATTCGTTGCGCGGGGCGAGCGGGCGGCGAGGAGGCGGTCGGCTCGCGGCAGGCACGACCCCGTGACCCACGCCGGGGAGCCGCCAGGACCGGCGATCAGGCGATCAGGCGATCAGGCGATCAGGCGATCAGGCACAGCACACCCGACCCCGTGAGGCGCCGCACCGTGGAGCCGCCAGGACCGGTGAAGAGGCACCGCGCCAGGGAGCCGCGACGGCCGGCGAAGGGCCGTCGGCTCGCGGCAGGCACCACCCCGTGACCCACGCCGGGGAGCCGCCAGGACCAGCGAGCAGGCGATCAGGCACAGCACGCCCGGCCCCGTGAGGCACCGCGCCGGAGTGCCGCCCCGGCCCGCCGCAGCGCGCCGAAGCCCTCGTCCGCGCTGAGCGGCCGGGCCCGTTCAGCGGGCCCGAGCCCTCCCGTCAGCCACCGCGACGTGCCGCGCGCACCCGGCCGCCGCCCACCAGGGCCGCCCCGACGACCGCGTAGGGCACCGCGAACAGCGCGAACACCGGGCCGTGCGGGGTCGATGACGCCAGGACGCCGTACGCGGCGTACACGGCGATGGTCGCCAGCTCCGTGCCCAGTCCCGCGACCGAGGTGAGCGTGGCCCGAGCCGTGTCCGCGATGTGGTGCTGGAGGCGGGCGTCGGCGAGGACGGTCGCCAGTTGGAAGCCGCCGAAGGCGAGCGCGACGCCCGCGAGGGCGAGCGGGGTGCCCGCCGCCGCGCCGGCGGCCAGCGCGAGGGCCGAACCCCCCAGGAGCACGGCGAGTCCCCGTCCCTGAAGCCGCTCAGCCCGCCCGGCCAGCAGGCTGCCGACCGTGGGTCCGGCCCAGATCAGCAGCAGCCACCAGGGGACGGTCGGGTCGGCGACGCCCGTGTCGCGCACGAGCAGGGGGGTGTACTCGTCCAGCGCGCCCCAGACGGCCGTGACGGCGGGCACCAACAGCAGGGCGCCGCGCACCGAGCGGTCACGGCGGGCTTCGGCGAGGCCGGCGCGGAGCGTCACCGTCCAGCCCGGTCCGTCGGGGTCCCCGCCCGGGGCGCGGTGTTCCGGGAAGGCCGCGGCGACCGCGGCGGTCAGCACACCGGCCAGCACGCTGGCCAGCCCCACCGCCGGGTAGCCGCCGAAGTCGAGCACCGGTCCCGCCAGCGCCATCGCCGTCACGACGCCGAGGAGCCCGGCCGCGTGGGCCCGGCCCATGATGCGGGCGTAGGAGTCACCGGCGCCGAGCCGGTCGAGTTCCTCGTACACCAGCGCCTCCAGGGCGCCGGAGCCGAGGGCGCCCCGCACCCCCCACAGCACGAAGCCGAGGGCGAACGCCGGGTAGGAGGGCACCAGCACCCACAGCGCGAAGCCGGCGGAGCCGAGCAGCGGGCCCAGCCACAGCAGGGTCCGCCGGGACACCGCGTCGGCCCAGGCGCCGGACGGGACCTCGACGAGGACACCGGTGAGCGACCAGAGCACGAACAGCGAGGAGATCTGCCAGACCGACAGGCCGGTGTCGCTGAACAGCAGCGCGTACACCGGGTAGAGCAGGACGAGGTCGTCCAGGAACGAGTAGCCGTACAGCGTGGCCGTGATCCGCCGCACACCGAGGGCGGGGACACGCGCAGGTGAGAGAGTCATGAGGCCTTCCCGCAGGGACAGTTCGGACACCGTGGGTACGGCGTCCGAGGCGGCCCTCGGGAGGCACGGCCGGTGGATCAATGTCGCCAGGTCATGACACCGAGCGTAGCCCCGCGCGGCGGCGGCTCACCAGCGCTTCGGGGAACCGCACAAAAGGGGAGGCCGATCAGCTCGCGGCGTCCGGTGCGTGCGATCGCCAGGCGCCGGAAGCCTCCCGTAGCGGAGCTATCAGGGGCTCGGCAACGCGGCGAGCGTGCGTGCCGGGCGTCGCGAGCCGGGCTTCCCTGCTGTTCGGAGCTCTCAGGGGTCCTTGCACTGTGAGCGCCTGATCAGGCCGCGTGGTCCGGTGCCGTGCATCGCAAGGCGCCGGAGAGTCCTCGTAGCGGAGCCACCAGGGCTTTCCGGCGACGCGACGGGGTGCGGTGCCAGGCCGCGCGGACCAGGCGGGCACGGTGCACGGACCCCTTACGCGGGCGAGCCGGAGGAGAACCGCCGCAGCAGTGGCGACAGCACGAGCACCGACTTGGTCCGCTCGACGAACGGCTCCCCCGCGATCCGCTCCAGCACCCGCTCGAAGTGGCGCATGTCGGCGGCGAAGACCTGGGCGACCGCGTCCGCCTCCCCGGTGACGGTGGAGGCGGCGACGACCTCCTGGTAGCGCTCCAGGCCCCGCTGGATGGTCTCCGGGGAGGTGTTGCGCCGGCAGTAGATCTCGACGAACCCCTCGGTCTCCCAGCCGAGGGCCGCCGGGTCGACGCGGACGGTGAAGCCGGTGATGGCTCCGGTGGCCCGCAGCCGGTCCACGCGCCGTTTCACGGCGGGCGCGGACAGGCCGACCATCTGCCCGATGTCGGCGTAGGAGCGGCGGGCGTCCTCGGCGAGGGCGTGCACGATGCGTTCGTCGAGATCGTTCAGCACGGCGGTCGGTTCACTTCACTTCTGATGCTGCGGGCGGTGCGAGTCGGGAGCGGCGGTGGCCGTAGAGGAAGTAGAACACGAGCCCGACGGCCATCCAGACACCGAAGACCACCCAGGTGACGGCGGACAGGCTGCCCATCATCCAGAGGCAGAAGCCGAGGCCGAGGGCGGGCAGCACCGGCGAGAGCGGGACACGGAACGTCCGCGGCATCTCCGGACGGGTCCGGCGGAGCACCACGACGGCCACGTTGACCAGCGCGAAGGCGAACAGCGTGCCGATGCTGGTGGCGTCGGCGAGCTGACCGAGCGGGATCGCGGCGGCCAGCACACCGCAGAACAGGGACACGATCAGCGTGTTGGCGCGGGGCGCGCCGGTCTCGGGGTGGACGCGGGCGAACACCTTGGGCACGAGCCCGTCCCGGGACATCGCGAAGAGGATGCGGGTCTGGCCGTAGAGCACGGTGAGCACGACGCTGGCGATGGCGATGACCGCGCAGAAGGCCAGCAGCGTGCCCCAGAACGTCTGCCCGGTGACCTCCCGCATGATCTGGGCGAGCGCGGCCTCGGAGTCGGTGAAGTTCTGCCACGGCTTGGCGCCCACGGCGACGGCCGCGACGAGGACGTACAGCGCCGTCACGACGACCAGGGACAGCATGATCGCGCGGGGCAGGTCGCGCTGCGCGTTCCGGGCCTCCTCACCGGCGGTGGAGGCGGCGTCGAACCCGATGTACGAGAAGAACAGGGTCGCCCCGGCGGCGCTGACGCCGGCCATGCCGAGCGGCATGAAGTTCTGGTAGTTGCCGGAGCGGAAGCCCTGGACGCCGATGGCGCAGAACAGCACCAGCGCGGCGATCTTCACGACCACCATGATCGTGTTGGCGCGGGCGGACTCGCGGGCCCCGCCGAGCAGGAACGCCATCGCCAGCAGGACGACGATCAGGGCGGGCAGGTTGAAGACGCCGCCGTCGCCGGGCGGAGCGGACAGCGCGGCCGGGATGGTGACGCCGACCGTCCCGTCGAGCAGCTCGTTGAGGTACTCGCCCCAGCCGACGGCCACGGCGGCCACCGACACGCCGTACTCCAGGACCAGGCACCAGCCGCAGATCCAGGCGATCAGCTCACCCATCGTTGCGTATGCGTACGAGTAGGAGGACCCGGCGACGGGGATGGTGCCGGCCAGTTCCGCGTACGACAGGGCAGAGAAGAGCGCCGTGAGTCCGGCGATCACGAAGGAGAGCGTGACGGCGGGGCCGGCCTTGGGAACGGCCTCGCCGAGGACGACGAAGATGCCCGTGCCGAGCGTCGCGCCGATGCTGATCATGGTGAGCTGCCACAGTCCGAGAGAGCGCCGCAGGGACCCTCCCTCGCCCTGGCCACCTTCGGCGACCAGGCGTTCCACGGGCTTGCGCCGCATGAGGCGGGCGAGCGGCCCCGGGGAGGCGGGGGCGGTTGGACCGCCCTGTTGCGGGGGTGCGCCTTGGTCGAGCACGCGCTGACTCCTTCGTCGCTGCCGGTCCGGCCGGCGGGGACCTCTGGCACCCCCGCGCGAGCAGGGACCCACCGAGCGGGGTCCCCGCCACGCCACGTACAGCGCATGACCCTACGAGCCAGGGCGTCGCGGTCGTAATGCAGCAACCTTGCGCGCACACGCAAGATCATTGCGTTGATGGAGCCGGGGTGCACTTTCGTTGCAGGCGGACCGAACGCCTTCCGTCGGGGACGCGGGAACCACGCGACGGGCCGGCGGCACCGCACCGAGCGACCGGCGGACCGCACCGCGCCCGAGCGACCGGGCCACCGCACCGCAGCGACCGAGCAGCGCGTCACACCCGAGCGACCGGCCTGCGCGACGCACCCGAGCGGGGCCAGTCGGCCACAACGCACCCGAGTGACCGTGCCGGCCGTGACGCACCCGTGCGACCCAGGTACCGCACCGCCTCCGCAGCCTTCGGTCCGCCTCAGGGCGGCCGGTGGCGGCGACGGGCCGGCCCTGGCTCTCCCGTGCGGCTACCAGCTGGCGTGCAGCGGCTTGCCCTCGGCGTAGCCGGCCGCGCTCTGGACGCCGACGATGGCCTTCTCGGCGAACTCCTCCAGGGAGGCGGCGCCGGCGTAGGTGCAGGAGGAGCGGAGGCCCGCGATGATCGAGTCGATCAGGTCCTCGACGCCCGGGCGGGCCGGGTCGAGGAACATCCGGGAGGTGGAGATGCCCTCCTCGAACAGCGCCTTGCGGGCGCGGTCGTACGCCGACTCCTCCGCCGTGCGGTTGCGCACCGCCCGCGCGGACGCCATGCCGAACGACTCCTTGTAGAGGCGCCCGCTCGCGTCCTGCTGGAGGTCGCCCGGGGACTCGTAGGTGCCGGCGAGCCAGGAGCCGATCATGACGTTGGACGCGCCGGCCGCCAGCGCCATGGCGACGTCGCGCGGGTGGCGGACGCCGCCGTCGGCCCACACGTGCTTGCCGTACTTCTTCGCCTCGGCCGCGCACTCCAGGACCGCCGAGAACTGCGGGCGGCCCACGCCGGTCATCATGCGGGTGGTGCACATCGCGCCGGGGCCGACGCCGACCTTGATGATGTCGGCACCCGCCTCGATCAGGTCCTTCACGCCCTCGGCCGAGACGATGTTGCCCGCGACGATCGGGACCCGCGGGTCGAGGTCGCGGACCAGCCGGATCGCGTTGATCATCGACTCCTGGTGGCCGTGCGCCGTGTCGATGACGAGCGTGTCGACGCCCGCGTCCAGCAGCAGCTTGGCCTTCTCCGCGAAGTCGCCGTTGATGCCGACCGCGGCGGCGATGCGCAGCCGGCCGTGGGCGTCGGTGGCCGGCGTGTACAGGGTGGCGCGCAGGGCGCCCCGGCGGGTGAGGATGCCGGCCAGCCTGCCGTCCGCGCCGACCGCGGGGGCGTAGCGCCGGTTCGCGGCGTCCAGGGTGTTGAAGGCCTCACGCGGGTCGATGTCCGCGTCGAGCAGCAGCAGGTCCTTGGACATGACCTCGCTGAGCTGCGTGAACCGGTCGACGCCGGTCAGGTCCTCGTCGGTGACGACACCGACGGGCCGGTGGTCCTCGTCGACGACGACGCCCGCGTTGTGCGCCCGCTTGGGCAGCAGGGCCAGCGCGTCGGCGACGGTCTGGTGCGGGGCGAGCACGATCGGGGTGTCGAGCACCAGGTGGCGGCTCTTCACCCAGGAGATGACGTCGGTGACGACATCGATCGGGATGTCCTGCGGGATCACCACGAGTCCGCCGCGGCGGGCCACGGTCTCGGCCATGCGCCGGCCGGCGACGGCGGTCATGTTGGCGACGACCAGCGGGATGGTCGTGCCCGTGCCGTCCGGGGAGGTGAGGTCCACGCCCTGACGCGACCCGACCGCGCTGCGGCTCGGCACCATGAAGACGTCGTCGTAGGTCAGGTCGTAGGCGGGCTGGATGTCGTTGAGGAAACGCACGTGCTGCACATCCCAGTCGATCAGAGGTGGCCCCCGGGCAGGTCAGCCGGGGGAAGAGCACGTACTTCAGTGTCCCATGCCGCCCGGAATGCGATGCCCGGTCACATCCTCCAGGCTGTCCCCGCCGGCCCTAGGAGGAACCTCCGAGAGCGAGCACCATGGAGAGCGCCGGCGCCTGGTCGACGGCCGCGGAGAAGACCTCCTGCGCGATCTCCCACTCCTCCGGCCGCTCCTTCGCGTAGGGCCGCCAGTTCCGTACGACGACGAGCAGCCCGCCGACCTCGGGCAGGGCCGGGAGGTGGGTGAGGCTGTCGGCGAGCGCGTCCCAGTTGCGGCCGAACCGGTCGGTCAGCTCCAGGTCCCGGACGCAGCGGTCCATCAGACTCGCCTTGTCCTTGACCCCGTCGAGGTCCAGCGTGAGTACCTGGTCCGTCATTCTCGGCACCGCCTGTACGAGTCGTGGTTCGTGCTCGGAGGGGGGCGGCCGGGTGGGCCGCCCCGCTCTGACCGTTCGTCAGTTACCGTCCGGGTCCGACCGGTTGAGCGCCGGCTTCGGCGTCGGCCCCGCCGTCATCAGGTAGTCCGCGGCCGAGGTGTCCGTCACCAGGCTGGTGACGAGCCCGGACCGCAGCACCGCGTCGATCGCGGCCGCCTTGCGCTGCCCGCCCGCGATCGCGACGACCTCGGGGATACGGCGGAGCTGGTCGGCCTTGACCGTGATGCACCGCTCGCCGAGGTCGCGCCCGACCCGGCGGCCGTCGGCGTCGAAGAGGTGCGCCGACATCTCGGCGGCGACGCCGAGCGAGGCGTAGTGCCCGCGCTCCTCGTCGCTGAGCATGTCGTGCACCGTCGAGATGCCCGGCTCCCAGGAGCCGATGGAGACACAGGCGACCGTGACCTTGTCGAAGTACTCGAAGGCCCGGGCGATCCCGGTCTGGTGGCGCAGCGCCGCCGCGGTGGCCGCGTCCGGCAGCAGCATCGGCGCGTAGATGGGGTGCGCGTCGCCCCCGGACACCTGGGCGGCACGGCGGACGGCCTCCACCGAGCCGCGCTCGGCGGTCCCCGCGTCGTACACGCCCGTCAGCTGCACCACCGTGCACGGCGGCAGCCGGTCCAGCGCCGCCGCCATGTGGATCGTGGAGCGGCCCCAGGCCAGCCCCAGGACGTCCCCCTCGGTGAGCAGCTCGGCGAGCAGGTCGGCGGCCACTTCACCCAGGTTCTCGGGGTCGGGCGACTCCTCGACGTCGGCCGGGGACTCGACCACGACGGCGTGCCTGAGGCCGTAGCGGGCACGGAGCGCGTCGGAGCGCTCCGCGTCCAGCTCGGCCGGCACGCGGATCTCGATGCGCACCAGATCCCGTTCGAGGGCGGTCTCCAGGACCCGGGCCACCTTGAAGCGGCTGACGCCGAACTCCTCCGCGATCTGGATCTTGGACTTGCCCTCGAGGTAGAAGCGGCGGGCCATGGCCGCCGCCTGCACCAGCTCAGCGGGTCCCATCCGCATGGCTGACCGGCCCGCCGACATACCCGACACGGCGATCTCCTCACTGCTGTTCACACTCTGGACTCGCCGTTCATCCTCGCAGATCCGGCGTACTCGATCAGCCCTGATGGGCGCCGTTCACGTTGTCTTGGCTCAGTGGTCGCACGCCCAGGACGCCTTGGCGGTCGCCGCCTCCGCCTGAGCGCGCAGCGAGCGGACCGCTTCGGCCGGGTCCGCGGCCCCGTACACCGCCGAACCGGCGACGAAGACGTCCGCGCCGGCGTCGGCGCACCGCTCGATCGTGGAGGCCGACACGCCGCCGTCGACCTGGAGCCACAGCTGAAGGCCGTGCTTGCTGATCAACTCGCGGGTCCGGCGGATCTTCGGGAGCATGATGTCGAGGAAGGCCTGGCCTCCGAAACCCGGCTCGACGGTCATGACCAGCAGCATGTCGAGCTCGGGGAGCAGGTCCTCGAACGGCTCGATCGGCGTCGCGGGCTTGAGCGCCATTGCGGCCCGGGCGCCCTTCGCCCGGATCTCCCGGGCGAGCCGTACGGGTGCGGCGGCGGCCTCGACGTGGAAGGTGACGGACGAGGCGCCCGCCTCGACGTACTGCGGGGCCCAGCGATCGGGGGTCTCGATCATCAGATGGCAGTCCAGCGGGGTGTCCGTCGCACGGGCCAGGGACTCTACGACCGGCACACCGAGCGTGAGGTTCGGGACGAAATGGTTGTCCATGACGTCGACGTGGAGCCAGTCGGCTCCCGCGACCGCCTTGGCCTCGTCCGCGAGGCGGGCGAAGTCGGCGGACAGGATGCTGGGGTTGATCTGCGCGGCCATGACCCAAGCCTGCCATGCCCCGCGGGGGTTGCGGACATCGGTGTCGGGTGGCGACGGTGGTACGTCGGCCGCGGGCCGGCTGCGGCCGATCGCGCGGTCCCGCGTGCCCCGGTGAGGCGGAGGTCGGTATGACGGGTGGTCGCGGCATCGGACATCTGGTGTGCGGGCGGCGGGCGAAGTGGCTCGTGCTGGCGCTGTGGCTCGTGCTGCTGTTCCTGACGGCGCCGTTCGCGCAGAAGCTCACCGACGCCCAGGACAACGACGCTGCCTCCTGGCTGCCGGGCTCCGCGGAGTCCACGCAGGTCCTGGAGATCTCGCAGGACTTCCGGCCGGAGCAGATCCCGGCGGTCGTCGTCTACGCCCGCGACGACGGGCTGACGGCCCGGGACCGGGCGCAGATCGCCGAGGACGCCGCCGGGCTGGGGCAGCTGACCGACCACGGCATCCGGGGCGCGGAGACCCGCGGCCCGGTGTACGACCGGCCGGCCGACCCCCGGGCCGCGCAGATCTACGTGCCGATCACGATGGACGAGAAGGGCTGGGAGCGGATCGGGCCGGCGGTCGACTCGATGCGTGAGGTCGTCGGCGAGGGCGGTTCCGGCCTGGCCGTGCACATCACCGGCCCCGGCGGCACCTCCGCGGACTTCGCCGAGGCCTTCGAGGGCATCGACTCGACCCTGCTGCTGTCGGCGATGGCGGTCGTCGTCGTTATGCTGCTGATCACCTACCGCAGCCCGACCCTGCTGGTGGTGCCGCTGCTGGCCGTGATCGCCGCGCTGTTCACCTCGCAGGCGGTGGTCTACTTCCTGGCGGAACACGCGGGTCTGACGGTCAACGGGCAGAGCGCCGGCATCCTCACCGTGCTGGTCTTCGGCGCGGGCACGGACTACGCGCTGCTCCTGGTCGCCCGTTACCGCGAGGAGCTGCGCCGCCACGAGGACCGGCACGAGGCGATGGCCCTGGCCCTGCACCGGGCGGGCCCGGCGGTGCTGGCCTCCGGAGCGACCGTCGTGCTGAGCATGCTGGTGCTGATGGCCGCGGAGATGAACTCCACCAGGGGCCTGGGCCCGGTCGCCGCGATCGGCGTCGCCGTGGCCCTGCTGGCGATGACGACTCTCTTCCCCGCGTTGCTGGTGATCTTCGGGCGCTGGATCTTCTGGCCGGTGATCCCGCACCACGGCACGCCCGATCCGACGGAACGCGGGCTGTGGGCGCGCATGGGCCACCGCATCGCCGGTCGGCCCCGCATGACCTGGGCGGTGACCGCGCTGGTGCTGGCGGTCTGCTCGCTGGGCCTGATCCAGTTGCGCGCCGAGGGCATCGGCAACGCGGACGCGTTCACCGGGAAACCGGACTCGATCACCGGCCAGGAGGTGTCCGAGCGGTACTTCCCGGCGGGCAGCGGAGATCCCCTCGTGATCGTCTCCGGTCAGGCGCAGGCCCGGCAGGTGGGCGAGGCGGTCGCCGCGGCCGAGGGCGTCGTGCCGACCTCCCTCGGCCTGCCCCCGGGTGCGAAACCCGTGCACGACGGACAGGTGCTGTTCGAGGCGACCCTGAGCGACCCGGCGGACAGCGAGGCCGCGAAGGAGACCGTGGACCGGGTCCGCGACGCCGTCCACGCGGTGCCGGACGCCGACGCCAAAGTGGGCGGCGGTACAGCGGCCCTGCTGGACATGGACCGGGCGACCACGCACGACAACGTGCTGATCATTCCGCTGGTCCTGCTCGTCGTCCTGATGATCCTGTGCGTGCTGCTGCGGGCGCTGATCGCGCCCCTGCTGCTGATCGGAACGGTGATCCTGTCGTTCACGGCCGCCCTGGGGATCAGCGCCCTGGCCTTCCGCCACCTCTTCGACTACGCGGGCGAGTCGACGGACTTCCCGCTGTTCGTCTTCGTCTTCCTGGTGGCCCTGGGCATCGACTACAACATCTTCCTGACCACCCGCATCCGCGAGGAGGCGGCCCGCCGGGGCACCCGCCCGGGCGTGGTGACGGGCCTGGCGGCCACGGGCGCGGTCATCACCTCGGCGGGCCTGGTCCTGGCCGGGACGTTCGCCGCCCTCGGCACCCTGCCCATGGTGGCCTTCGCCGAGATCGGCTTCGCGGTCGCCCTCGGTGTCCTCCTGGACACCTTCGTGGTGCGGTCGGTGCTGGTCACGGCGTTGTTCCTGGACGTGGGCCCGAAGGTGTGGTGGCCGCACCGGCTGGCCCGCGGGGACGGCGGGCCGACGGCGCGTGCGCAGGAGCGGCCGGAGGTCAGCCGGTCCGTCGAATGACCGCCAGATACATCGCGTCGGTCCCGTGCAGATGCGGCCACAGCTGCACGTCGGGTCCCTCGCCGAGAGCCGGGACGCCCGGGAGCAGGGGCCTGGCGTCGACCAGCTCGGTCTCCGGGTGCTGCTTGAGCACGTCGGCGACGACGGCCCGGGTCTCGGCGAGGTGCGGCGAGCAGGTGGCGTATCCGACGACGCCCCCGACCCGCACGGACTCCAGCGCGGTCCGCAGCAGCCCGCGCTGCAACGGCGCGAACCCCTCCAGGTCCTCCGGACGGCGCCGCCAGCGCGCCTCGGGCCGCCGCCGCAACGCGCCCAGCCCGGTGCAGGGCACGTCCATCAGGACGCGGTCGAAGACCCCGGGCCGCCACGGCGGACGGGTGCCGTCGGCGGCGATGACCTGGTAGGGCCCGGGGTTGCCGTCCAGGGCCCTGGCGACCAGCCCCGCCCGGTGCGGCTGCTTCTCGGAGGCGAGGAGGGACGCCCCGCGCTCGGCGGCCAGGGCGGCGAGCAGCGCGGCCTTGCCGCCGGGCCCGGCGCACCCGTCGAGCCACTTCTCGTCCGGCCCCTCCAGCGGTGCGTTGGCGAGAGCGAGCGCGACGAGCTGACTCCCCTCGTCCTGCACGCCGGCGCGCCCCTCCCGCACGGCGTCGACGGCCCCGGGCTCCCCGCCCTCGGTGAGCCGCACGGCGTACGGCGACCAGCGCCCGGGGACGGCGGCCTCCTCGCGCAGCAGCTCGTCGGTCGTGGCCCGCCCGGGCCGGGCGACCAGGGTCACCTCGGGCCGCTCGTTGTCGGCCTCCAGCAGGTCCTCGATACCGGCCCGTCCGCCGCCGAGCGAGTCCCACAGGGCGGAGACGACCCAGCGCGGATGCGAGTGGACGACGGCGAGATGGTCCTCGGGATCGTCGTCGTAGGGCGGCGCGACCTGCTCCAGCCAGCCGTCGAGATCGTGCCGGGCGACCTTGCGCAGCACGGCGTTGACGAACTTGGCGCGTCCGTCGCCGAGCACCACGCGCGCCAGCTCGACGGAGGCGGAGACGGCGGCGTGCGTCGGGATGCGCGTCCCGAGCAGTTGGTGCGCACCGAGGCTCAGCACATCCAGCACCGGCGGGTCGACCTCCCGCAGCGGCCGGTCGACACAGGCGGCGATGACGGCGTCGTACGTCCCCTGCCGCCGCAGCGTCCCGTACACCAGCTCGGTGGCGAGCGCGGCGTCCCGTGCGTCGAAGTCCCCGCCCTCACGGGCCTTGCGCAGCAGCGGCGGCAGCACGAGGTTCGCGTACGCGTCCCGCTCGTCCACGGCCCGCAACGCCTCGAAGGCGAGGATGCGGACGGGGTCCTTCTTGGGCCGACGGTAGGGCTTGCCGGTGCTGCGGGGCTGGTCGCTCACGAAAAAGGTGCTCCGGATTGCGGGAAGGGGGAATCCCGTGAAGGGGACGACGCACCCAGCCTACGTCGCGGGCGCGGGCCCCCGTGCAGGACCGTTAGGCCCCGACGCGCTCGCCGTCCGCGATGCGCACCCCGCGCGCCCAGTCCGCCGCCCGCATCGGCTTCTTGCCCTGCGCCTGCACCCACAGCAGCTCGACGGCGTAGGACCCGGTGCCGACGTGGACGCTGTTCTTGCCGACGGCGAGCGTGCCCGGGGCGAGGTCGTCCCGCCCGGGCACGGCCTGCACCTGGATGAGCTTGAGCCGCTCGCCCCGGAAGGTGGTCCAGGCGCCGGGCGCGGGCGTGCAGCCGCGCACCACGCGGTCGACGCGCAGCGCCGGAGCGCTCCAGTCGACGTGCGCGTGCTCGGCGGTGATCTTCGGCGCGAGGGTGATGCCCTCGGCCGGCTGCGGCACGGCCTTCAGCGCGCCGTCCTCGATCCCGTCCATGGTCGCCGAGAGCAGCCCGGCGCCCGCGAGGGCGAGCCGGGTCAGCAGGTCCCCGCTGGTGTCGGTGGGCCGGATCTCCTCGGTGACCGTCCCGTAGACCGGGCCGGAGTCGAGCCCCTCCTCGATGAGGAAGGTGGAGGCTCCCGTGATCTCGTCCCCCGCCATGATCGAGTGCTGCACGGGCGCCGCCCCCCGCCAGGCGGGCAGCAGCGAGAAGTGCAGGTTGACCCAGCCGTGGGCCGGGATGTCGAGGGCGGCCCTGGGCAGCAGGGCCCCGTAGGCGACGACGGGGCAGCAGTCCGGGGCGATCTCCTCGAGCCGCTCGAGGAACTCCGGGTCGCGCGGCCGGGCCGGCTTCAGCACCTCGATGCCCGCCTCCTCGGCCCGCTGGCCCACGGGAGACGCGACGAGCCTGCGCCCCCGCCCCGCCGGCGCGTCGGGCCGCGTGACGACAGCGGCCACCTCGTGCCGCCCGGAGGCGATCAGGACGTCCAGAGCGGGAACGGCGACCTCGGGGGTACCGGCGAAGACGAGCTTCATGGGTGGGTGCGGCCTCTCGGACGGGACGGACGACGAGCGACGCACAAGTCTATGACCTCGCGTGCTCCCCGCCGACGGCACGCACACGGGGGGGGGCGGGACGTCCGTCTCCGCCCGACCGGAGCGGGCGGTGCGCGGGGACGGGACGAACACGGCGAGGGCCGGAGGGCGAGCCGCGCGCACCCACCCGCCGGGGGCGTACGCATATGCCCATACGCCCCCACACCGTGACCCCCGGAGAGAACCCGCGTTGGTCAAGAACGAGTTGACTTTCCCACTCTTCAACGCCGGTTCGAGAGGCTTGTTCATGGCCGACCACGCAACCCACGACGCCCAGGCCCGGGCCAGCCTGCACTTGCTGGTGCGGGACATCGAGCGGGTCCGCCGGCAGGTGGACGCGCTGCGCACCCTCACCGCCCAGTTGGGCAACGTCTACCGCCCGCGCCACTCCGGCCCGTCCACGGGCTTCGTCGTCTACGGACGCGCCCCCGCCCCCACGGTCCGCCTCGCCCAGGAACTGCGGGACAGCGTCGAGACCCTGGTCACCGCGGCGGTGGACTTCGACCGCTCGCTCGGTTTCTCGTGGGACGCGGTGGGTTCCGCCCTCGGTGTCACCAAGCAGGCCGTCCACCGCCGTTACGGCGCCCGCCGCGCCGCTCCGCAGACGGCCGCGGAGCCCGAGCGGGCGCAGGAACCGTCGGGCACCCGGACCGTCAACGTGGGCACCCTCCCGGCCGTGCCGACCGTGCCCGCCGCCCGCTCGATGCCCACCCAGCCGACGGCCGGCAGCACCTCCCTGCGCGACGAGGCCCGGCCGACGGCCTTCCCCGGCCCGCGCAACGGCTGACCCACCGCGCCACCCCCCACTCCTGTGCCCTCTCGGCCCCGTCTTCCCGGCACGCCCCGAGAGGGCAGCCGCAGGAGGCGAGCACCGGCGCCGCACCCCGTCGGGCCGCCCCCTCACCCGATGTCCGGCGGATCGATCCGCACCCACACCGCCGACGCCGCCCCTCCCCCGCCCGGCCCCCCGCCTCCGCGCGCCATCCGGGCGGCCTGCGCGGACTTGAGCGCGGAGGCCAGCGCGGCCCCCCTCCCCGGCGGCACGCGGACCAGTGCCCGCTCCCACTGCTCGCCCGGAGGCGGCGCCCCCGGCCTACGAGGCCGCCCCGCGGGGGTGACCGGCAGGGGAACGGGCCCCAGCACCTCGGCCTCCCGGGGCAGCTCCACGGCCGCCAGGAACACGGCCACCGCCTCGACGGGTCCGGTCACCGCGGCCATCCGCGACACGGGCGGAAAGCCCAGTTCCGCCCGCTCGGCGAGCTCCCGCACGGCATGCCCGACGGGGTCCCACCGCACCAGCGCCTGCACCGGGCGCAGGGTCGGTTCGGCGACGACGACCACCGTGCCGCCGTCGGCCTGCGGCCGGACCAGCGAGGAGGCCGCCATCCACCGCCGCAGCGCGTCCTCCCCGGCCCGCAGGTCGGGCCGGCCGAGCATCGCCCAGCCGTCCAGGAGCAGCGCCGCCGCGTACCCGCCCTCGGCGACGGGCTCGGCCCCCGGTGTGCTCACCACCAGCGCGGGCGCCCCCGGCACGGTGTCCAGCACATGCTCCCGCCCGGAGGTGCGCACGGGGACGGCGGGGAACGCCCGCCCCAGCTCCTCCGCGGTCCGCCGCGCACCGACCACCTGCGCCCGCAGCCGGAACGACCCGCACTCGGGGCAGTGCCAGGCGCCTTCCTCGCGCCCGCACCAGCCGCACGACAGCGCCCCGCCGTCCCGCGCCTCCAACGGCCCGGAACAGTGCCGGCACCGCGCCGGCGCCCGGCACTGGGCGCACGCCATCCGGGGCACGTAGCCCCGCCGGGGCACCTGCACGAGCACGGGTCCGTGGCGCAGGCCCTCACGGACCGCCTGCCAGGCGAGCGTGGGCAGCCGGGCGGCCCGGGCGGCCTCGTCCCGCGCGAGGTCCTGGTCTCCCACGGTCCGCACGAGCGGAGCCGTGCGCCGCACCTGTTCCCGCGCCGCGACCAGCGGCCGCGCCCATCCGCTCTCGACGAGCTGCGCGCCCTCCACGGTGCAGCTCCAACCGCCCATCAGGAAGCCGCACTTGTGCTGGGCGGCGCGCAACAGCAGTACATCCCGGGCATGGGGCTGCGGCGCGTGCTGCTCACTGTGGCTGTCGTCCCCGTCGTCCCACAGCGCGACCAGTCCGAGGTCGCGCACCGGTGCGAACATCGCGGCCCGTGTCCCGACCACGGCCCGCACCGAGCCCCGCCGCACTGCCAGCCACTCCCGGTACCGCTTCTCGGGTCCGGCGTCGGCGGTGAGCAGTGCGTGCCGCCCCTCCCCCAGCACGGCGGTCAGTGCCGCGTCGACCCGCGCGGCGGCCCGTCCGTCCGGTACGACGACGACGGCACCGCGCCCCGAGGCGAGCGCGGCGGCGACGGCCCGGGCGAGTTCGTCACTCCACCGAGGGCCGGGCAGCGCGTTCCACACGGCGCGCGGCGAGCCCCCCGAGGCCAGCGACTCCAGGAACGCGGCCCCCTGCTCGTACCGCGCCCAGGAGCCGGCCGCCGGTGCCTCCGGCGGGGGCAGCGGCGCAGGCGAGGGCCGCTGTTCGGCCCGTGCGTTGCGCGGCGGCACGGCCAGTTGCAGCACGTCCGCGAGGCTTCCCGCGTACCGGTCGGCGACGGCCCGGGCCAGCCCCAGCAGTTCCTCGCCGAGCACGGGCTCGGGGGACACCACCTGCGCCAGGGCGGCGAGCGGCCCGGAGTAGTCCGACTCGGCGAGCCGGGCGACGAGAAACCCGTCGATGAGCCCGCCGCCCTCGCGACGGCCCTCGCGCACCCGCCCGCGCCCGGCACCGAACCGGACGCGCACCCGCACCCCCGGCTGCGCGTCGGCGTCCAACTCGGCCGGCACCGCGTAGTCGAAGTACCGGTCGAGGTGCAGCACGCCCTTGTCGACGAGCACCCGCGCGACCGGCAACTCCTCGGCCAGCGCAGCCCCCCGCCAGGTCCGCGGCTTCGCCCGGGGCACCTTGGCCCGGCGCACGCTCTCCCGGATGAGCGCGAGCTGCTCCGGCGGCGCCCCGTCCCCGGCCGCGCCCCCGGTCCCCTGCCCGTTCTCGCTGCTCACGCTTGCATTCTTACCAAACCGCACTGACAACGACCCCACCGACGACGTTCCCCACCGCCGTCCTGTCCGGTCCGGCGCAGGACGGCGCGCGGAGCGCCCGCGCCCACCGGCTGGTCCGGCTCCCGGACAGCACCGAGGCCCGGCGCCCCCGAAGGGGTACCGGGCCTCGCCGGGTCCCCGGGGACCGTGGCCGTGGCGGACCGACGTCCGTGAGGGGCCGGCGTCCGTGGAGGACCTGTCGTGTGAGGGGCCTACAGCCCCGCCGCCTGCCGCAGCGCGTCCACGCGGTCCGTGCGCTCCCACGTGAAGTCGGGCAGCTCACGGCCGAAGTGGCCGTACGCGGCGGTCTGGGCGTAGATCGGGCGGAGCAGGTCGAGGTCGCGGATGATCGCGGCCGGACGCAGGTCGAAGACCTCGTCGATGGCCTTCTCGATCTTCTCGGGCTCGACCTTGTGGGTGCCGAAGGTCTCGACGAACAGACCCACCGGCTCGGCCTTGCCGATCGCGTACGCGACCTGGACCTCGCAGCGCGCGGCCAGGCCGGCGGCGACCACGTTCTTGGCGACCCAGCGCATCGCGTAGGCGGCGGAGCGGTCGACCTTGGACGGGTCCTTGCCCGAGAAGGCACCGCCGCCGTGGCGGGCGAAGCCGCCGTACGTGTCGATGATGATCTTGCGGCCGGTGAGGCCGGCGTCGCCCATCGGGCCGCCGATCTCGAAGCGGCCGGTCGGGTTGACCAGCAGGCGGTAGTTCTCGGTGTCGAGCTTGATGCCCTCGTCCAGGAGCGCCTTCAGCTCCGGCTCCACGACGAACTCGCGGATGTCGGGGGCGAGCAGGGACTCCAGGTCGATGTCGCTGGCGTGCTGCGAGGAGACGACGACCGTGTCCAGCCGGACCGCCTTGTCGCCGTCGTACTCGATGGTGACCTGGGTCTTGCCGTCGGGGCGCAGGTAGGGGATGGTCCCGTTCTTGCGGACGTCCGACAGGCGCTTGGACAGGCGGTGCGCCAGGAAGATGGGCAGCGGCATGAGGGTCGGCGTCTCGTCGGAGGCGTAGCCGAACATCAGGCCCTGGTCGCCGGCGCCCTGCCGGTCCAGCTCGTCGTCGTCGCCCTCGACCCGGGACTCGTAGGCCGTGTCCACACCCTGCGCGATGTCCGGGGACTGCGCGCCGATCGACACCGACACGCCGCAGGAGGCGCCGTCGAAGCCCTTCTTGGAGGAGTCGTAGCCGATCTCGAGGATCTTCTCCCGGACCAGCTGCGGGATCGGCGCGTAAGCCTTGGTCGTGACCTCACCGGCCACGTGCACCAGACCGGTCGTGATCAGGGTCTCGACGGCGACCCGGGACGTGGGGTCCTCGCGGAGCAACGCGTCGAGAATGGTGTCGCTGATCTGGTCAGCGATCTTGTCGGGGTGACCCTCGGTCACGGACTCCGAAGTGAACAGGCGACGGGACACAACGCTCCCTGGGGTTGCAGCGGCTGCTGGCTGATCATTGGCGGACGCGCCGGGGGCTGCGCCCGGAGTCGTCCGGGAACAGTTTATCGGTCGCGCTCGACCACCGGCCCACCTGTCTCGCCTCTCGGGAGCGCTGTGACCTGCGGCACAGGCATTCTGCCGAATGCCGAGCACCGTTGGCCAGGGGCGCCACGCCCCGATCGGGCGATGTTCAGGGGACGGCGAAGCGCATCAAACATTCACCGCAGGCGTCGCGTCACCAGGTCCCACACGGTTTCGGCCAGGGCTTCCTTGGGCCCGTACGGTACGGGGGTCTCGCTGCCGTCGGCGCCCAGGACGACGGCCTCGTTCTCCTCCGAGCCGAAGGTCTTGCGCTCCCCCACCTCGTTCACCACCAGCAGGTCGCAGCCCTTGCGCTCCAGTTTCGCGCGGCCGTTGGCCAGCACGTCGTCGGTCTCGGCGGCGAAGCCGACGACGACCTGGCCGGGGCGGGCGCGCTCGGTGGAAATCTCCGCGAGAATGTCCGGATTTCGCACGAGGACGACGGGCTCCGGCTCCTGCCCGTCCTTCTTCTTTATCTTGCCGGCCGCGTAGGCCGCCGGGCGGAAGTCGGCGACGGCGGCCGCCATGACGATCGCGTCGGCGTCGGCGGCGGCCTTCAGGACCGCCTCGCGGAGCTGCACGGCCGTACCGACCTGGACGACGTCGACGCTGGCCGGGTCGGGCAGGCCGGTGTTGGCCGCCACCAGGGTGACGCGGGCGCCGCGGGCGGCGGCGGTGCGGGCGAGGGCGTAGCCCTGCTTGCCGGAGGAACGGTTGCCGAGGAAGCGGACGGGGTCGAGGGGCTCGCGGGTGCCGCCGGCACTGACGACGACGTGCCGGCCGGTGAGGTCGGGCTCGCGCACGCCCCGGGCCAGGACGCGGCGGCAGACCTCGAAGATCTCGGCCGGGTCGGGCAGCCGTCCCTTGCCGGTGTCGACGCCGGTGAGACGGCCGACGGCCGGTTCGACGACGACGGCCCCGCGGCGCCGCAGCGTCGCCACGTTCTCCTGGGTGGCCGGGTGCTCCCACATCTCCGTGTGCATGGCGGGCGCGAAGACGACCGGGCAGCGGGCGGTGAGCAGGGTGTTGGTGAGGAGGTCGTCGGCGAGGCCGTGGGCGGCCTTGGCGAGCATGTCGGCGGTGGCGGGGGCGACGACGACCAGGTCGGCGTGCTGGCCGATGCGGACGTGCGGGACCTCGTGGACGTCGTCCCAGACCTGTGTGGAGACCGGGTTGCCGGAGAGGGCGGACCAGGTCGCGGCGCCGACGAAGTGCAGGGCGGAGGCGGTGGGCACCACCCGCACGTCGTGGCCGGACTCCGTCAGTCTGCGCAGCAGCTCACAGGCCTTGTAGGCGGCGATGCCGCCACTGACCCCCAGAACGACCTTCGGCTTGTCCACCGTCTCTCCCCGGACCTCGGCAGGCGTACGCCAGGGCTCCCGGCGTACGTTCCCATCACACACCACAGGCCCGGCAGTCGCGCTGCCGGGCCTGTGGAGAAACCAACTGCAAGCCGAAAATACTACTGAGCCGGGCCCTCGATGGCCTCGGACGTGAGCAGCCCCGCGTTGATCTCGCGGAGCGCGATCGAGAGCGGCTTCTCGTGGACGTGCGTGTCGACGAGCGGACCGACGTACTCGAGGAGGCCCTCGCCGAGCTGCGAGTAGTACGCGTTGATCTGGCGGGCCCGCTTGGCCGCGTAGATCACGAGGCTGTACTTCGAGTCGGTGGCCTCGAGGAGCTCGTCGATCGGCGGGTTGATGATGCCCTCGGGCGCGGAGATGGAAGAGGACACGCTCTACCTTCCGATGGATGGGAAAAGATCGGTCGTGATCACAACACGCGTGATCACACAACATCCATCAAGGCTAGCAGCTCACGCGCCACATCCTCGACGGAGGTGTTGACCAGGGTCTCGTCGAACTCCGGCTCGGCCGCGAGTTCGACCTTCGCCGCGTCCAGCCGGCGGGCGATCACCTCGGGCGGCTCTGTGCCGCGTCCGGTGAGTCTGCGCACGAGCTCCTCCCAGGAGGGAGGGGCCAGGAACACCAGCTGGGCCTCGGGCATCGACTCCCGGACCTGGCGCGCGCCCTGCAGGTCGATCTCCAGAAGCACGGGCTCGCCCGCCTCCAGTCGCTCCAGCACGGCGGCTCGGGGAGTGCCGTACCGGTTGCCGGCGAACTCGGCCCACTCCAGCAGCTCGCCGTTGGCGATCAGCTTGTCCATCTCGTCGTCGGTGACGAAGAAGTAGTGGACTCCGTGCTGCTCGCCCGGGCGGGGCTTGCGGGTCGTCGCCGACACCGAGAGCCAGACCTCGGGGTGTTCCTTGCGCATATGGGCGACGACCGTGCTCTTGCCGACCCCGGAGGGGCCGGAGAGCACGGTCAGCCGCGGACGTTCACTCATGCAGCGATTATTCCAGTTGTCCCGCAGTGCCCGGGACTCAGCGTCCGGAGCACCTGGGACTCACTTGGCGGTGTCGCCGAACTCACGCTCCAGAGAGGCGATCTGGTTGGAGCCGAGACCGCGCACACGACGGCTCTCGGAGATGCCGAGTCGCTCCATGATCTGCTTGGCGCGGACCTTGCCCACGCCCGGCAGCGACTCGAGCAGGGCGGAGACCTTCATCTTGCCGATGACGTCGTTTTCCTGACCCTGCTTGATGACCTCGTGAAGGGAGGCGCCGGAGTGCTTGAGTCGATTCTTGACCTCGGCCCGCTCCCGGCGAGCCGCGGCGGCCTTTTCGAGCGCGGCTGCGCGCTGTTCGGGGGTAAGGGGCGGAAGAGCCACGCCTACGTCACCTCGGATGTCGAACTGTCGGATACGGACCGGTGAGGAACCTAGTCGCCCCACACCTGAGGAGCCACGAGCAACACGCTTGCCCGTTCACTCTCCGTCGGAGACTAGCGGCCAACTCCGCCAGAGTCAGCGAGAACAGAGGAAAAGTCCTGGTCAGCCTCCGCCAGGACGGGCATTTAAGACATAATGCCCCGGATTTGAGGATGTATCCAGGCTCAAGTCGGCCCGGGGCCGTCCGCCGAAGCCCCCGGTCGGACGGCCGGGGCCACCTCAGACCGCCGCTACGGCGGTCCTGACCTCGTCTCCGAACCTGTTCGCGGCGTCACGCAGAGCGACCGCGTCGGGACCGTGGCGCAACACTCCGCGGCTGACGTTCGGCACGACGTTGCGCGCGGCCGACCCGAAGACCCGGGGCAGGTCCGCCGGGGTCGCCCCCTGAGCGCCGACGCCGGGCGCGAGAAGCGGCCCGTTGATGTCGAGGTCGTAGGTCGACAGGTCGCCCAGCGTGGCGCCGACGACCGCGCCGAAGGAGCCGAGCGGCTCCTCGCCGGTGTTCTCGGCGGCCAGGTGCGCCAGCATCGTCGCGCCGACGTCGCGCCCGTCCGCGCGCACGGCGTGCTGGACCTCACCGCCCTCCGGGTTGGAGGTCAGCGCCAGCACGAACAGCCCCGCGCCGCTCTCCCGCGCCAGCGCCACGGCCGGCGAGAGCGACCCGTAACCGAGGTACGGCGAGACGGTCAGCGCGTCGGAGAACAACGGGGCGTCCCTGTGGAGGAAGGACTCGGCGTACGCGGCCATGGTCGAGCCGATGTCGCCGCGCTTGGCGTCCATCACGACCAGCGCACCGGCCGCCCTCGCCTCCCGCACGGACCGCTCCAGGACGGCCACCCCGCGCGAGCCGAAGCGCTCGAAGAAGGCGCTCTGCGGCTTCAGCACGGCCACGTGCTCGGCCACCGCCTCGACGACCGTGCGGCTGAACCGCTCCAGACCGGCCACGTCGTCGTTCAGCCCCCACTCCAGGAGCAGGGAGGCGTGCGGGTCGATGCCGACGCACAGCGGGCCGCGTTCGTCCATGGCGCGGCGCAGACGGGCTCCGAAGGGCTCCAGGGTCATGCCGTCCTCCTCACGTCGGCGCCGACCGCCTCGGCCAGCGTGGCGTACGGGCTGGTGCGCAGGCGTGCCACGAGCCCCTTGTGGACGGCGCGGCCCCAGAAGGGCCCCCGGTAGATGAAGGCGCTGTAGCCCTGGACCAGCGTGGCACCGGCCAGAATGCGCTGCCAGACGTCCTCGGCGTCCTCGACGCCGCCCACGCCCACGAGGGTGATGCGGTCGCCCACGCGCGCGTAGAGGCGCCGCAGCACCTCCAGGGAGCGTGCCTTAAGCGGCGCGCCGGAGAGCCCGCCGGTCTCCTTCACCAGCGAGGGCGAGGAGGTCAGGCCGAGCCCGTCACGGGCGATCGTCGTGTTGGTGGCGATGATCCCGTCCAGGCCGAGCTCCACCGCCAGGTCGGCCACCGCGTCCACGTCCTCGTCGGCGAGGTCGGGGGCGATCTTCACCAGCAGCGGGACCCGGCGGTTGGTCACCGTGCGGTCGGCGGCCTCGCGCACGGCGGTCAGCAGCGGCCGCAGCGCCTCGGTCGCCTGCAGGTTGCGCAGGCCGGGGGTGTTCGGCGAGGAGACGTTCACGACGAGGTAGTCGGCGTACGGCGCGAGGCGCTCGGCCGACTTCACGTAGTCGAGGACGGCCGACTCCTCCGGTACGGCCTTGGTCTTGCCGATGTTCACGCCCACGACGGTCTTGAACACCGCCTCGCGGGAGGCCAGCCGCGCGGCGACCGCCAGCGAGCCCTCGTTGTTGAAGCCCATGCGGTTGATCAGCGCCCGGTCCCCGACCAGGCGGAACAGCCGCTTGCCGGGGTTGCCGGGCTGTGCCTCGCCGGTGACCGTGCCGATCTCGACGTGGTCGAAGCCCAGCATCGCCATGCCGTCGACGGCGACGGCGTTCTTGTCGAAGCCGGCGGCGAGCCCGAAGGGGCCGTGCATCCGCAGCCCGAAGGCCTCGGTGCGCAGTTCCTTGAAGCGGGGGGCGAGGGCCGCCGCGAGGAAGGTGCGCAGCACCGGGATGCGGGCGGCGAGACGGATCCAGCGGAAGGCGAGGTGGTGGGCCTTCTCGGGGTCCATCCGTCGGAAAACCAGACGGAAGAGGATTTCGTACATGTCCCAGGTCTTCTCATGAAGAGGGGGACACCGTTTCCGGTGTCCCCCTCGTCGGCTGCTAGTCGCGGGCCGCGGTCAGGTGTTCCGCGTGTTCCTGGAGCGAGCGGACGCCCACGTCACCGTGGTTGAGGGCGTCGATGCCCTGGACGGCGGCGGCGAGCGCCTGGACCGTCGTCAGGCAGGGCACGGACCGCGCCACGGCCGCCGTGCGGATGTCGTAGCCGTCGAGGCGGCCGCCGGTGCCGTACGGGGTGTTGACGATGAGGTCGACCTCGCCGTCGTGGATGAGCTGGACGATGGTCTTCTCGCCGTTCGGGCCGGTGCCCTCGGACTGCTTGCGCACGACGGTGGCGTTGATGCCGTTGCGCCGGAGCACCTCGGCCGTGCCCGAGGTGGCGAGCAGCTCGAAGCCGTGGCCGACCAGTTCACGCGCCGGGAAGATCATCGACCGCTTGTCGCGGTTGGCGACGGAGATGAACGCGCGGCCCTTGGTGGGCAGCGGGCCGTAGGCGCCGGCCTGCGACTTGGCGTACGCCGTGCCGAAGACGGAGTCGATGCCCATGACCTCGCCCGTGGAGCGCATCTCCGGGCCGAGGACGGTGTCGACGCCCCGTCCCGAGGTGTCCCGGAAGCGGCTCCAGGGCATCACGGCCTCCTTGACGGAGATCGGCGCGTCCAGCGGCAGCTCGCCGCCGTCGCCGGTGGCCGGGAGCAGCCCCTCGGCCCGCAGCTCGGCGACGGTCGCGCCCAGGGAGATCCGGGCGGCGGCCTTCGCCAGCGGCACCGCGGTCGCCTTCGACGTGAAGGGGACCGTGCGGGAGGCGCGCGGGTTGGCCTCCAGGACGTAGAGGATGTCGCCTGCCATCGCGAACTGGATGTTGATCAGGCCACGCACCCCGACGCCCTTGGCGATCGCCTCCGTGGAGGCCCGCAGGCGCTTGATGTCGAAGCCGCCGAGGGTGATCGGGGGCAGGGCGCACGCCGAGTCGCCGGAGTGGATGCCGGCCTCCTCGATGTGCTCCATGACACCGCCGAGGTACAGCTCCTCGCCGTCGTAGAGGGCGTCGACGTCGATCTCGATGGCGTCGTCGAGGAAGCGGTCGACGAGAACCGGCCGGGTGGGGCTGATCTCGGTCGATTCGGCGATGTAGGAGGACAGCCGCGCCTCGTCGTAGACGATCTCCATGCCGCGGCCGCCGAGGACGTACGACGGCCGCACCAGGACCGGGTAGCCGATCTCGTCGGCGATGGCCTTGGCCTCGGCGAAGGTGGTGGCCGTGCCGTGCTTGGGGGCCGGCAGTCCCGCCTCGGCGAGCACGCGCCCGAAGGCTCCCCGGTCCTCGGCCGCGTGGATGGCCTCGGGCGGGGTGCCGACGATCGGCACGCCGTTGTCCTTGAGCGCCTGCGCGAGCCCCAGCGGGGTCTGCCCGCCGAGCTGGACGACGACACCGGCGATCGGGCCGGCCTGCGCCTCGGCGTGGACGATCTCCAGCACGTCCTCGAGCGTCAGCGGCTCGAAGTACAGGCGGTCGGAGGTGTCGTAGTCGGTGGAGACGGTCTCCGGGTTGCAGTTGACCATCACGGTCTCGTACCCGGCGTCGGACAGCGCGAAGGAGGCGTGGACGCAGGAGTAGTCGAACTCGATGCCCTGGCCGATGCGGTTGGGGCCGGAGCCCAGGATGATGACGGCCGGCTTCTCGCGCGCGGCGACCTCGCTCTCCTCGTCGTAGGAGGAGTAGAAGTACGGCGTCTTCGCGGCGAACTCGGCGGCGCAGGTGTCGACCGTCTTGTAGACCGGGCGGACGCCGAGCGCGTGCCGCACCTCGCGGACGACCTCCTCGCGCATCCCGCGGATCTCGGCGATCTGCTGGTCGGAGAAGCCGTGCCGCTTGGCCTCGGCGAGCAGTTCGGCGGTCAGCTCCGGCGCCTCGGCCAGCTCGTCGGCGATCTCCTTGATCAGGAAGAGCTGGTCGACGAACCAGGGGTCGATCTTCGTGAACGCGAAGATTTCGTCGGGTGTGGCGCCCGCGCGGATGGCCTGCATGACGGTGTTGATCCGGCCGTCGGTGGGCCGCACGGACTCCGCGAGCAGCGCGTCCTTGTCACCGGGCTCGCCGACGAACGTGAACTGGCTGCCCTTCTTCTCCAGCGAGCGCAGCGCCTTCTGGAAGGCCTCGGTGAAGTTGCGGCCGATGGCCATGGCCTCGCCGACCGACTTCATGGTCGTCGTCAGCGTGGAGTCGGCGCTCGGGAACTTCTCGAAGGCGAACCGGGGCGCCTTCACGACCACGTAGTCGAGCGTGGGCTCGAAGGAGGCCGGGGTCTCCTGCGTGATGTCGTTGGGGATCTCGTCGAGGGTGTAGCCGACGGCGAGCTTGGCGGCGATCTTGGCGATCGGGAAGCCGGTCGCCTTGGAGGCCAGCGCCGAGGAACGCGACACACGCGGGTTCATCTCGATGACGATCACCCGACCGTCCTCGGGGTTCACCGCGAACTGGATGTTGCAGCCGCCGGTGTCCACGCCGACCTCGCGGATCACGGCGATGCCGACGTCCCGCAGGATCTGGTACTCGCGGTCGGTGAGCGTCATGGCCGGGGCGACGGTGATCGAGTCGCCGGTGTGGACGCCCATCGGGTCGAAGTTCTCGATGGAGCAGACGACCACGACGTTGTCGTGCTTGTCGCGCATCAGCTCCAGCTCGTACTCCTTCCAGCCGAGGATGGACTCCTCCAGGAGCACCTCGGTGGTCGGGGAGAGCGTGAGGCCCTGGCCGGCGATGCGGCGCAGTTCCTCCTCGTCGTGGGCGAAGCCGGAGCCTGCGCCGCCCATGGTGAAGGACGGGCGGACGACGACCGGGTAGCCGCCGAGTCCGTCGACGCCGGCGAGCACCTCGTCCATGGTGTGGCAGATGACCGAGCGGGCGGACTCGCCGTGCCCGATCTTGCGGCGGACCTCCTCCACGACCTCCTTGAACCGGTCGCGGTCCTCGCCCTTGTGAATGGCCTCGACGTTGGCGCCGATCAGCTCGACGCCGTACTTCTCCAGGGCGCCGTTCTCGTGCAGCGAGATGGCCGTGTTGAGGGCCGTCTGGCCGCCCAGGGTGGGCAGCAGCGCGTCGGGGCGCTCCTTGGCGATGATCTTCTCGACGAACTCCGGGGTGATCGGCTCGACGTAGGTGGCGTCGGCGATCTCCGGGTCGGTCATGATCGTGGCCGGGTTGGAGTTCACCAGCACGACCCGCAGCCCCTCGGACTTCAGGACGCGGCACGCCTGGGTGCCGGAGTAGTCGAACTCGGCGGCCTGGCCGATGACGATCGGGCCGGAGCCGATGACCAGGACGGACTGGATATCGGTGCGCTTAGGCACGCTGGCCCTCCATCAGGGATACGAAGCGGTCGAACAGGTAGGCGGCGTCGTGGGGGCCGGCGGCCGCTTCGGGGTGGTACTGGACGGAGAAGGCCGGCTGGTCGAGCAGCCGCAGCCCCTCCACGACGTCGTCGTTGAGGCAGACGTGGGAGACCTCGGCGCGGCCGAACTCGGTGTCGCTGACCTTGTCGAGCGGCGCGTCCACGGCGAACCCGTGGTTGTGCGCGGTGACCTCGACCTTGCCGGTCGTACGGTCCTGGACCGGCTGGTTGATGCCGCGGTGGCCGTACTTCAGCTTGTAGGTGCCGAAGCCGAGGGCGCGGCCGAGGATCTGGTTGCCGAAGCAGATGCCGAACAGGGGGGTCTTCCGCCGCAGCACCTCGGTCATCAGCGCGACGGGGCCGTCGGCGGTGGCCGGGTCGCCCGGGCCGTTGGAGAAGAACACGCCGTCGGGGTCCAGGGCGTACACCTCCTCGGCCGTGGCCGTGGCCGGAAGGACGTGCACCTCGATGCCGCGCTCGGCCATGCGGTGCGGGGTCATGCCCTTGATGCCGAGGTCGATCGCGGCGACGGTGAAGCGCTTCTCGCCGACCGCCGGGACGACGTACGCGTCCTGGGTGGCGACCTCCTCGTAGAGGCTCGCGCCCTTCATGTGCGGCTGGGCCTGCACGCGCGCGAGGAGCTCGGACTCGGCGGCGACGGCCTCGCCCGAGAAGATGCCGGCGCGCATGGAGCCGCGCTCGCGCAGGTGGCGGGTGAGGGCGCGGGTGTCGATGCCGCTGATGCCCACGACCTCCTGGGCGACCAGTTCGTCGTCGAGGGAGCGCTTGGCGCGCCAGTTGGAGGGCACGCGCGCGGGGTCGCGCACGACGTAGCCGGAGACCCAGATGCGGCGGGACTCGTCGTCCTCGTCGTTCCAGCCGGTGTTGCCGATCTGCGGGGCGGTCGCGACGACGATCTGGCGGTCGTACGACGGGTCGGTGAGGGTCTCCTGGTAGCCGGTCATTCCGGTGGAGAACACCGCTTCGCCGAAGGTCTCCCCCACGGCCCCGTAGGCGCGGCCGTGGAAGACCCGGCCGTCCTCCAGGACGAGTACGGCGGGAACCTTGGCGGTTCCCCTGGTGGAGGTGGTCATCGTGCGCCTTCCGTTTCCGTCTGAGATTGCGTCTTCTTGATCATGGAGTTGACGACGTCGACCCACTCGGCGTGCTCGGCCGCGGTGTCCGAGCGGAACCCGGAGTCGATCAGCTTGTCGCCGTGCGCCCAGGTGACCACGACCAGTCCGCCCTCGGTGAGGACCTTGCCGGCGATGCCCTTGTCGAGCCGGGCCTCGCGCAGTGCGTCGGCCGGGACGAAGAAGTCGCTCGCGCCGGGGCGTACGACGTCCAGTCCCGCGTCCGTCAGGGTGAGCTCGACCCGGCTGCGGGTGCCCAGGCCGTGCGCCACGATGCGGTCGAGCCACTGTCCGGCGGTGGTGGAGCCGTGGTAGCGGCCGCTCATCGTCAGTCTCGCCGCACCGGGCTCGGACGGCGCGGTGGGCAGCTCGGGCAGGTCGCCCTGGAGCGTGCCGCGCCACTTCCAGCCCTCGCGCATCAGCCAGTAGACGAACGTGACGAACAGGGCGAGGCCGACGACCCAGCCGATCCGGGCGGCCCAGTCGGTCACTTCGGCCGATTCCTTCTCGGCCGCCAGCAGGATTACAGGTGTCACGTGAGCTTCCCGTCGACGAGCGTGGCCGTGCCCCGCAGCCACGTGTGCGTCACACGGCCCGGCAGCTCACGCCCCTCGTACGGGGTGTTCCGGCTGCGCGAGGCGAAGCCCGCGGGGTCCACCGACCCACGGTATGCCGAGTCGACGAGCGTGAGGTTGGCGGGCTCACCTGCCGAGACGGGACGTCCATGGCCCCTGGCCCGCCCGATCCGCGCGGGCGTGAAGGACATGCGGTCGGCGACCCCGGCCCAGTCGAGGAGCCCGGTCTCCACCATCGTCTCCTGGACCACCGACAACGCGGTCTCCAGGCCAACCATGCCCATGGCGGCCGCGGCCCACTCGCAGTCCTTGTCCTCGTGCGGGTGCGGGGCGTGGTCGGTGGCCACGATGTCGATCGTGCCGTCGGCCAGCGCCTCGCGCAGGGCGCGCACGTCGCGCTCGGTGCGCAGCGGCGGGTTGACCTTGTAGACCGGGTTGTAGGTGCGCACCAGCTCGTCGGTGAGGAGCAGGTGGTGCGGGGTGACCTCGGCGGTGACCTGGATGCCGCGCGACTTGGCCCAGCGGACGATCTCGACCGAGCCGGCGGTCGACAGGTGGCAGATGTGGACGCGGGAGCCGACGTGCTCGGCGAGCAGGACGTCCCGGGCGATGATCGACTCCTCGGCCACCGCGGGCCAGCCGCCCAGGCCCAGCTGCGCCGAGACGATCCCCTCGTTCATCTGGGCACCCTCGGTCAGCCGCGGCTCCTGCGCGTGCTGGGCGACCACCCCGCCGAAGGCCTTCACGTACTCCAGGGCGCGCCGCATGATCACGGCGTCGTCGACGCACTTGCCGTCGTCGGAGAAGACGGTGACGCCGGCGGCCGACTCGTGCATGGCCCCCAGCTCGGCGAGCTTCCTGCCCTCCAGGCCGACGGTGACGGCGCCGATGGGCTGCACGTCGCAGTAGCCGTGCTCCCGGCCCAGTCGCCAGACCTGCTCGACGACTCCGGCCGTGTCGGCGACGGGGAAGGTGTTGGCCATGGCGAAGACGGCGGTGTAGCCGCCGGAGGCGGCCGCGCGGGTGCCCGTCAGGACGGTCTCGGAGTCCTCGCGGCCCGGCTCGCGCAGATGGGTGTGCAGGTCGACCAGGCCCGGCAGCAGCACCTTGCCGTCGGCCTCGACGACCTGGGCGCCGTCCTGCGGCAGGCCGGTCCCGACGGCCTCGATGATCTCGCCGTCGATCAGCACGTCCTGCGGCTCACCGCCGAGAACCTTCGCACCACGGATCAGGATCTTGCTCATGGTCGCTTACTTCTCCTCGGTGGTACCGCTGGTACGGGTATGGCGGCCGGCGGGTTCGTTCCCGCCCAGCAGCAGGTAGAGGACTGCCATTCGGATCGACACGCCGTTGGCGACCTGCTCGACGACGGTGCAGCGGTCGGAGTCGGCGACCTCGGCGGTGATCTCCATGCCGCGGACCATCGGCCCGGGGTGCATCACGAGGGCGTGCTCGGGCATCCGCGCCATGCGGTCGCCGTCCAGGCCGTAGCGGCGTGAGTACTCGCGCTCGGTCGGGAAGAACGCGGCGTTCATCCGCTCGCGCTGGACGCGCAGCATCATCACCGCGTCGGACTTCGGCAGCGTGCTGTCGAGGTCGTACGACACGGCGCAGGGCCAGGTCTCGACGCCGACCGGCACCAGCGTGGGCGGGGCGACGAGGGTGACCTCGGCGCCGAGGGTGTGGAGCAGGTCGACGTTGGAGCGGGCGACCCGGCTGTGCAGCACGTCCCCGACAATGGTGATGCGCCGGCCGGACAGGTCCTGGCCGATCCCGGCGTCGCGGCCGACGAGCCGGCGGCGCATGGTGAAGGCGTCGAGCAGGGCCTGGGTGGGGTGCTGGTGGGTGCCGTCGCCGGCGTTGATGACGGCGGCGTCGATCCAGCCGGAGTTGGCCAGCCGGTAGGGCGCTCCGGAGGCGCCGTGCCGGATGACGACGGCGTCGACGCCCATGGCCTCCAGCGTCTGGGCGGTGTCCTTCAGGGACTCGCCCTTGGAGACGCTGGAGCCCTTGGCGGAGAAGTTGATGACGTCGGCGGACAGGCGCTTCTCGGCGGCTTCGAAGGAGATCCGGGTCCGCGTCGAGTCCTCGAAGAACAGGTTGACGATGGTGCGGCCGCGCAGGGTCGGCAGTTTCTTGATGGGCCGGTCGGCGACCCGGGCCATCTCCTCGGCGGTGTCGAGGATGTGGACGGCGTCGTCGCGGGTGAGGTCGGCGGCCGAGATGAGATGACGCTGCATCTGTCAGGCTCCGTAGGGCATTCGGGAGTTTTCGGGCATGCGGGCGCACGGGGGCACGCACGCGTGGGCGTACGCCGGAGTGCTACTGCTGCGCGCCCGGGGCGGTCCGCTTCGCACCGAGCAGCACGGTGTCGCGACCGTCCTCCTCGGCGAGCTGGACCTTGACCGTCTCCCGCAGCGACGTGGGGAGGTTCTTGCCGACGTAGTCGGCGCGGATGGGCAGTTCCCGGTGGCCGCGGTCGACCAGGACAGCCAGCTGCACCGCGCGCGGGCGCCCGATGTCGTTCAGGGCGTCGAGGGCGGCGCGGATGGTGCGGCCCGAGAACAGCACGTCGTCGACGAGGACGACCAGCTTGCCGTCGATGCCGTCACCGGGGATCTCGGTGCGGGCCAGCGCACGCGGCGGGTGCATGCGCAGGTCGTCGCGGTACATGGTGATGTCCAGCGAGCCGACCGGGATCGTGCGGTCGGTGACCTGCTCCAGCTTGGCGGCGAGTCGCTGGGCGAGGAAGACGCCCCGGGTGGGAATGCCGAGGAGCACCACGTCGTCGGCGCCCTTGGCGCGTTCGACGATCTCGTGGGCGATGCGGGTGAGTACCCGCGCGATGTCGGGGCCTTCGAGAACGGGCCGCGCATCGGACTGCTGCGGCTCGAGCCGCGTGTCCTGCGTGTCCTGCGTGTCCATACGAAACGGACCTCCTTCTCCGCCTCACGGGACGGACCTTAAAGGACGTCGGAATTGCGCCATCCACGGTACCAGGCCGGGACGACACCCCTGATCACCCCCTTGGCGTAATCGGCCACCGATACCACGGAAGAGTCGGTGTGGACCATTCGGCTTGACGCAGAAGAATCACGCTGCGTAACCTCACAGTGAGTTACCAACCGCGCGGCATGGAACCAGAGCCAGTCGCGTCGACCCAGTGCCGGGGAGCTATATGTCCAGCGAATACGCCAAACAGCTCGGGGCCAAGCTCCGGGCGATCCGCACCCAGCAGGGCCTTTCCCTCCACGGTGTCGAGGAGAAGTCCCAGGGACGCTGGAAGGCGGTCGTGGTCGGTTCCTACGAGCGCGGCGACCGCGCCGTGACCGTTCAGCGGCTTGCGGAACTGGCCGATTTCTACGGCGTGCCGGTGCAGGAACTGCTGCCGGGCACCACCCCGGGCGGCGCGGCGGAGCCCCCGCCGAAGCTTGTCCTGGACCTGGAGCGACTGGCCCACGTCCCGGTCGAGAAGGCGGGTCCCCTGCAGCGCTACGCGGCGACGATCCAGTCGCAGCGCGGCGACTACAACGGCAAGGTGCTCTCGATCCGCCAGGACGACCTGCGCACCCTCGCCGTCATCTACGACCAGTCGCCGTCGGTCCTGACCGAGCAGCTGATCAGCTGGGGCGTGCTGGACGCGGACGCGCGTCGCGCGGTCTCCCACGAGGAGGGCTGACCGGCTCCCCAGTCTCAGCAGAAACGTGCCGCCGGGGTGGCCGGAACCTTGGGGTTCCGGCCACCCCGGCGATTTCGTGCGGTCCCGGCTGGTCGAGGACAGGGAACGCCGGAGGGCCCGCGGCGCGTGCCGCGGGCCCTCCGGCGTCGAGTCGAGTCGAGTCGTACCGCCTACGCCTCGTCCCGGCGCAGCGACGGCTTGAGTTCCTTCAGCCGGCCGAGCAGGCCGTTGACGAACGAGGGCGACTCGTCCGTGGAGAACTCCTTGGCCAGCTGCACCATCTCGTCGAGGACGACGGCGTCCGGGGTCTCGTCCATCCAGATCAGCTCGTATGCGCCGAGCCGAAGGATGTTGCGGTCGACGACGGGCATCCGGTCGAGCGTCCAGCCGACCGCGTACTGGGCGAGGAGTTCGTCGATGCGCCGGGTGTGCTCGGCGTACCCCTCGACGAGTTGCATGGTGTACTCGCTCACCGGCGGCTGCCGGGTGTCGGCCCGGGAGAGCCGGATCCAGTCGGCGAGGACCGTCAGGACGTCGGCGCCGCGCTGGTCGCCCTCGAAGAGGATCTGGAAGGCGCGCTTGCGGGCCGTGTTGCGGGCGGCCACGGTTAGCTGTTCACCCGGCCGAGGTAGTCGCTCGTGCGGGTGTCGACCTTGATCTTCTCACCGGTGGTGATGAAGAGCGGGACCTGGATCTGGTGACCGGTCTCCAGGGTGGCGGGCTTGGTGCCGCCGGTGGAGCGGTCTCCCTGCAGGCCCGGCTCGGTCTCCTGGACGACGAGCTCGACGGCGGCCGGCAGCTCGACGAAGAGCACCTCGCCCTCGTGCTGCGCGACGGTGGCCGTGAAGCCCTCGATGAGGAAGTTGGCGGCGTCGCCGACGGCCTTGCGGTCGACCATCAGCTGGTCGTAGGTCTCCATGTCCATGAAGACGAAGTACTCGCCGTCCATGTAGGAGAACTGCATGTCGCGCTTGTCGACAGTGGCCGTCTCGACCTTGATGCCGGCGTTGAAGGTCTTGTCGACGACCTTCCCGGAGAGCACGTTCTTGAGCTTGGTGCGCACGAAGGCCGGGCCCTTGCCGGGCTTGACGTGCTGGAACTCGACGACGGACCAGAGCTGGCCGCCTTCGAGCTTGAGCACCATGCCGTTCTTGAGGTCGTTCGTGGAAGCCACGGTTGCGGAATCTCCTGGACTGACGTGGACGACCCCGGGGCCCGCACCTTGCCTAGAGTGCGAGCAGTTCCTTGGTCGTGATGGTGAGTAGCTCGGGTCCGCCGTCCGCCTCGGGGCGTACGACGAGCGTGTCATCGATCCGGACACCGCCCCGGCCCGGGAGGTGGACCCCCGGTTCGACGGTGACCGGCACGCAAGCGTCCAGTTTACCCATGGCCGCGGGGGCCAACTGAGGGTCCTCGTCGATTTCGAGTCCGACACCGTGCCCGGTCAGTGCCGGCAGGCGTTCCGCGTAGCCGGCCGAGTCCAGCACCTGGCGTGCGGCGCGGTCGACGTCCCGGCAGGCCGCGCCGGGTGCCAGGCTCTCGCGTCCGGCGCGCTGGGCGGCGAAGACCAGGTCGAACAGCTCGATCTGCCAGTCCGCGGGAGCGGTGCCGATGACGAAGGTACGGCCGATCTCACAGCGGTAGCCGCGGTACGTCGCACCCAGACAGACGGAGAGGAAGTCGCCCTCCTCCACCCGTCGGTCGGTGGGCCGGTGCCCGCGCCGGCCCGAGTTCGGGCCGGTGCCGACGGAGGTGGGGAAGGCGGGGCCGTCGGCGCCGTGGTCGATGAGCCGCCGCTCGAGTTCCAGGGCGAGGTGGCGTTCGGTGCGGCCGACGAGGATGGACTCCAGCAGCTCGCCGAGGGCCTGGTCGGCGATCTCGGCGCCGACGCGCAGACAGGAGATCTCCTCCTCGTCCTTGACCACCCTGAGCTGTTCGACCGCGCCGCCCAGGTCGGCGAGGCGCAGCCGGGGGGCGACGGAGCGCAGCTCGCGGTGACGGGCCACGGTGATGTGGTGCTCCTCGACCGCGAGGGAGTCGGCGCCCTGGTCCGCGACGACGCCCGCGGCGGCCACGGCCGGGTCGCCGCCCGCGCGGGGCAGGGCGTGCACTCTCAGGTTCTCGTCCGGCCGCCCTTCACCGGGGCGTTCGTCGGACGAGCCGGGGCAGACGAGCAGGTCCTCGTGGCTGCCCAGCAGGAGGACGGCACCCCGGGGCGCCGCGCCCGCGAGGTACCTCACGTTGGCGGGACGGGAGACCAGCGCTGCCGCGTTGCCGGACGCCTGGCACCGTTCCCTCAGCCTCATGCGGCGGGCCGCGTACACCTCTGACATGTGTCGAGCCTAGAAGCGGTGGCCGGATCGCGCCGGTCGGGCTCCGCCGAGCGGGGTGCGGCCCCACCGGGGCGCCGGCCGGCCGGGGGGTTCGCGCGGCACCCGCGTCCGTGGTCGCCCGGCCCTGGCCCTGCCGTCTACCGGCCCTGGCTCTGGCCCTGCCCTGGGGCCCGGCCGCAGGACAGGGCCCTGAGAGCTCCGAACAAAAAGGGAGGCCGATCAGCTCGCGGCGTCCCCTTTTCGTTCGGACCTCTCAGGGGTCCTTGCACTATGAGCGCCTGATCAGGCCGCGTGATCCGGCGCCTTGCGATGCACGGCACCAGGCCGCGCGGCCCACGCGGGCACAGTGCAAGGACCCCTCAGGCCGCCCGGATGTCCTCTACCACTTCGGAGGGCTGGCGATCGCCCTGGCCAGCACGTCGTCCAGGAGCCTCGCCGTCGTCGGTACGTCGAGTTGAGAGTTGTCGATGATCGGGAGGCCGGAGCCGTACCAGCCGGCCATCCGGCCGTGGATGCGGGCGACCTCCTCGTCGGTGAGACGGCGGTTGCCGCTGCGTTCCGCGTTGCGTTCCAGGACGACCTCCAGGCCGGGGAGGAGGACGACCGGGAGGAGCCCGGGGCCCACATGCCGCTTCCAGCCGCCGAGGCCGACGGCCGGGCGGTCGGGGAAGATCGCGTCGTCGAGGATGCAGGAGATGCCGTTGGCGAGGAAGTTGCGCGCGGCGAATCCGCAGGTGCGGCGGGCCAGGCGGTACTGGGCCTCGGAGTGGTCGTTCCACCCGCTCTGCGGGTCTGCGAAGCCCGAGCGGACCCATTCGCGGACGTCGTCGAGGCTGATGTGGGCGGTGGGCACCCGGCGGTGGTCGGCCCAGAACTTGGCGACGCTGGTCTTCCCGGCGCCCGCGGGACCGATGAGCAGCACCGCGAGCGTGGTGGACGCGGGGTCGGGCGCGGACGCGGCCGGCGGCGGGCTGGGCATGCCGACGGGGCCGCCGGGGGGCAGCGGAACGTGCCCGGTGGTCTCGCTGCCCTGCGGGCCGGTGGTGTGCCGCGGGGCCGGGGGGTGGGGCACGGGCGGGACCGGGGGCTGGGGCGCCGGTGGGACGGGCCCCGAGGGCGGTGCTCCGGGGAAGCCCGGTGCCGGGTGCGGCGGCACGGGGGCGGTCTGCTGGGGGGTGCTGCCCGGCTGGTGCGGGCCCGGGTGTTGTGCGGCCGGCGACCAGCCGGCGGCCGGACCGTGCCCCGGCTGGTGGGGCGGCGGCAGCGGAGAACCCACTGCGTGCTGCATCCGGTGCCACTCCGTCTCGTACAGGCAATGGGCGCTGGCTGTGGGGGGCGCGCGGCCCCCGCTCTCGCTACCGAACGGTACCGCCCCCGGCCGTCGTTTGGTGAAACGGCCGGGGGCGGTCCGAAGTGCCCGGTGGGGAAAGCGAATCGGGCGGAAGGGAACTGCGGGGACCTACTGGCCCACTTCGCCGTAGGCGGCGAGCAGCACCGCCGGGTCGGGTCCCTCCAGGACGGTCGGCTTGGCCAGCCCGTCGAGGACGATGAAGCGCAGCAGGTCGCCGCGCGACTTCTTGTCGACCCGCATGGCCTCCAGCAGCTTGGGCCACTGGTCGTGGCGGTAGTGCAGCGGCAGCCCGACCGATTCCAGGACCGTGCGGTGCCGGTCGGCGGTGGCGTCGTCCAGCCGGCCGGCCAGGCGGCCCAGTTCGGCCGCGAAGTGCATGCCGACGGCGACGGCGGCGCCGTGCCGCCACTTGTAGCGCTCGTTCTTCTCGATGGCGTGGGCGAGCGTGTGACCGTAGTTGAGGATCTCCCGCAGCCCCGACTCCTTCAGGTCGGAGGAGACGACGTCCGCCTTGACCTTGATGGAGCGTTCGATCAGCTCGGCGGTGTGCGGGCCCGCCGGGGTGCGGGCGGCCTGGGGGTCGGCCTCGATGAGGTCGAGGATCACCGGGTCGGCGATGAAGCCGGCCTTGATGATCTCGGCGAGTCCGGAGACGTAGTCGTTGACCGGGAGCGAGTCCAGCGCGGCCAGGTCGCACAGCACGCCCGCGGGCGGGTGGAAGGCGCCGACGAGGTTCTTGCCCTCGGCGGTGTTGATACCCGTCTTGCCGCCCACGGCCGCGTCCACCATGGCCAGCACCGTCGTGGGGACGGCGATCCAGCGCACCCCGCGCAGCCAGGTCGCGGCCACGAAGCCGGCCAGATCGGTGGTGGCGCCGCCGCCCACGCCGACGACGACGTCGGTGCGGGTGAACCCGGACTGGCCGAGCGCCTTCCAGCAGTAGGCGGCGACCTCGGCGGTCTTGGCCTCCTCCGCGTTGGGCACCTGGATGGCGACGGCCTCGTAGCCCTGGTCGGCCAGGTCGGCGCGGAGGGCGTCACCGGTGTCGGCGAGCGCCTCGGGGTGGATGACGGCGACCCGCTTGGCCCGGTCGCCGATGAGGGCGCCGAGCTCGCCGAGGAGTTGCCGGCCGACCAGCACCTCGTACGGGTCGGAGCCCGCGCTGCCGACGCGGATCCGCGTCACTGCCTCGTCGCTCATGCTTCCTTCAACTCCAGTGCGTCCAGGGCGGCCCGGGTGACCTGTTCGGGGGTGCGGTCGTCGGTGGCCACGACGGCGGTCGCCACCTCCTCGTAGAGGTGCCTGCGGGCCTCCATCAGTTCGCGCCACTGCCTGCGCGGGTTGACGGCGAGCAGCGGGCGGGCCACGTTCAGTCCGGTGCGCCTGACCGCTTCCTCGACCTCCATCGAGAGGTAGACCACGCGCTGTCCGGCCAGCAGCGCGCGGGTGTCCGCGTCGAGGATCGCGCCGCCGCCGAGCGCGAGCACACCGCGGTGCTCGGCGAGCGCGCGGTGCACGGCCCGCTTCTCGATGGCGCGGAAGGCGGGCTCGCCCTCCTCGACGAAGATGTCGGCGATGGTGCGGCCCTGTTCGGCGACGATGTCGTCGTCGGTGTCGCGGTAGCCGACACCGAGCCGTTCGGCCAGCTGCTGCCCGACGGTGGACTTGCCGACGCCCATCGGCCCGACCAGGACGACCAGCGGCGCGCTCATCGGATGTGCAGGTTGTCGAGGTACGACCGCACGTTGCGGCGGGTCTCGACGACGCTGTCGCCGCCGAACTTCTCCGCCACCGCGTCGGCCAGCACGAGCGCGACCATCGCCTCGGCGACGATCCCGGCGGCCGGGACCGCGCACACGTCGGAGCGCTGGTGGTGGGCCTGCGTGGCCTCGCCGGTGGCCACGTCGACCGTCTGCAGGGCGCGCGGCACGGTCGCGATGGGCTTCATCGCCGCCCTCACGCGCAGCAGCTCGCCGGTGGTCAGACCGCCCTCGGTGCCGCCGGAGCGGCCGGTGGCGCGGCGGATGCCGTCGGGGGTGGTGACGATCTCGTCGTGCGCCTTGGAGCCCGGCACCCGCGCCAGATCGAAGCCGTCGCCGACCTCGACGCCCTTGATGGCCTGAATGCCCATGAGCGCGGCCGCCAGCCGGGCGTCGAGGCGCCGGTCCCAGTGCACGTGCGAGCCGAGGCCCACCGGCACGTCGTAGGCCAGGACCTCGACGACGCCGCCGAGGGTGTCACCGTCCTTGTGGGCCTGGTCGATCTCCGCGACCATCGCCTTCGAGGCGTCCTGGTCCAGGCAGCGCACCGGGTCGGCGTCGAGCTTCTCGACGTCGGCGGCGGTCGGGTACACGCCGTAGGGCGCCTTCGCGGCGGCCAGCTCCACGACGTGGGAGACGATCTCGATGCCGGCCGTCTCCTTGAGGTACGACCGGGCGACGGCGCCGAGCGCGACCCGGGCGGCCGTCTCGCGGGCGGAGGCGCGCTCCAGGATCGGGCGGGCCTCGTCGAAGCCGTACTTCTGCATGCCGGCGAGGTCGGCGTGGCCGGGGCGCGGACGGGTCAGCGGCGCGTTGCGCGCGGAGCCCGCCAGCTCGGCCGGGTCGACCGGGTCGGCCGCCATGACCTTCTCCCACTTGGGCCACTCGGTGTTGCCCACCATGACCGCGACCGGCGAGCCGAGGGTGAGGCCGTGCCGGACGCCGCCGAGGAAGGTGACCTCGTCGCGTTCGAACTTCATCCGCGCACCGCGCCCATAGCCGAGCCGGCGCCTCGCCAGATGGTCCGCCACCATCTCCGTGGTGATCGGCACGCCGGCGGGAAGGCCCTCCAGCGTCGCCACGAGTGCGGGACCGTGGGACTCCCCCGCGGTCAGCCAGCGCAACCTGCTCAACGGTGCTCCTCAGTGCTCGCGCCTGGTACTGCCCTGCGTACGCGCGTCCTCGCGTACGGCAACGGCGCGACCGGGTGCGCGACCCAGGCCCGCCACCTACGATCCTCCCACGTCCGCGGCCGGGCACCGGCCGCCGGTCCATCAGGCGGACGGGCGGTACCGGGTCCGGGCTCAGCGCGTGCCGTCGGTCCGCTGCTGCGGGGCGTAGGCGCCCAGGAAATCAGCACCGCTCGGACCGGACGGCACCGACCGACCCTGCGCAGCCGCCTGATTCGCCTGCGGCGCGTAAGCACCCAGGAAATCAGCACCGCTCGGACCGGACGGCACCGACTGACCCTGCGCGGCCGCCTGATTCGCCTGCGGCGCGTAGGCGCCGAGGTGGTCCGCGCCGCTCCCCTGCCCGAACTGCGCCGCCGCGTGCACGGGCACGCCCGCCCGCACGGCCCGCCGGTGGGCGATCTTGCGCTTCAGCTTCAGGATCCACGAGACGACGACGGCGAGCACGATCAGCGCGAGCACCGTGATCTGCACCCACTCGGGCAGGAACCGCAGGAAGAACTCGAATATCTCGCTCTTGCCCCCGGCCAGCGACACCTCTGCGGACACGTTGGACATGTACCTGACTCCCCCTTGTACGGGCTCCGCCCCCTGCGGAACTCAGCGGATCCTAGCGGTGCGCGAGCGCGTGCTCCCCCGCTTTTCGCATGGCCTCGACGGGCGCCGGCGCGCGCCCGGTCATCTGCTCCACCTGGAGCACCGCCTGGTGCACGAGCAGGTCCAGCCCGCTGACGACCGCCCCGCCGAACATCGACCAGCGCGCGGCCAACCGGGTCGGCCAGGGGTCGTAGAGCACGTCGAAGAGGGTGGCGGGCCGCTCCGGCACCGAGGCGGCGAGGGCGTCGGTCGCCCCGGTCGGCGTGGTCGCGACGACCAGCGGGGAGCGCAGCGCCTCGGCCGCGTCCGACCAGTCCGCCGTGCGCACCTCGACGTCGAGGCGCTCGCCCCACTGCCGCATCTCGGCGGCGCGGACCTCGCTGCGCACGTACACGACGACCTCGCCGGTGCAGACCATGCCCAGGGCGGCCAGCGCGGAGGAGGCGGTGGCACCGGCGCCGAGGATCGCGGCCGAGTCCACCCGCACGATGCCCCGCTCGCGCAGGGCGGCGACCATGCCGGGGATGTCGGTGTTGTCGCCGACGCGCCGGCCGTCCTCGGTGAACACGAGTGTGTTGACCGTCTCGACGGAGGCGGCCGAGTCGCTGATCTCGTCGAGCAGCGGGATGACCGCCCGCTTGAGCGGCATGGTCAGCGACAGCCCGGCCCAGTCGTCGCCGAGTCCGTCGACGAAGGCGGACAGCGCCCCCTCGTCGATGTCGAAACGGTCGTACGTCCACTCCGTGAGGCCCAGCGCCTCGTACGCGGCGCGATGCAGCACCGGGGAGAGGGAGTGGGCGATGGGGCTGCCGAGCACGGCCGCCCGGTGACGGCGGGCGTGCTCGGTCCGTGCGGTGGTGCTCATGTCCTCAGTTACCGGTGCTCTCGTTGAACTTGTCCCTGAGCCGTTCGAATTCCGCGTAGGTCTTCGCGAATTCCGTCTTGCTCTGCCCGTCGGTCGCCACGAAGTAGATCCAGCCCTCACGGGTGGGATTCAACGTCGCGCTGAGCGCGTCGACACCCGGATTTCCGATCGGCCCCGGCGGAAGACCCTTCTGCGTGTACGTGTTGTACGGGTCCTTGTTACTGTTGATCTCGGTCTCGCTGATGTGGATGTTGCTCTCGTTCTTCAGATAGTTGAACGTCGAGTCGAACTGGAGCAACTGGTTGGTCTCGGTGTTCGTCGGCTTGAGACGGTTGTAGACCACCTCGGCCATCTTGCGGAAGTCGTCGACCGTCTTGCCTTCGGCCTGCACCAGGCTCGCGACCGTGACGACCTGCAACGGGCTCTTCAGTGCGAGCGCCTTGGTCTTGGCCTCCAGGTCGTACTTGCCGTACGCCTCGTCGGCCCGCTCGACCATCTGCTTGAGCACCGTCGCGGGCTTCATCCCCTTGGCCGCGGGATAGGTACCGGGGTAGAGGAAGCCTTCCAGCGGGTCCATGATGTCGCTGTCGTCGTTCGCCCAGTCGGGCAGCCCGAGACTTTCGTACTCCTTCTCGGCGACCTTCTTGGTGGTTCCGGAAGCGAGGCCGAGTTTCGTGTCGATCGTCTTGTAGACCTGGATGTTGCGCTGGCCCGGCGTGACCATCACGTTCGCCTGGCTCTTCGGGTCGAGCATCATGTCGATGGCGCTCTTCGCGGACATCTGCTTCTTCAGAATGTACGCGCCCGCCTGGATGTTCGCGTCGGGGTCCTGCGTCAGCGCGGAGACGAACGCGTCGACGCTCTTGACGACGCCCGCGGCCTTCAGCAGACGACCGATCTCGGCACCGCCCGCGCCCTTGGGCACCTCGACGCTGACGGTCTGGCCGGTGCCCTCGCCCGCGTAGTCCGGAGCCGTGCCGTAACGATTCTGGTAGAACTGGTAACCGAAGTAGCCGACGCCGCCGAGACCGCCGGCGAACACGAGCACGACGACCAGGCAGGCGCAGCCGTTGCGGCGCTTCTTCCCCTTGGCCTTGGTGTCCTTGCCGCCGCGCCCCCGCCGGTCACCGCGGCCCCCGCGCTCTCCCGGCTCGTCTGCGTCCTCGTCGTCCTCGTCGTCCGCTCCGCCCCCGGCGAAGAAGGCGTGCTCACCCTGGTCGGGCCCCGGGTCCCAGTCGGTCCGCTCCCCCGCGTCGGGGTCGGCGGTCTCCGGCGCGGTCACCGGCTCCGGTCCGGGGCGCCGACGGGCGGGCGGTTCGGGCGGCGGATAGGCGTCCGGGGTGCCGTAGAGGTCGGGCTGCTCGGCACCGTAAGCGGTTGCTTGCTGCCCGTAGGGATCCCCCGGGTCGGCCGCGTACGGGATGTGGGCGTGCGTGCCGGTGCCGTCCCAGCCGCCCTCCTGGTAGGCCTGCTGCTGCCCCGGATGGGGGTACTGCTGCTGATCGTAGGACTGCTGCGGGTCGTAGGACTCCTGCGGGTACTGCTGCTGCGCGTACTGCTCCTGGTACGCCTGCTGGTCGTACTGCTGCGCCTGTCCCTGGCCCCAGTCGCCGTACTGCGGCTGCTCCGGCTGCTGCGGGTAGTGGTGGTGCTGCGGCTGGCCGCCGTAGGCAGGCTGATGGCCGGCCTGGGCCTGCTGCCCTTCCCATCCGCCGTCCCCGTACAACGGGTCCTCCGGATGCCACGGTTCGGAGCCTGGGCCCCGGCCATACTCAGTCATCGATCCCCTAGAGCCGCGAGGCGGCGGTCGCGCGGCTTCCCGGCCCCGGTTCCCGTCCCGCCTCTCTTTGTGCGGCGGCTGTTCGAACACCACCGCATCGCGCGGAACGTTACCGTATCGCGATCAGATGACCACTTCGACGCCCTCGCCCGGTGGCCGCCCTGACACCCGTTCGGATTCGAGTGCCTGCTGGAGGATGATCACAGCGGCGGCCTGGTCGATGACCGAGCGTCCCTTCTTGGATCTCACCCCCGAGGCACGCAGTCCCTGACTGGCCGTCACGGTCGTCATCCGCTCGTCCACCAGCCGTACGGCGACGGGTGCGATGCCCCGGGCCAACTCCCGGGCGAAGCCGCGGACCTTGACGGCGGCCGGGCCCTCGCCCCCCTTGAGGGAGCGGGGAAGCCCGACCACGACCTCGATCGGCTCGTACTCCTCGACCAGTTGCCGCAGCCGCCGGTGCGCCGCCGGGACGTCCCGGCCGGGGACCGTCTCCACCGGGGTGGCGAGGATCCCGTCGGGGTCGCACGAGGCGACCCCGATCCGGGCGTCACCGACATCGATCGCGAGGCGACGGCCGCGGCGCATGCCCCGGCCGTCCCCTCGCGGCTCTCCCTCGACGCTCACTTGGCCGTTTCCGCCACGAGCCGCTCGACGGCGTCCACGGCCTCGCCGACGGCGGCCGGGTTCTGACCGCCGCCCTGGGCGACGTCCGGCTTTCCGCCACCGCCGCCGCCGAGGGTCTTGGCGGCCGTACGGACGAGGTCGCCGGCCTTGAGACCGCGCTCACGGGCGGCCTCGTTGGTGGCGATGACCGTCAGCGGCTTGCCGTTGCTGACCGTGAACAGGGCGACCACGGCGGCCCGGCCGCCCTGGATGCGGCCACGCACGTCGAGGACCAGCTTGCGCAGGTCGTCCGGCGTGGTGCCGTCCGGGACCCGTCCGGTGACGAGGGCGATGCCGCGGACGTCCCTGGCGGACTCGGCGAGACCGGTGGCGGCCTGCAGCACCTTCTCGGCGCGGAACTTCTCGATCTCCTTCTCGGCGTCCTTCAGCTTGCCGAGCATGGCGGAGACCTTCTCCGGGAGCTCCTCCGGACGGCCCTTGATCAACTCCTGGAGCTGGGCGACGACCGTGTGCTCACGGGCGAGGAAGTGGTAGGCGTCCACACCGACGAGGGCCTCGATACGACGCACGCCCGAGCCGATCGAGGACTCGCCGAGCAGCTTCACCAGACCCAGCTGGGCGGTGTTGTGCACGTGCGTACCGCCGCACAGCTCCTTGGAGAAGTCGCCGATGGTCACGACACGGACGCGCTCGCCGTACTTCTCGCCGAACTCGGCGATGGCACCCTGCTTCTTGGCCTCGTCGATGCCCATGACCTCGGCGTGCACCGAGAGGTCGCGGGCGAGCACCTCGTTGATCTTCTGCTCGACGTCGGTCATCACGGCCGTCGGCACGGCCGACGGGGAGCCGAAGTCGAAACGGAAGCGGCCGGGCTGGTTCTCGGAGCCCGCCTGGGCGGCCGTCGGGCCGAGGGCGTCGCGCAGGGCCTGGTGGGTGAGGTGCGTGGCCGAGTGGGCGCGGGCGATGGCCGTGCGGCGGCGCGAGTCGATCGAGGCGTGGGCGGTGGCGCCGACCGTCACCTCGCCGACCTGGACGACGCCCTTGTGGACGTACACGCCCGGGACGGGCTTCTGGCAGTCTCGGACCTCGATGACGGCACCGGAGTCGACCCTGATGCGGCCGGTGTCGCCGATCTGACCGCCGCCCTCGGCGTAGAAGGGGGTGCGGTCGAGGACGATCTCCACCTCGTCGCCCTCGGCGGCGGCCGGGGAGGAGACGCCGTCGACGAGGATGCCGACGATCCGGGACTCGCCCTCGGTGTGCGAGTAGCCGATGAAGTCGGTCTCGCCGGCCTGGTCGGCGATCTCACGGTAGGCGCCGGCACCGGCGTGCCCGGTCTTCTTGGCCTGGGCGTCGGCCTTGGCGCGCTCCCGCTGCTCCTTCATCAGACGGCGGAAGCCGTCCTCGTCCACGGAGAGGCCCTGCTCGGCGGCCATCTCGAGAGTGAGGTCGATCGGGAAGCCCCAGGTGTCGTGGAGCAGGAACGCCTTGTCGCCGGCGAGGACGGTGCCACCGGCCTGCTTGGTCTCGGTGACGGCGGTGTCGAGGATGTTGGTGCCGGCCTTCAGCGTCTTGAGGAAGGCGTTCTCCTCGGCGAGGGCGACCTTCTCGATGCGCTCGCGGTCGGTGACCAGCTCCGGGTACTGCTGGCCCATCATCTCGATGACCGTGTCGATGAGGTCCTTGACGACCGGGCCGGTGGCGCCGAGCAGGCGCATGTTGCGGATGGCGCGGCGCATGATGCGGCGCAGGACGTAACCGCGGCCCTCGTTGCCGGGGGTGACGCCGTCACCGATGAGCATGACGGAGGTCCGCATGTGGTCGGTGACCACGCGCAGGGAGACGTCCGAGTCGTGGGCGTCGCCGTAGGCCACACCGGTCAGCTCGGTGGCCTTCTTGATGACGGCCATGGAGGTGTCGATCTCGTACATGTTCTGCACGCCCTGCAGAATCATGGCGAGCCGCTCCAGACCGAGGCCCGTGTCGATGTTCTTGCTCGGCAGCTCGCCGAGGATCTCGAAGTTGTCCTTGCCGATGCCCTCGCCGCGCTCGTACTGCATGAAGACGAGGTTCCAGATCTCCACGTACCGCTCGTCGTTGACGGCGGGGCCGCCCTCGACGCCGAACTCGGGGCCGCGGTCGTAGTTGATCTCGGAACAGGGGCCGCAGGGACCCGGGACGCCCATGGACCAGTAGTTGTCCTTCATGCCGAGGCGCTGGATGCGCTCCTTCGGCACGCCGACGACCTCGTGCCAGATGCGCTCGGCCTCGTCGTCGTCCTTGTAGACGGTGATCCAGAGCTTCTCCGGCTCCAGGCCGTAACCACCCTTGTCCCGGGGGCTGGTGAGCAGCTCCCAGGCGTACTTGATGGCGCCTTCCTTGAAGTAGTCGCCGAAGGAGAAGTTGCCGCACATCTGGAAGAACGTGCCGTGCCGGGTGGTCTTGCCGACCTCTTCGATGTCCGGCGTGCGCACGCACTTCTGCACGCTGGTGGCACGCGAGAAGGACGGCTTGACCTCGCCCAGGAAGTAGGGCTTGAAGGGAACCATGCCGGCCGGGACGAGGAGCAGAGTCGGGTCGTCCGCGATGAGCGACGCCGAAGGCACGACGGTGTGCCCGCGCTCCTCGAAGAAGCTCAGCCAGCGGCGGCGGATCTCAGCCGACTCCATCAGTGGTCCTCATTCCGGTTGTACGAGTACGTCGTGGTGTCGATGCACTTCGGGTGGGTGCGGTGCGGGGCGTCGCGGTTCTCGAGGGCGGCGCGGCGGGGAGCGGCGAGTTCTGGGTCCTCGTGGATGCCCAGCGCCTCGCCCAGCTCGGCCTCGCGCCGGGCCATGTTCTCGCGGACGTCGAGCGCGAAACCCACCGCGCGGTCCTTCAGACGCGCTCCCGTCTCGAGGGCCTTGTTGGCCGCGGTCGCGGCGAGGCTCTCGGGGGTGAGCTGCTTCAGTTTGCGGTTGACCTTGGTGGTGGCCCACACACCGGCGGCGACGCCCGTGCTGAACCAGAACGTACGGCGGAACATCGCTGGGTCTCAGTCCCTCTTTTTTCCACGGGCGTTGCGCTTCCGCCGCGAGACCGTGCGGCCCACGATCACGGTGCGCCGGGGCGCCTCGGCGGGCATGTCGTCCTTGCGGCCGCCGAGGGCCCGGCGCACGCCGTAGCCGAAGGCGGCGACCTTCACCAGGGGGCCGCCGAACGTGGAGGCGACGGTGGTGGACAGCGCGGAGGCGTTCGACGTGACCTCTTGGACGTCCGAGGCGATCGCGTCGACCCGGTCGATCTGGGTCTGCGCGGAGCGCACCGCCGCGGAGGCGTCGGCCAGCAACGGGACGGCCTGGTCGGTCACGTCCGCGACCAACTTGGTGGTCGCCCTGAGCGTCTGGGCCAGCCTCGCCAGCGCGACGGCCAGGAAGGAGACCAGGATCGCCCAGAAGACGGCCACCAGGATTCCGGCCACCTCTCCACCGGACACTGCGCACCCGCTCCCTGTCGTGTGAGACGTCGTGTGACACGTCGTGCGAGACGTGTGCGACGTCATGGTCGACGTCTGGTGAGACGTCTGTCTCTGAGGGCGAGCCTATCGCGCCGACGCAACCGTTCCGTACCGGTCAAGAGGCCCTGCGCCGTGGCTCGCCCGGGAAGCGCGAAGGCCCGCCGCCCCGCCCGCCCGGAGGGGCGGGGGGACGACGGGCCGAGGCGCGGGGGTACCGCGTCCGCCGAGGGATCAGCGGGCGTAGTACTCGACGACGAGCTGCTCGTCGCAGATCACCGGGATCTCCTTGCGGTTCGGCTCACGGTCCAGGCGGAAGGCCAGGGCGCGGAGGTTCACCTGGAGGTAGCGCGGGGTCTCGCCGTCGGGGGCGAAGCCGCCCTCACGGGCGATCGAGAAGAGGGTCTTCTCGCGGCTGCGCTCGCGGACCATCACGACGTCGTCGGGACGGACGCGGAACGAGGGCTTGTCGACCTTCTGGCCGTTGACCTCGATGTGGCCGTGAACGACCATCTGACGGGCCTGGTAGATGGTGCGGGCGATGCCCGAACGCAGCACCAGGGCGTCGAGACGACGCTCGAGCTCGATGATCAGGGCCTCGCCGGTCTTGCCCTGAACCTTGGAGGCACGCTCGTAGGCGCGGACGAGCTGACGCTCGGACACGTCGTACTGCGCGCGCAGACGCTGCTTCTCGAGCAGACGGACCTTGTAGTCCGAGTTCTGCTTGCGGCCGCGGCCGTGCTCACCCGGCGGGTAGGGGCGGGCCTCGAAGTACTTGACGGCCTTCGGGGTCAGCGCGATGCCGAGGGCACGCGACTTCTTGACCTTGGGGCGGGACTGGTTCGCCACTTCTTTTCCTTTTCCTTTTCGGCTGCCTCAGGGTTACGGGAGGTCGCATCCGCAGCCGGGGAATCCCGCCGGGTCCACGAGGAACCTGTCGGGTAGCCGCTCCCCTGGTCTGGGCACATACGTGCAGCACACGAACGGCCCACCGACCGGTCCCGGAAGTGCGGGTGGTGGTGGGCTGCCCGCGACACCTACGACGGTGCGCGACGCTCCTGGATCAACAGATCCGGCTGGATGTCCCGCCTGAGGCGCCGACCGGAGTCGGACACGGGACGCAGCACTTCGGGCGATTCTACAGGGTGGTCAGGACTCCTTGCGACCGAGGTGCCTCCTGGTCCACTCCACGGCGTCGGCGTACCGCGCCTCCGCGCCGTGCCGCGTGGGGGTGTAGTACTCGCGCTCCTTGAGGGCGTCCGGCGCGTACTGCTGGGCGGCGATGCCCTCCGGCAGGTCGTGCGGGTACACGTACCCCCGGGCGTGCCCGAGCTTGGCGGCGCCCTGGTAGTGGCCGTCCCGCAGATGCGGCGGCACCGGTCCGGCCAGCCCCTTGCGCACGTCGTCCAGGGCGGCGCCGATCGCGGTGGTCGCCGCGTTGGACTTCGGCGCCAGGGCGAGCGCGATGGTGGCGTGGCTGAGGGTGAGGGCGGCCTCGGGGAAGCCGATCATGGCGACGGCCTGGGCGGCGGCGACGGCGGTCGGCAGCGCGTGGGGATCGGCCAGGCCGATGTCCTCGCTGGCGGAGATCATCAGACGGCGGGCGATGAAGCGGGGGTCCTCGCCGGCCTCGATCATGCGGGCCAGATAGTGCAGGGCGGCGTCGACGTCGGAGCCGCGGATCGACTTGATGAGGGCGCTGGCCACGTCGTAGTGCTGGTCGCCGTCCCGGTCGTACTTCACGGCGGCCCGGTCGACGGTCTCCTCGAGGGTCGTCAGGGCGACCTCGCTCTCGCCCTTGTCGAGGGCGGCCCCCGCGGCGGCCTCCAGCGCGGTCAGCGCGCGACGGGCGTCGCCGCCGGCGATGCGCAGGAGGTGGTCCTCGGTGTCCTCGGGAAGGGTGACGGCGCCCTTGAGTCCGCGCTCGGCGGTGAGGGCGCGGCGGAGCAGGCCGCGCAGGTCGTCGTCGGTGAGGGGTTCGAGGGTGAGCAGGAGCGAGCGGGACAGCAGCGGGGAGATGACCGAGAAGTAGGGGTTCTCGGTGGTCGCCGCGATGAGGGTCACCCAGCGGTTCTCGACGGCCGGGAGCAGGGAGTCCTGCTGGGCCTTGCTGAAGCGGTGGATCTCGTCCAGGAAGAGGACGGTCTCCTTGCCGAAGCCTCCGGTGGCGCGGCGGGCGCCGTCGATGACCGCGCGGACCTCCTTGACGCCGGCCGTGATGGCGGACAGCTCCACGAAGCGCTTGTTGGTGGCCTTGGAGACGACGTACGCGAGGGTGGTCTTGCCGGTGCCGGGCGGGCCCCAGAGGATCACCGAGGACGGGCCGGCCGGGCCCCCGGAGCCCTCGCCGACCAGGCGGCGCAGGGGGGAGCCCGGCTTCAGCAGGTGTTGCTGGCCCACGACCTCGTCGAGGGTGCGCGGGCGCATCCGGACCGCCAGGGGGCTCCCTGCCGGGTCCTTCTCCTGGCGTTCTTCTGCTGCGGCGGTGAACAGGTCGGGCTCCACGGTGAAACCCTAGAACACCGCACTGACAACGCGGCCCGGGATCAGCTGGTCCAGAACTCCCACCAGCGGGTCAGGATCAGCATGCCGATGATCCCGATGTGCAGCACGGGCATGACCCAGGTGAACTCGCCGAAGAAGCCCTTCAGCCAGCCCGGGGCGGGCAGGAGGCCGTTGCGGATGTTGAACGAGGTCACGTACCAGAACATGACGATCGTCGCGACCCAGGCCAGGCAGCACCACAGGCACAGGGCGTTGATCCGGTACAGGGACTGGAACATCAGCCAGGCGCAGAAGACGACCCCGAACAGGGTGCCGGCGTTGAAGGTGAGCCAGTACCAGCGCGGGAAGCGGGCGCGGGCCAGCAGGCTCATGCCGACGCAGACGACGATGCCGTAGGCGACCAGGCCGAGCATCGGGTTGGGGAAGCCGAAGGCGGCGGCCTGCTTGCTCTCCATGACGCTGCCGCAGGAGACGATGGGGTTCAGGCTGCAGCCGGGTGTGAACGTCTTGCCCTCGACCTTGGCCTCGAGCAGCTTGAACTTGTCGATCGTGATGACCCACGCGGCGAGCAGACCGGCCGCGCCGGTGATCACCAGCAGCAGGGCCAACGCACGGCTGCCACCCACCGCCCGCGGCGCGTCGGCCGCGGCGCGCTCCGGTTCGGGCTCGGTGGAGACGTCTTTGACTGTGGTCTTGCTCATCACGCCGATTCCGTCACTTGAGAGTTGGACCATCTTCGGGCAGGGCCATTGTGCCGCACCCGCGCGGGTGTGCACCGTTCGCTTCACATAAGGATGGGTGGACACGGCGGGCGGGTGTTCGGTTCCGGACATCCGCGTGAGCGACGGGGCGCCGGTGCCGTACGGCACCAGGGCCCCCACACGAGTTTTCGCCCCACCGAGTGCCAGCGCGGCCGTGTGTCCACCCAACCGTTCCTCCAGCTCCTCGACGACCTCGTTGCCCCCCCCAG
>NZ_JBVIAY010000030.1:51760-63105 GCF_055573695.1 Streptomyces sp. NPDC030143
TTGCTGCTGGCGCGGTGAGTCTAATCACCGCCTCTCCCTCCCTTCTCCCTCCCCCCCCCCCCCCCCCCCCCCCCCCCCCCCCCCCCCCCCCCCCCCCCCCCCCCCCCCCCGCGCGCGTGTCCGCCGAGCCGAGTGCCGGCGCGGCCGTGTGTCAGCCGAGCCGTGCCTCGAGCTCCGCGACGATCTCGTTGACCCCGACGGCCGTCTGCTCGCCGGACTCCATGTCCTTGAGCTGGACGACACCCTCGGCGAGATCGCGCTCACCGGCGACGATCGCGTAGCGGGCCCCGCTGCGGTTGGCGTTCTTCATCGCGCCCTTGAGGCCCTTGCCGCCGTAGGAGAAGTCGGCGGCGACACCGAGCTTGCGCAACTCGGTGATCTTGGCGAAGAGGACGCGGCGGGCCTCCTCGCCGAGCGGGACGGCGTACACGCTGGTGGCGACGGGGAGGTCGAGCTCGATGCCCTCCGCCTCGAGGGCCAGGACCGTGCGGTCGACACCGAGGGCCCAGCCGACGGACGGCAGGGCGGGGCCGCCGATCATCTCAGACAGGCCGTCGTAGCGACCGCCGCCGCCCACCGCGGACTGCGAGCCGAGGCCGTCGTGCACGAACTCGAAGGTCGTGCGCGTGTAGTAGTCCAGGCCGCGGACCAGCTTGGGGTCGTCCTCGAAGGCGACGCCCGCCGCGGTGATCAGCTCGCGGACCTCCTCGTGGTACGTCTTGCAGGCGTCGCAGAGGTAGTCCCGCAGGAGGGGGGCGCCCGTCAACTGCTTCTGCACCGACTCGCGCTTGTCGTCCAGGACGCGCAGCGGGTTGATCTCGGCGCGGCGCAGGGTGTCCTCGTCCAGGTCCAGGCCGCGCAGGAAGTCCTGCAGGGCGGCCCGGTAGACGGGACGGCACTCCTTGTCGCCGAGCGAGTTCAGCAGGATGCGGAAGTTCCTGAGTCCCAGCGAGCGGTACGCCTGGTCGGCCAGGATGATCAGCTCGGCGTCCAGCGCAGGGTCCTCGGCGCCGATCGCCTCGGCGCCGACCTGGGAGAAGTGCCTGTATCGGCCCTTCTGCGGGCGCTCGTAGCGGTAGTACGAGCCCGAGTACCAGAGCTTGACCGGCAGGTTGCCCGCCTTGTGGAGGTTGGCCTCCAGAGCGGCGCGCAGGACGGAGGCGGTGCCCTCGGGGCGCAGGGCCAGCTTCGTGCCGCCCTTCGTCTCGAAGGCGTACATCTCCTTGGTCACGATGTCGGTGGACTCGCCGACACCGCGCGCGAACAGCTCGACGTTCTCGAAGCCGGGCGTCTCGATGTAGCCGTAGCCGGAGCTGCGCAGCGGGGCGGCGATCGCGTCGCGGACGGCCAGGTACCTGGCGCTGTCCGGCGGGATCAGGTCGTACGTGCCCTTGGGGGCCTGGAAGGTACTCACGGGAAGTCTCTCGTCACATTCCTCGTCGGGGAGCCGGCGAAGCTCCCTGGCCGGAGGCCACCTGCCGCAGATACGGGTTGGTGGCGCGTTCCCGGCCGATGGTCGTCTGGGGGCCGTGGCCGGACAGCACCACGGTCGAGTCGTCGAGCGGCAGGCACACGCGGGCCAGCGAGTCGAGCATCTCGGCCATGTCACCGCCGGGCAGGTCGGTGCGTCCGATGGAGCCGGCGAACAGCAGGTCGCCCGAGAAGAAGACGGGCGGTATGTCCGCCGCCTCGGGCATCCGGAACGTCACCGACCCCTTGGTATGGCCCGGCGCGTGCGCGACGGAGAACTCCAGACCGGCCAGATCCAGCCGTGCGCCGTCGGTGAGCTCGCGGACGTCGTCCGGCTCCCCGACGGTCAGCTCGCCCATCAGCGGCATCCCGACGGACCGGCCGAGCGCCTTCTCGGGGTCGCTCATCATGTACCGGTCCTCGGGGTGGATCCAGGCCGGCACGTCGTGCGCACCGCACACCGGGACGACCGAGGCCACGTGGTCGATGTGGCCGTGGGTGAGGACGACGGCGACGGGCTTGAGCCGATGCTTTCTGATCGCTTCCTCGACTCCGGGGGCCGCCTGGTGGCCCGGGTCGATGATCACGCACTCCTCACCGGCGGCGGGGGCGACGAGATAACAGTTCGTCCCCCAGGCCCCGGCGGGGAACCCGGCAATGAGCACGATCGTCCTTCGTTGTGTCGATACGGGAGGGCTGGCGAGTGGCTGCGCCCGTCGTCAGAGCCTACCGGCGCTGCCGATTCCTCAGCGAACCCATATACGGTACGGGGCACACGCAGGCGGTCGGCCCGACTGACGCACGCGTACCGGCCGACGTACGAGACCCACGAGGAGAGAACCCGGTGGTCACCCAGGAACAGCGCAAGCGTCAGCTCGCCCGGGAGAAGTTCTTGCGGCAGCAGCAGCGCCGCACGGCCGCGCGGCGCAAGGCGCGTGCGCGCAACGCGGTGATCGCGTCGGTGCTCGGCGTGGTTCTGGTCGGCAGCCTGGCGCTCTACACGACGGGCGTGCTGAAGGACGACGACAAGGCGAACGCGAGCTCCGAGGCGTCGCCGTCCGCGAGCCCCAGCGCGGTCAAGGACCCGTGCGAGAAGCCCGCCGCGGGCTCGGTGAAGACCCAGACCTGGAAGAAGGAGCCGGCGGTCACCATCGACAAGTCGGCGAAGTACACGATGAAGCTCGCCACCACCTGCGGCGAGATAGACGTGGCGCTGAAGGCGTCCGCCGCCCCCCACACGGTGAACTCGTTCTCCTTCCTGGCGGGCAAGGGCTACTTCGACCACACCAAGTGCCACCGGCTCACCACCAACGGCATCTACGTGCTGCAGTGCGGCGACCCGACCGGCAGCGGCAGCGGCGGCCCCGGCTACACCATCCCGGACGAGAACCTGAAGGACGCGAGCCTGAAGGCCAACGTCTATCCGGCGGGCACGGTCGCGATGGCCAACACCGGTCAGCCGCACACCGGCGGCAGCCAGTTCTTCCTCGTCTACCAGGACAGTCAGCTACCGCCCAGCTACACACCGTTCGGTACGGTGTCGGCCGAGGGCATGGCCGTGCTGAAGAAGATCGCCGCCGCGGGCGAGAACACGGGAGCCGGTGACGGCGCCCCGAACGCGACCGTCGTGATCGACAAGGCGACGGTCACCAAGTCCTGACGGCAGGGCGGCCATCTGCGGAATTCGGTCGCGCTGGATGCGGACAGGCGGCCCGCCGGTCGCCTATGTTGGCGGTGACGAAACTGTGGACGATGCCCGGGGTGCCGAAGCTCCCCGCGGGCATCATGTGGAGGAGGCGCTGTGAGCAGCGACCCGTGGGGCCGCGTCGACGAGACGGGGACCGTGTACGTGCGTACGGCCGACGGCGAGCAGGTCGTCGGTTCCTGGCAGGCCGGCTCCCCTGAGGAGGCGCTGGCCTACTTCGAGCGCAAGTACGAGGGCCTGGTTGTCGAGATCGGCCTCCTCGAGAAGCGAGTGCAGACCACCGACCTGTCGGCCAAGGACGCCCAGGTCGCCATCGACCACCTGCGCGAGCAGGTCGACGCGCACCACGCGGTCGGCGATCTGGACGCGCTGCGGGCCCGGCTGGACAAGCTGGTGGCGACCGTGGAGGCGCGGCGCGAGGAGCGCAAGCAGCAGCGCGCCAAGCAGTCCGACGAGGCCCGCAAGGCCAAGGAGGACCTGGTCACGGAAGCCGAGCAGCTGGCGCAGTCCGACCAGTGGCGGGCCGCCGGTGAACGGCTGCGGTCGCTGGTGGACACCTGGAAGGGCCTGCCCCGTCTGGACCGCAAGTCCGACGACGAGCTGTGGCACCGGTTCTCGCACGCGCGGTCGGCGTTCTCCAAGCGCCGCAAGCAGCACTTCGCGCAGCTGGACGCGCAACGCGAGGAGGCGCGCCGGACCAAGGAACGGCTGGTCGCCGAGGCCGAGGCGCTGTCGGGTTCGACGGACTGGGGTCCGACGGCCGCCCGCTACCGCGAGCTGATGGCGGAGTGGAAGGCCGCCGGCCGTGCCCAGCGCGAGCACGAGGACGACCTGTGGAACCGCTTCCGCGGCGCCCAGGACGTCTTCTTCGCCGCCCGCAGTTCGGTGTTCGCCGAGCGGGACGCCGAGCAGGCGGAGAACCTGAAGCTGAAGGAGGAGCTGGCCGAGGAGGCCGAGAAGATCCTCCCGATCACGGATCTGAAGGCCGCGCGCGCCGCGTTCCGCTCGGTCAACGAGCGCTGGGAGGCCATCGGCCATGTGCCGCGCGACGCCCGGCCGAAGGTCGAGGGCCGGATGCACGCGGTGGAGCGGGCGATTCAGGAGGCCGAGGAGGCCGAGTGGCGCCGGACGAACCCGGAGGCACGCGCTCGTGCCGAGGGGCTGACGGGCCAGCTCCAGGCCGCCGTGGACAAGCTGCAGGGCCAGATCGAACAGGCGCGGGCCCAGGGCAACAACGCCAGGGCGGACAAGCTCCAGCGGGAGCTGGAGGGCCGCCAGGCGCTGCTGGACCAGGCACTGAAGGGGCTTCAGGAGTTCGGCGGCTGAGGGCCAGCCGTATCGCCTCGCGGAAGGCCCGCCGGTGTGCACCGGCGGGCCTTGCGCGTGTCTCGGGCCGACCGCCGGGCTCCCGTCGGCCGGACCCCTGGGCTTCCCTCGTACGGGCCGCCGGGCTCCCCTCGCCGCGGGGCTCCGACCGCGGGCCGACCGCGGGGCTCCCCTCAGGCCGGCCGCGAAGCTTCCCTCGAACGGGTCCGCCGGGCTCCCTCGCGGCCGGCCGCGGGGATCCCCACGTGGCCGGGCCGTCGCGCTCGCTGGTGCCGAGGGCGTGCTGGACCGGCCTCACCGGCCTGCCGGGGCGGCGCGGGGGTCGGCAGACCGGTCCCGGCCGGGGTGCCCGGCGCGCGCCGTTGCGCGGGCCGGTGCGCGGAGAGCGGCGCCCAGGTCGGTGATCCGTCCCGCCCCGGCCGTCCAGGAGGCGCCCAGGCTCTCCGGGCCCCGCTCCCGTCGCAGGTCACGGTCTCCGCGCCGACGTCACCCGGTAGACGTCGTAGACGCCCTCCACGCCGCGGACGGCCTTCAGGACGTGCCCCAGGTGCTTGGGGTCGCCCATCTCGAAGGTGAAGCGGGAGGTGGCGACCCGGTCGCGCGAGGTCTGGACGGCCGCCGAGAGGATGTTGACGTGCTGGTCGGACAGCACGCGGGTGACGTCCGACAGGAGCCGCGAGCGGTCCAGTGCCTCCACCTGGATGGCGACCAGGAAGACCGAGGACTGCGTGGGCGCCCACTCGACGTCGAGGATCCGCTCGGGCTCACGGGACAGTGACTCGACGTTCACACAGTCGCTGCGGTGAACCGATACGCCACTACCGCGCGTCACGAAGCCGATGATCGGATCGCCGGGGACGGGAGTGCAGCAGCGGGCGAGCTTCACCCACACGTCCTCGACGCCCTTGACCACGACACCCGGGTCGTTGCTGGTGCGCCGCTTGCGCCCGCGGGTGCGGGACGGCGGGACCGCCTCGTCGATCTCCTCGGTGGCCGCCTCCTCGCCGCCGAGGGCCTGCACCAGCTTCTGCACGACGTTCTGCGCGGCCACATGGCCCTCGCCGATCGCCGCGTACAGCGAGGAGATGTCCGGGTAGCGCATCTCGTGCGCCAGCGTGACCAGGGAGTCGCCGGTGAGGATGCGCTGGATCGGCAGGTTCTGCTTGCGCATCGCCCGCGCGATGGCGTCCTTGCCCTGTTCGATCGCCTCGTCGCGGCGCTCCTTGGAGAACCACGCGCGGATCTTGTTGCGGGCGCGCGGGGACTTGACGAAGCCGAGCCAGTCGCGGGACGGGCCGGCGCCGGTCGCCTTGGAGGTGAAGACCTCCACCAGGTCGCCGTTGTCCAGGGTCGACTCGAGGGGGACGAGCCTGCCGTTGACCCGGGCTCCTATGGTCCGGTGACCGACCTCGGTGTGAACGGCGTACGCGAAGTCGACCGGGGTGGCTCCGGCCGGGAGCGCTATGACGTCGCCCTTCGGGGTGAAGACGAAGACCTCGTTGCGGGAGAGGTCGAAGCGCAGGGACTCCAGGAACTCGCCCGGGTCCTCGGTCTCCTTCTGCCAGTCCAGCAGCTGGCGCAGCCACGCCATGTCGTTGAGGTGGTCGTCCTTGCCCTTGCCGGACGACTTGGGCGCGTCGGTGCGGACCTTGGAGGCGCCGGCGACGGCCTCCTGCTTGTACTTCCAGTGCGCGGCGATGCCGTACTCGGCGCGGCGGTGCATGTCGAAGGTGCGGATCTGCAACTCGACCGGCTTGCCGTTGGGCCCGATGACCGTCGTGTGCAGCGACTGGTACATGTTGAACTTGGGCATCGCGATGTAGTCCTTGAACCGGCCGGGGACCGGGTTCCATCGCGCGTGCACCGTGCCCAGGGCGGCGTAGCAGTCGCGGACGGTGTCGACCAGGACGCGGATGCCCACCAGGTCGTAGATCTCCGCGAAGTCGCGGCCACGGACGATCATCTTCTGGTAGACGCTGTAGTAGTGCTTCGGGCGGCCGGTGACGGTCGCCTTGATGCGGGCGGCACGCAGGTCGGCCTGGACCTCGTCGGTCACTATGGCCAGGTACTCGTCGCGCTTCGGTGCCCGCTCGGCCACCAGCCGTACGATCTCGTCGTACATCTTGGGGTAGAGGATCGCGAAGGCGAGGTCCTCCAGCTCCCACTTGATGGTGTTCATGCCGAGGCGGTGGGCGAGGGGCGCGTAGATCTCGAGGGTCTCGCGCGCCTTCTTCTCCTGCTTCTCGCGCTTGAGGTAGCGCATGGTGCGCATGTTGTGCAGGCGGTCGGCGAGCTTGATGACCAGGACGCGCGGGTCCTTGGCCATGGCGACCACCATCTTGCGCACGGTCTCGGCCTGCGCGGCCTCGCCGAACTTGACCTTGTCCAGCTTGGTGACGCCGTCGACGAGCAGGGCGACCACGTCGCCGAAGTCGCGGCGCAGGTCCTCCAGGCCGTACTCGGTGTCCTCGACCGTGTCGTGCAGCAGGCCCGCCATGAGAGTGGCCGGGTCCATGCCGAGTTCGGCGAGGATCGTGGTCACCGCGAGCGGGTGGGTGATGTACGGGTCGCCGCTCTTGCGCTTCTGGCCGCGGTGCCAGCGCTCGGCGACCTGGTAGGCCTTCTCGATCTGGCGCAGCGTCGACGTCTCGATCTTGGGGTCGTTGCTGCGCACTATCCGCAGCAGCGGCTCCAGAACCGGGTTGTAGGGGTTGGCGCGCTGGACGCCGAGACGGGCGAGGCGGGCGCGGACACGGTTGGAGGAGCCGGTGCGGGCGGACGGCTGCGCGGCGCCGGAACGGGCGGCGGGGGCGGCCGCGGGGCGTTCGGACAACGAAGGCGCTTCCGCTCGTGCGGAGTCCGAAGGCTTGGGGCGGGGCTCCTCGGCCGGCTGGTCGACGGGCGCCGTGCGGTCGTGCCGACCCGGCCCGCGACTGTCGTTCTGCGCGTGTGTCGCAGGCGTGGCCGCGGGCGCCGAGGCGGACTCGGGCTTGGCGGCTGTCAGGTGCTGGGCCTCGTCTGGCAAGAGGGCTCCTCGTGCGCGATCCGGGTCCCCCGGTCAGGCTCCGGAACACCCATCGTAGCGATCCCGGGCTGCGGGATCGCCTTCAGTCCGATGTGAGGACCGTCTACCCGGGAAACACCGGGGGCGGGCGCCGGATTCCTCCGGGCCCGCCCCTGACGGCGTACGGCGGTGTCAGACGGTGAGCAGCGCCTCCAGCGGTGCGCCGTTCAGGGCCGCCTCCAGGCGGGGACGGCCCCGGAGGAAGCCGAGCTCCATCAGGACGGCGACACCCGCGACCTCGGCGCCCGCGCGGTGGATGAGCTGGATCGACGCCTCCGCGGTGCCACCGGTGGCCAGGACGTCGTCGACGATCAGTATGCGGTCGTCGGCGGTGAGGTCCTCGGCGTGGATCTCGATCTCGGCGGAGCCGTACTCGAGGTCGTAGGCCTGGGCGAGGGTGGCTCCGGGGAGCTTGCCCGCCTTGCGCACCGGGACGAAGCCGAGACCCGCACGGACGGCGACGGGAGCTCCGAGGATGAAGCCCCGGGCCTCCAGGCCGACGACCTTGGTGGCGCCGGTGCGCTCGGCGATCTCGGCGAACGCGTCGGTGAGCGCGGTGAACGCCGCCGGGTCGGCGAGCAGCGGGGTGATGTCCTTGAACATCACGCCCGGTTCGGGGTGGTCGGCCACGTCACGGATGCGGCTGAGCAGCAGTTCCTTGATGTCGGTCATCGGCGCTTCCCGGAGGGTCGGCCACGGCCCCGGCCTCGGGACGCGGGCTGGGTGCGCGGGCCGACGACCGCGGCCGCCGCGTCCTCCGGCTCGTCCCCGGCGAGGTCCGGTCCTGCGGACTCGGCGACCTCCTCCTCGGCGGCGGCCTGGGCGCGCTTGGCCAGGACGCGCTTCTTCAGCGCCTTCATCTGCGGCTCGCGCTCCTTGAGGTCGGCGACGAGCGGCGTGGCGATGAAGATCGAGGAGTAGGCACCGGCCGCGAGGCCGACGAACAGCGACAGCGAGATGTCGTTGAGCGTGCCCGCGCCGAGGAAGCCACCGCCGATGAACAGCAGGCCCGCGACCGGCAGCAGCGCGACCACCGTGGTGTTGATGGAGCGGACCAGGGTGCTGTTGATCGACCGGTTGGCGACGTCGCTGTAGGTGAAGCGGGTCTGCTTGGTGAGGTCCTTCGTCTGTTCCTTGAGGGAGTCGAAGACGACGACCGTGTCGTAGAGCGAGTAACCGAGGATGGTCAGCAGACCGATCACCGTGCCCGGCGTCACCTCGAAGCCGACGAGGGCGTAGATGCCGACGGTGATGGTGATGTCGTGGATCAGGGCGATCAGCGCGGCGATGGCCATGCGCCACTCGAAGGCGATCGCCAGGTAGATCACGACGAGCACCATGAAGATCGCCAGGCCCTGCCAGGCCTTGTCGGCGATCTGATCACCCCAACTGGGGCCGACCAGGTCCGCGTTGATCTGCTCCCGGTCGACCTTGAAGTCCTCGGCGAGGGCGCTCTGGATCTCGTCGGACTGCTGGGTGTCCATGCCGGCGATCTGGATGCGCAGCGTGTCGTTGCCCAGCTTCTGCACGACCGCGTCGTGGCCGGACGCCTCCTTGGCGTACTCCTCGGCCTGCGAGACGGAGACGCTGGTCTTCGGGGTGGTGAAGACGGCGCCGCCCTGGAAGTCGATGCCCATGTTCAGGCCGCGCACCGCCAGGCCGACGATGGCCGTGATGGTGATCAGGATCGAGATGCCGTACCAGATCTTGCGGTGACCGATGAAGTCGTAGCTGATCTCACCGCGGTGCAGTCGGGCGCCGATGTTGCCGAGTTTCGACATCGCTCACGCCTCCTTCGTCTCGACGGAGCCGGCGACGGGACCGGCGGGACGGCGGGTGCGGCGCAGCGGCGGCTTGGCGCCCAGGCTCTTCGGGTCGAGACCGGACCACTTGTGGCCGTTCGCGAAGAACTTCCGGCGCGCGGCCAGCGTCATCAGCGGCTTGGTGAAGAAGAAGACCACGACGACGTCGAGCACGGTGGTCAGTCCCAGCGTGAACGCGAAGCCCTGGACCTTGCCGACGGTGACGACGAACAGCACCGCGGCGGCGAGGAAGGACACGAAGTCGGAGACCAGGATGGTGCGTCGGGCGCGCGGCCAGGCACGCTCGACGGCGGGGCGCAGCGAGCGGCCCTCGCGGATCTCGTCCCGGACGCGTTCGAAGTACACGATGAACGAGTCCGCCGTGATGCCGATGGCGACGATGGCGCCGCAGACGGCCGGCAGGTTCAGCGCGAAGTTGATGGCCGGGCCCAGCAGCGACATGATCACGTAGGTGAGGGCCGCGGAGACCAACAGCGAGGCGATCGCGATGAGCGACAGACCGCGGTAGTAGGCCACCAGGTAGATGACGACCAGGGCGAGGCCGATGGCGCCGGCGAGCAGACCGGCGTGCAGCTGGTCACCGCCGAGCGCGGCGCTCACCGTGGTGACGCTCTGCTCCTGGAAGGACAGCGGCAGCGCGCCGTACGACAGCATGTTGGCGAGGTTCTGGGCCTCGTCCTGCGTGAAGCTGCCGGAGATCTGCGCCTGGCCGCCGGTGATGGACGAGCTCACGTACGGGCTGGAGACGACCTCACCGTCGAGGACGATGCCGAACTCGTTCTGCGGGGGCTGGTTCTGGGCCAGCTTGCCGGTGACGTCGGCGAACTTCCTCGCGCCCTTGTCGTTGAAGGTCATGGTGACCTGCCACCCGGCGGCGGTCTGGGTGTCGAAGACGGCCTGGGCCTTCTTGACCTCGGTGCCGTCGACGGCGGCCGGGCCGAGCAGGTACTTGTACCAGACGCCCTTGACCTCACCGCAGCCCAGCGTGGACTGCTCGGGCTTGACGCCCTCGCCGGTCTCGGCGCGGACGGACTGCTTCGAGCAGTCCAGGGCGGCGTACTGCGCCTGGAGCTGTGCCTCGCCGGTGGGGGCGCCGCTCGCGGGGGCCGAGGGGCTGGCGGAGCCGGACGCCGACGGCGTGGCGTCGGCCTTCAGCGCGTCGGTGACGGCGCGGCCCTGTGAGGTGGCGGAGGCCGACGGCGTGCCGGAGGCCTTGTCGCCACCGGAGGCGGAGGCGCTCGGCGAGGCGCTGGGGGAGCCGCTCGCGGAGGGGCTCGGCGAGGCGCTGGAGGAGCCGCTCGCGGAGGGGCTCGGCGAGGCGTTCGCCGCGGGTCCGGAGGGCTCGCTGGCCAGGACCGGACGGAAGTACAGCTTGGCGGTGGTGCCGACCTGCTCCCGGGCTTCCTTGGAGTCGGTGCCCTTGGGGATGTTCACGATGATGTTGCGGTCGCCCTGGGTCTGCACCTCCGCCTCGGAGACGCCCAGGCCGTTGACACGGCGGTTCATGATCTCGACCGCGGTGTCCATGTTGGCCTTGTTGATCGCGGACCCTTGGTCGGCCTTCGCCTCCAGCGTGATGCTGGTACCGCCGGCAAGGTCGATGCCGAGTCGCGGGGTGGTGTGCCCGGCGGCGAACATGCCGCCGGTGAGCCCCACGATGGCGATCAGGATCAGGGCCAGCGAGCGCCCTGGCTTGCTCTGGGCGCTCGCGTTCCGGCCCTTTTTAGGTGCTGCCACCTTCTCGTACTCCCTCTCGGGCCGCCTGGCGCCGGGTCAGCGCGGCAACGGCCATGACATGGTGTCGGGATCCCCTATGTGCGAGACGCGCGGCCCCGGGGGGGGGGGGGGGGGGGGGGGGGGGGGGGGGGGGGGGGGGGGGTTTTTTTTTTTTGTGTTTTTTTTTTTTTTTTTTTTCTTTTTTTCTTTTTTTTTTTTTTTTCTTTTTTTTCTTTCCGTT
>NZ_JBVIAY010000030.1:63115-68883 GCF_055573695.1 Streptomyces sp. NPDC030143
TTCCTCTTCCCCCCCCCCCCCCCCACCCCCCCCTCCCCCTCCCCCCCTCCCCCCCCCCCCCCCCCCCCCCCCCCCCCCCCCCCCCCCCCCCCCCCCCCCGGGGCCGTGGTTACTTCTTCGCCTCGGAGTCGCCGTCGGTCTTCTTCGGCTCCTCGTCGGCCTCGGCCTCGGCGGTCCGGTCCTCGGGCTCGTCCTTCTTGCCGAGGTCGACGGGCTTGTCGTCGGAGGCGGCAGCAGCGTCGGAGGACCCGTCGGTGTCGGAGGACTCGGTGAGGGAGGAAGCGTCGTCCGGGACGATGTCGGAGTCGGACTTCAGGTCGTGCTCGATGCCGTGGACGATGCGGTTGTACTCGTCGTCGGACAGGACGGCGCCGATCGAGTTCTTGGCGAAGAGCAGCTCCACACCCGGGCCGGCGTCGAGGAGGACCGTGTCGTCGTTGACCTCCTTGACCGTCGCGTACATGCCCCCGATGGTGCGGACACCACTACCTGGCTGCATCTGGTTGCGCATGTCCACGGCCTGCTGCTGCTTCTTCTTCGCCGACCGGGTCATCAGGAACATGGCCCCGATGAGCACGATGAACGGGAGGAGGGTCACGAGACTCACGGGTCGGTACTTCCTTCACGTGACCGCGATGGTGAGCGGCCTGATGGTTGGGGGTATGTGTGTCGCCGACAAGGGCGGCATCGGCGGAGTCTAAGCGAGTCCGCGTGCAGGGAACAACGTTCAGCATGGCACCTGGGTTCCTGGTCCGGCCACTGCCCTCGCCGTCCTGCGGACGCGGTACGCGCCGTCACGTCCCGAACAGGTCCTGTTGTCCGCTGCCCGGGGCGGAGGAGCGGGGCGGGGTGAGTTGCAGGTGGGCCCAGGCGGCGGGGGTCGCGACGCGTCCGCGCGGCGTGCGGGCGAGGAGGCCTTCGCGGACCAGGAAGGGTTCGGCGACCTCTTCGACGGTCTCGCGCTCCTCACCCACCGCGACGGCGAGCGTGGACAGGCCGACCGGACCGCCGCCGAACAGCTTCAGCAGCGCTTGCAGCACCGCGCGGTCGAGCCGGTCGAGGCCGCGGGTGTCGACCTCGTAGACGGCGAGGGCCGCCGAGGCGATCTCGCGTGTGACCACGCCGTCGGCCTTGACCTGCGCGTAGTCGCGGACGCGGCGCAGCAGGCGGTTGGCGATGCGGGGCGTGCCGCGGGAGCGGCCGGCGATCTCGGCGGCGCCGTCGGTGTCGATCTCGACGTCGAGGAGGTTGGCGGAGCGGTGGATGACGCGCTGGAGTTCGGCCGGCTCGTAGAACTCCATGTGGGCGGTGAAGCCGAAGCGGTCGCGCAGCGGGGGCGGCAGCAGGCCCGCGCGCGTGGTGGCGCCGACCAGGGTGAACGGGGGCAGTTCCAGCGGGATGGCGGTGGCACCGGGGCCCTTGCCGACGATGACGTCGACGCGGAAGTCCTCCATCGCCATGTAGAGCATCTCCTCGGCGGGCCGGGACATGCGGTGGATCTCGTCGAGGAAGAGGACCTCGCCCTCCTGGAGGGAGGAGAGGATCGCGGCGAGGTCGCCGGCGTGCTGAATGGCGGGGCCGGAGGTGATGCGGATGGGGGCGCCCATCTCGGCGGCGATGATCATCGACAGCGTGGTCTTGCCCAGTCCCGGGGCGCCGGAGAGCAGGACGTGGTCGGCGGTGGCGCCGCGCGCGCGGGCGGCGCGCAGGACGAGGTCGAGCTGCTCGCGGACCTTCTCCTGGCCGATGAACTCGCCCAGGTCCTTCGGGCGCAGCGCGGCCTCGACGGCCTGGTCCTCCCCGTCGGCGACAGAGCCCACCAGCCGGTCGGCGGCGGGGCCGACGAGCCGCTCCGGGGCGGTGTTGTCGGTCGTGTCGTCCCAGTTCATGTGTGTGCCTAACGCGGGTCGTGGGTCAGCGGGCGCGGTTCAGGGTCTGCAGGGCGGCCTTCAGCAGCTGGCCCACCTGCGGGGTGCCCTCGGCGGCCTCGGCCTGTGGGGTCACGGCGGACACGGCCTCGTCGGCCTCGCGGGTGGCGTATCCGAGGCCGATGAGCGCGGCGTGGAGCTGGTCGCGCCAGCCCTGGGTGACCGGGGCGCCGATCGCGGGCGCGCCGACGGGCTCGCCGAGCCGGTCCTTCAGCTCCAGCAGCAGCTTCTGGGCGCCCTTCCTGCCGATGCCGGGGACCGCGATCAGGGCCTTCTCGTCACCGGTCGACACGGCCCGGCGCAACGCGTCGGGCGTGTGCACGGCCAGCATGGCCTGGGCGAGCCGGGGGCCGACCCCGCTGGCGGTCTGCAGCAGCTCGAAGACCTGCCGCTCGTCGTCGTCCGCGAAGCCGTACAGGGTGAGGGAGTCCTCGCGGACGACCAGGGAGGTCGCCAGCCTGGCCGGCTGGCCCGTCCGCAGTCCCGAGAGGGTGTTCGGCGTGCACTGGACGGCGATGCCGATGCCGCCCACCTCGACCACCGCGGAGTCGGGGGCGAGGGCGGCGACCGGACCGCTGAGGAAGGCGATCATGCCGTACGGCCTTTCGATGCGTGCAGGGCGACGGCCTGCTGGAGTCGGTTCTGCGCGGGGGCGCGCCAGATGTGGCAGATGGCCAGGGCGAGGGCGTCGGCCGCGTCGGCGGGCTTGGGGGGCGCGTCGAGCCGCAGCAGCCGGGTGACCATCGCGCCGACCTGGGCCTTGTCGGCGCGACCGCTGCCGGTGACGGCGGCCTTGACCTCGCTGGGGGTGTGCAGGGCGACGGGGATGCCGCGGCGGGCGGCGCAGAGCATGGCGACGGCGCTGGCCTGGGCGGTTCCCATGACGGTGCGCACGTTGTGCTGGCTGAACACCCGCTCCACGGCGACGCATTCGGGCCGGTACTCGTCCAGCCACTGCTCGACGCCCTGCTCCACGGCGACGAGGCGCCGGCCCAGCTCGGCGTCCGCCGGCGTGCGGACGACGCCGACGCCGAGCATCGTCAACGGACGCCCCGCGCCCCCGTCGACGACGCCGACACCACACCGCGTCAGTCCGGGGTCCACCCCGAGAACACGCACGCCCGCCCCTCCCTTTCGGATGCCTGTTTGTGCAGGCTATCGGGTGCCACCGACAACGGCGGCGGGCCGGTGGGACGTGTCCCACCGGCCCGCCGGATCCGCGCGGCCCGCGACAGCGTTACGCGTCGACCTTCTCCATGACCTCGTCGCTGACGTCGAAGTTGGCGAAGACGTTCTGCACGTCGTCACTGTCCTCGAGCGCGTCGATCAGCTTGAAGATCTTCCTGGCGCCCTCCTCGTCCAGTTCGACCTGCATGGTCGGGACGAAGTTGGCCTCGGCGGAGTCGTAGTCGATGCCGGCGTCCTGGAGGGCGGTACGGACCGCGACCAGGTCGGTGGCCTCGCTGAGGACCTCGAAGTTCTCCCCGAGGTCGTTGACCTCCTCGGCGCCCGCGTCCAGGACGGCGGCGAGGACGTCGTCCTCGGTCAGCTCGCCCTTGGGGACGATGACGACGCCCTTGCGGTGGAAGAGGTACGACACGGAGCCCGGGTCGGCCATGGAGCCGCCGTTGCGGGTCATGGCGACGCGGACCTCGGAGGCGGCGCGGTTGCGGTTGTCGGTGAGGCACTCGATGAGCACCGCGACACCGTTCGGTCCGTAGCCCTCGTACATGATCGTCTCGTAGTCGGCGCCGCCGGCCTCGAGACCGCCACCGCGCTTGATCGCGGAGTCGATGTTCTTGTTGGGGACGGACTGCTTCTTGGCCTTCTGGACGGCGTCGTAGAGCGTCGGGTTGCCCTCGAGGTCGACACCACCCATGCGCGCCGCGACCTCGATGTTCTTGATCAGCTTCGCGAAGAGCTTGCCGCGCTTGGCGTCGATCACGGCCTTCTTGTGCTTCGTCGTGGCCCATTTAGAGTGGCCGGACATCTGCCTGTCTCCTTCGCGTAACCCATCTCTGTACGAACGGCAGAGATCCTACAAGGACTCCGCTGTCCGGTTCGCTCGCACCAGGTCGACGAAGAGCGCGTGCACCCGGTGGTCGCCGGTCAGTTCCGGGTGGAACGACGTGGCGAGCGCGTTGCCCTGCCGCACGGCGACGATGTGGCCGTCGTGCTCGGCGAGCACCTCGGCGCCCGCGCCCACGGACTCGACCCAGGGGGCGCGGATGAAGACGCCCTCCACGGGGTCGCCGGCGACGCCCTTGACGTCGACCGAGGCCTCGAAGGACTCGTTCTGGCGGCCGAAGGCGTTGCGGCGCACGATCATGTCGATGCCGCCGACGGTCTCCTGGCCCGAGCGCGGGTCGAGGATCTTGTCGGCGAGCATGATCATGCCCGCGCAGGTGCCGTACACGGGCATGCCGTCGCGCACGCGCGCGCGGAGGGGTTCCATCATGCCGAACAGGACGGCGAGCTTGGAGATGGTGGTGGACTCGCCGCCGGGCAGGACGAGGCCGTCCACCTCGGCGAGTTCCTCGGGGCGCCGCACCGGCCTGGCCACGGCGTCGGCCGCGGCCAGGGCGATGAGGTGCTCCCGTACGTCGCCCTGGAGGGCCAGGACGCCTATGACAGGAGTGTTCATGGGTGGTTACCAGCCGCGGTTGGCGTAGCGCTCGGTCTCGGGGAGGGTGTCGCAGTTGATGCCGACCATGGCCTCGCCGAGGTTGCGGGACGCGTCCGCGATGATCTTCGGGTCGTCGTAGAAGGTGGTCGCCTTGACGATGGCGGCGGCGCGCTTGGCCGGGTCGCCGGACTTGAAGATGCCGGAGCCGACGAAGACGCCCTCGGCGCCGAGCTGGCGCATCAGCGCGGCGTCGGCGGGGGTGGCCACACCACCGGCGGAGAACAGCACGACCGGGAGCTTGCCCAGTTCGGCGACCTCCTTGACCAGCTCGTACGGGGCACGCAGCTCCTTGGCGGCGGCGTACAGCTCGTGGTTGTCGAAGCCGCGCAGCTTGGCGATCTCGTTCTTGATCTGGCGCAGGTGGCGGACGGCCTCGACGACGTTGCCGGTGCCGGCCTCGCCCTTGGAGCGGATCATCGCGGCGCCCTCGGCGATGCGGCGCAGGGCCTCGCCCAGGTTGGTGGCACCGCAGACGAACGGGGTGGTGAAGGCCCACTTGTCGGAGTGGTTGACCTCGTCGGCCGGAGTGAGGACCTCGGACTCGTCGATGTAGTCGACGCCGAGGGACTGCAGGACCTGCGCCTCGACGAAGTGGCCGATGCGGGACTTGGCCATGACCGGGATCGAGACGGCCTCGATGATGCCTTCGATCATGTCCGGGTCGGACATGCGGGCCACGCCGCCGTCCTTGCGGATGTCTGCCGGGACCCGCTCCAGGGCCATGACGGCGACGGCGCCCGCGTCCTCGGCGATCTTCGCCTGCTCCGGCGTCACGACGTCCATGATCACGCCGCCCTTGAGCTGCTCCGCCATGCCGCGCTTCACGCGCGCTGTGCCGGTCTCGGGAGCCTGGTTCTCGATGATGGACACGGGTTTGACCTCGCTGAGGGAAGAGGGGGTTTCTGCAAGCACCGAGGTAACGGGAGTGGGCCAGTCCACAGCAAGGGCCAATGGGAAGTCGGTGGATCCTTTTCCGACCGTCGCGGGGGTCTTCGCGACCGTCGCAAGGACCTTCTCGACCGCCCCGGGGGTCCTTTTTCGGCCGTCGCGGGGCCCGTCCCGGGGACTAGTAGTGCTTCGTTACGTCGGGTGATCTTGCCTGGTGGTGGGCATCTTCTTGGCATGAGGCTGGGGGAGGTGGAACGACTCCGGGG
>NZ_JBVIAY010000031.1:0-67122 GCF_055573695.1 Streptomyces sp. NPDC030143
AGATCTTCGTCAAGGGCGAGGTCATCAAGACCGTCCCCGAGTCGAAGATCGTGGAGACCCTCATCGAGGAGGCCATGAAGATCGCCGAACAGATGGAACAGGACGGCGTCGCGGCGGGGGAGCCGGCCGTCACCGTGAGCTGAACCGGCACGGACCGAGAGGGGGCCCGTCGTGACGATCCTGGAGAACATCCGACAACCACGTGACCTGAAGGCGCTGCCAGCGGCGGAGCTCGGCGAACTCGCCGAGGAGATCAGACAGTTCCTGGTGCACGCGGTCGCCCGCACCGGCGGGCACCTCGGACCCAACCTGGGCGTGGTGGAACTGACCATCGCGCTCCATCGGGTCTTCGAGTCGCCGGTCGACCGCATCCTGTGGGACACCGGCCACCAGAGCTATGTCCACAAGCTGCTGACCGGCCGTCAGGACTTCTCCAAACTGCGGGGCAAGGGCGGCCTGTCCGGCTACCCCTCCCGGGAGGAGTCCGAGCACGACGTCATCGAGAACAGCCACGCCTCCACCGCCCTCGGCTGGGCCGACGGGCTCGCCAAGGCCCGCCGGGTGCGGGGCGAGGAGGGCCATGTCGTCGCGGTCGTCGGCGACGGTGCGCTCACCGGCGGCATGGCCTGGGAGGCGCTGAACAACATCGCCGCGGCCAGGGACCGGCCGCTGATCATCGTCGTCAACGACAACGAGCGCTCCTACGCGCCGACCATCGGAGGGCTGGCGAACCACCTCGCGACCCTGCGCACCACCGACGGCTACGAGAAGGTCCTGGCCTGGGGAAAGGGCGTGCTGCTGCGCACGCCCGTCGTCGGGCACACCGTGTACGAGTCGCTGCAAGGCGCGAAGAAGGGATTCAAGGATGCCTTCGCCCCGCAGGGCATGTTCGAGGACCTCGGGCTGAAGTACGTCGGCCCGATCGACGGGCACGACGTCACCGCCGTGGAGTCGGCGCTCCGGCGGGCCAAGCGCTTCCACGGGCCGGTGCTGGTGCACTGCCTCACCGAGAAGGGCCGCGGCTACGAGCCGGCCCTCGCGCACGAGGAGGACCACTTCCACACCGTCGGGGCGATGGACCCGCTGACCTGCGCGCCGCTCGCGCCCACCGGCGCTCCCTCCTGGACGTCCGTGTTCGGCGAGGAGATCGTCCGGATCGGTGAGGAGCGCGAGGACGTCGTGGCCATCACGGCGGCCATGCTGCACCCGGTGGGCCTCGGCGCCTTCGCCGAGCGCTTCCCGGACCGCGTGTGGGACGTCGGCATCGCCGAGCAGCACGCGGCGGTGAGCGCGGCCGGTCTCGCCACCGGGGGCCTGCACCCCGTCGTCGCCGTCTACGCCACCTTCCTCAACCGGGCCTTCGACCAGCTGCTCATGGACGTGGCGCTGCACCGCTGCCCGGTGACGTTCGTGCTCGACCGGGCCGGCGTCACCGGCACCGACGGCGCCTCCCACAACGGCGTGTGGGACCTGTCCGTCCTCCAGGTCGTCCCCGGCCTCAGGATCGCCGCCCCGCGCGACGCCGCCCAGCTGCGCGCCCAGCTGCGCGAGGCGGTCGCGGTGGACGACGCGCCGACCCTGGTGCGCTTCCCCAAGGAGTCGGTGGGAGCGGACGTCCCGGCGGTCGGCCGGGTCGGCGGCCTGGACGTCCTGCGCCGCGCCGACCGGGCGGACGTCCTGCTGGTGTCCGTCGGGGCGATGGCCCCGGTGTGCCTGCAGGCCGCCGAGCTGCTGGCGGCCCGGGGCGTCGCGTGCACGGTGGTCGACCCGCGGTGGGTCAAGCCCGTCGACCCGGCCCTGCCCCCGCTCGCCGCCGGGCACCGGCTGGTGGCCGTCGTCGAGGACAACAGCCGCGCCGCGGGCGTCGGTTCGGCGGTCGCGCTCGCCCTCGCGGACGCCGACGTGGACGTTCCCGTACGGCGGTTCGGCATCCCGGAGCAGTTCCTCGCCCACGCCAAACGCTCCGAGGTGCTCGCCGACATCGGTCTCACGCCTGTCGAGATCGCCGGACGGACCAGCGCGAGCCTGGCCGTCGCGGGAGAGCGGACGCAGGGCGGCGGAGCCGAGGTGTCCACACAGTCCAAGGAGCATCAGCCATGACCACCGCCGCATCCGAGTCGCCCTCGTCCCGGGCCGGGGAGTTCGACCTGCGCACGCTGCTGGCCGAGCGCGGAGCCGAACGTTACGCGCTGCACGACCGGTACCTCAACCACCAACTCCCGCGCGTGCTGCGCACCCTCGGCTTCGACAAGGTCTACGAACGGGGTGAGGGCGCCTACTTCTGGGACGCGGACGGCAACGACTACCTGGACATGCTCGCCGGGTTCGGGGTGATGGGCCTCGGCCGCCACCACCCCGTGGTGCGCAAGGCGCTGCACGACGTGCTGGACGCCCGGCTCGCCGACCTCACCCGCTTCGACTGCCAGCCGCTGCCGGGACTGCTCGCCGAGAAGCTCCTCGCCCACAGCCCGCACCTGGACCGGGTGTTCTTCGGCAACAGCGGGACGGAGGCCGTGGAGACGGCGCTGAAGTTCGCCCGGTACGCCACCGGGAAGCCGCGGATCCTGTATTGCGACCACGCCTTCCACGGGCTGACCACCGGGTCCCTGTCGGTGAACGGCGAGTCCGGTTTCCGGGACGGGTTCGCCCCGCTGCTGCCCGACACCGCCGTCCCGCTCGGTGACCTCGACGCGCTGGCACGGGAGCTGAAGACGGGCGACGTCGCCGCCCTGATCGTCGAACCCGTCCAGGGCAAGGGTGTGCACGAGGCGCCGCCCGGCTATCTGCGCGCAGCCCAGGAACTGCTGCACCGCCACAAGGCGCTGCTCATCGCGGACGAGGTGCAGACCGGCCTCGGCCGCACCGGCGACTTCTACGCCCACCAGCACGAGGAGGGCGTCGAGCCCGACCTGGTGTGCGTGGCCAAGGCGCTCTCCGGCGGCTATGTGCCCGTGGGCGCCACCCTCGGCAAGGACTGGATCTTCAAGAAGGTCTACTCGTCCATGGACCGGGTGCTGGTGCACTCCGCGAGCTTCGGGGCCAACGCGCAGGCCATGGCCGCCGGGCTCGCCGTGCTGTCGGTCATGGAGAACGAACAGGTCGTCGCGGGCGCCCGCGCCACCGGGGAGCGGCTGAAGGCACGGCTGACCGCACTGGTCGACCGGTACGAGCTGCTCGCGGACGTCCGGGGCCGCGGTCTGATGATCGGCATCGAGTTCGGCCGGCCCACGTCGCTGAAGCTGCGCAGCCGGTGGGCCGTGCTCCAGGCGGCCCGCAAGGGCCTGTTCGCGCAGATGGTCGTCGTCCCGCTGCTCCAGCGCCACCGCATCCTCACCCAGGTCTCGGGGGACCATGTGGAGGTGATCAAGCTGATCCCGCCGCTGATCATCGGGGAGCGGGAGGTGGACCGGTTCGTCGACGCCTTCACCGAGGTGATGGACGACGCGCACCACGGGGGCGGACTCGTGTGGGACTTCGGCAGGACGCTCGTGAGGCAGGCGGTGGCCGGGCGCTGACCGCTTTGCCTCAGAGGCAAGAAACTTGCCGCTGAGGCAAAACCCGGGCTGAAATGGAGGCATGAACTCCCCCGACGCCGAGTCCGCCGCGGGCTCCGACGCCGAACCCGCCGCGGGCGGCATCGGGCCGGACGACGACACCCTGCCCGCCGTCGCCCCGCGGCTGCGCGCCCTGCGCCGCCGGGCCGCCCTGACGCTGGAGTCCGCGGCCCGCGCCGCCGGACTGTCGCCCGCTCATCTCTCCCGTCTGGAGACGGGGCATCGGCAACCCTCGCTGCCGATGCTGCTGGCGCTCGCCCGCATCTACGGTACGACCGTCTCGGAGCTGCTCGGCGAGAGCGTCGCCGACCGGGACGCCGTGGTGCGCGCCGCCGACATGGAACCGACGGCGGCGGGCGGCTGGACGTACTGGCCGGCCGGGGCGTCCGGGCGCGGGATGCAGGCCCTGCGGGTGCGGGTGCCGTACGGCTCGCAGGGCGACGTCGTGCGCGTGCACCCCGGTGAGGAGTGGCTGTACGTCCTCACCGGGCGGCTGCGGCTGCGCCTGGCGGACGCCACGCACCTGCTCGGCGCGGGCGACAGCGCGCACTTCGACTCGCTGACCCCGCACCGCATCGCGGCCCAGGACCCCAACGGGGTCGAACTGCTCTTCGTCCACACCCTGCTGCAGAGCCCGACGGCCACGCTGTGCCTCGGCCCGACCCCCGAAGGAACGCCATGAGTGACATCGAGGAACGCTTTCCGCGCAGCCTCTGGATCCGGCTGATCATCTACATCGCGGTGGGGCACGTCCTCGCGGCGTTCATCTGGCTGCTCTTCGAGGTGGGTGCCCGGCAGTAGTCGCGAGCGCCGCCCGCGCAGCGGGCTCGTCGCGCGCGAAGGCGATCGGCCTCCCCATTTGTTCGGAGCTCTCAGTCGAGCAGTCGCTCCCGCAGCAGCTCCCGGGTCCCCGAGCCGAGTCCGAGGCCCTGTTCCAGGTAGGCGTCGACGCCGCCCCAGTTCTCCTCGATGGTCTCGAACGCCGCCGTCAGGTACTCGACGCGCGCCTCGAACAGGGGGCTGAGCAGCTCCATGACCTCGGGTGAGTAGGTGTCGGCGGAGGTGCCGCTGCGGTGCACCTTGTAACGGCGGTGCCTGGCGTTGGACTCCAGGTAGTCGGCGACGATCGCTTCGCGTTCCACGCCGAGCGCGAGCAGCGTCACCGCCACGGAGAGCCCCGCGCGGTCCTTGCCGGCGGCGCAGTGCATCAGGGCCGGGACGCTGTCCTGCGCGAGGGAGTGCAGCACGCGGGAGTGCTCGGCCGTGCGGTCCTTGATGATCGAACGGTAGGAGGCGGTCATCCGGCCCGCGGCCCGGCCGTCGCCGAGGATCCGGCGCAGCTGGTCGATGTCGCCGTCGCGGACCATCCGCCAGAACTCGGCGCCGTCCGCCGGGTCGGACAGCGGCAGGTTCACGTTGCGCACGCCCGGCAGTTCGACGTCGGGGCCCTCCAGCTTCTGGTCCGCCGCGTTGCGGAAGTCGAAGACCGTGTGCAGGCCGAGGGAGGAGAGGAACGCGGCGTCCTCGTCGGTGGCGTGCGCGAGGTGGCCGCTGCGGAACAGCACGCCGTGCCGCACCCGCCGGCCGTCGACGGTCGGCAGACCGCCCACGTCGCGGAAGTTGCGCACACCGGCCAGCTCGGGCTCGGTCGACGGGATCTGCTGCGTCACGGGGGCTCCTCCCTGTCGGTCCTGGTCGGCGCGGCTCGTCGGGGCCGACAGGACGCCTCCGACCTTACGGCACCTCCGGCCGGGCACGGGGCGGTCCGGGACGGCCGGGATCCGCCGGCCGGACGATCACGTTCCGGCAGACGTTGCCTGTCGGGTTCCCGTCCACCGATGATGTGGACGTTTGATCGCACCTGTTCGAATCAGTGGGGGTTTGATGCTCGAGTCCGCCGTCGACGGCCGTACCTGGATCCTTTCGGGGCCCACCAGCAGTTACGCCGTCCATGTCACCGAGGCCGACGAGTTGGTGCACCTGCACTGGGGGCCGCGGATCGCGCTCGCCGACGCCGAGGCCCTCGCCGTCCGCCCGCTGCCGGACTACTGGCCCTTCGAGTCCCCGCTCGACGGCCGCGAGGAGTACCCGGTGGAGGGCGGCGCGCGCTTCGTGCGCCCCGCCCTGTCCGTGCGCACCGCCGAACGGCGCGGCACCGAGTGGACCTTCGCGGGACACGAGAGCGAGGGCGACGAGCTCAGGCTGCGCTTCCGGGACGCCGGGCTGGAGGTCACCCTGCACTACCGGATGCGCGGCGACGTCGTCGAACGCTGGACGACCCTGCGCAACGAGGGTGCGGAGCCCCTGGAGCTGCTGCGCGCCGACTCCGCCACCTGGACCCTGCCCGACCGCGACGGCTGGCGCCTGTCCCAGCTGCACGGCCGCTGGGCCGCCGAGTCCCGTCTCACGCGGGCGCCCCTCACCTACGGCGAGAAGGTCATCGGCAGCCGTCGCGGTCACACCGGCCACCAGCACCTGCCCTGGGTCGCCCTGGACACCGACGCGAGCGAGGAACGCGGCGAGGTCTACGGCTGCGCCCTCGGCTGGTCGGGCTCCTGGCGGATCGCCGTGGCCCAACTCCCCGACGCACGCGTGCAGATCACCGGCGGCGCCGGTCACGACGACTCGGGTCTGCTGACGCTGGCGTCGGGGGAGTCCTTCAGCACGCCCCTCTTCGCCGGCCTGTGGACCGACGGCGGCTTCGGCGGCGCGAGCCGTGCCTGGCACGCCTACCAGCGCGCGTACGTCGTCCCGGACGCCGAGCGGGACCGGCCGGTGCTGTTCAACTCGTGGGAGGCCACCTACTTCGACATCTCCGAGGAGCAGCAGGCGTCGCTCGCCCGGCGCGCCGCGGCCATCGGCGTCGAACTGTTCGTGGTGGACGACGGCTGGTTCGGGGCGCGCACCGGCGACCACGCCGGGCTCGGTGACTGGACGCCGAACCCCGACCGCTTCCCGAACGGCCTCAGGCCGCTCGCCGACCAGGTGCACGCCCTCGGCATGCAGTTCGGCATCTGGGTCGAGCCGGAAATGGTCAATCCGGACAGCGAGCTCTACCGGGCGCACCCCGACTGGGTGCAGTTCCAACCCGGTCGAAAGCGGACGGAACTGCGCAATCAGCTCGTGCTGAACCTCGCTCGCGAGGACGTCCAGGAATACCTCTGGGGGCAGCTCGACACGCTCTTGTCCAGTGCGCCCGTCGACTACGTCAAGTGGGACTTCAACCGCTGCTTCACCGACGCCGGCTGGCCGGACGACGCCTACCCGCAGCGGCTGTGGACCGACCACGTGCGGGCCCTGTACAAGCTGCTGGACCGGCTGCGGGCGGCCCACCCCGGCGTGGCCTTCGAGTCCTGCTCGGGCGGCGGCGGGCGGATCGACCTCGGGGTCCTGGGCCGCACGGACCAGGTGTGGACCTCCGACAACACCGACCCCCTGGACCGGCTCGCCATCCAGCACGGTTTCACCCAGATCCACCCCGCGCGGGTCATGGCCGCCTGGGTCACCGACAGCCCCAACACGCAGCTCAACGGCCGGGTCAGCTCGCTTCGCTTCCGGTTCGTCAGCGCCATGGCGGGTGTGCTCGGGGTCGGCGGTGACCTCTCCGAGTGGACCGAGGAGGAGCTCGCCGAGGCGCGGCGGTGGGTGGAGCTCTACAAGGAGATCCGGCCCGTCGTGCAGCGGGGCGACCTCTACCGGCTGCGGCCCCCGGAGGGCGGGCTGAGCGCGGTGCAGTACGTGCGCGGGGACGAGAGTGTCGTCCTCGCCTGGCTCCAGGCGCAGCGGTTCGGTGAGCCGGTCCCGGCGCTGCGGCTGCGCGGACTCGACCCGACGGCGTCGTACGAATGCCGCGAAACGGGCGAAGTGCACCGAGGGGCGGTGCTGCTGCACCACGGCTTGCGCACCGGTCTGCGCGGTGACCTTGATGCGGCAGTTCTCCGACTGCGCCGCATCTGAGAGTTCTGTCCGAATTAGATTCATCAGTCCAACTCGCTCCACATTGCGGGAACCTGGAGAGGTGTCACGTGAGGAGCGTCATATTCGTGACCGTGCGTCGCGCGTCATGTTCACGTAATTCTGGCGCTTTTCATGGATGTTCGGTGAAAGGCGGGCCTATCGGTGCACGGAGCGTGACAGGGGATTCCCCCTGAGGCTCACGAGAAACGCGCCTCGCGTGCAACCTTCGCTTGTCCCTGTGCGTCGTGGTCGCTTACGTTCCAGTCCACTCCGGACGGACGCCGAATCCTGCCGCCGCCCGGAGCCCGCATTCACCCACCCGTGCACGGCAGGAGCGGGGGACCCACAGGCAGAACCGCCTGTCCCGGTCTCCGGAACAGGCTTGGGGTAAAGCCGCGCCTCGGCGTGGCCGGACATCTCCAGTCCGCACCCGACAGCTCACCTCGCAGGCGCCGGAGAGGAATCCGCCATGCCCGCGAAGGGTAAGCACCGCCGTCCCAAGACCCAGCGCCTCACCCGCTCCATCGCCGTCGCCGGAACCGGTGGCGCGGCGCTCGCCCTTCCGCTGATGGGCGCCTCCGGTGCTCAGGCCGCACCGGCGAAGTCGGCGGCCCAGTCGGTTTCCTCGGTGTCCGAAAAGACCGTTCAGTCCGTTCCGGTCGGGCAGCCGACCGCCGCCGCCGAGTTGAAGACCGCGGCGGGCACCCGGACCTACACGGTGCGGGCCGGCGACTACCTCTCGAAGATCGCGGACGAGCAGGACGTCAACGGCGGCTGGCAGAGGCTGTACGCGGACAACCGTGAGGCCGTCGGCGAGGACCCGTCCCTGATCCACCCGGGTCTGAGGCTGTCCATCGGCAAGAAGGCCGCGACCGGCTCCGGCACGTCCTCGTCCGGTTCCTCCTCGAAGTCCTCCCAGTCGTCGTCGAAGCCGTCGAAGTCGTCGACCTCCTCGTCGTCCTCGTCGTCCTCGTCGTCCTCGTCGTCGTCCTCCAAGGCCTCGGAGTCCTCCTCCAAGTCCTCCGCGTCGAAGACCTCGACCACGCAGACGTCCGACAGCGCGGGATCGGGCGCGAGCACGGCCGCCGGGTACGTCGCGCCGGTGGCGGGCGCCACCGTCGGCACCCCGTACCGCATGTCCGGCAGCATGTGGTCCAGCGGCTACCACACCGGTGTCGACTTCGTCGTCCCGACCGGCACCTCCCTCAAGGCGGTCGGTGCGGGCACGGTCGTCTCCGCGGGCTGGGGCGGCGCGTACGGCAACCAGGTCGTCATCAGGCTCAACGACGGCTACTACGCCCAGTACGCCCACCTCTCGCAGCTGTCCGTCTCGGCCGGACAGACCGTGAGCGCCGGCCAGCAGGTCGGCCTCTCCGGTGCCACCGGCAACGTGACCGGCCCGCACCTGCACTTCGAGATCCGCACCACGCCGAACTACGGCTCGGACGTCGACCCGGTCGCCTTCCTCCGCTCGCACGGCGTCTCGGTCGGCTGACCTCCCGCTCGACCCCCTGCCCGACACGCCGCCGAAGGCCGGACCCCGATCACGGGTCCGGCCTTCGGCGTCCCCGCCCGCCGGTTCCGGGCGCGTCTGCCCGTTCGTGGCCGTTTCCTCCATGGTCGTTCCACTGCGTTCACGTGGCAGATCCGCCCAGCGGATTCCGGGTGTGGTCGCTGGATCGACGCCGCTGACGGGAGGGTCTTGTCCCGGATTGGCAAATTCTTTAGGAGTGGCTTATCTCACCGCCCGTCAACCCCCGCTACGGTCGCGTAGGTCACATTCCAGGGTGAATCATGAACCGCTGTGGCAGACGATTCGAAGAATGACAGCAGTCCAGTGATCGGGTCGTACGTGGCGGTGGGGGACAGCTTCACCGAGGGCGTCGGCGACCCCGGCCCCGACGGGGCGTTCGTCGGCTGGGCCGACCGGTTCGCGGTCCTGCTCGCGGACCGGCGTCCCGAAGGCGACTTCCGGTACTCGAACCTGGCGGTGCGCGGCAAGCTGCTCGACCAGATCATGGCCGACCAGCTGCCCAAGGCGGTGGAGCTCGCGCCCGACCTCGTTTCCTTCTGCGCGGGCGGCAACGACATCCTGCGGCCCGGCACCGACCCCGACGAGGTCGCCGAACGCTTCGAGCGGGCGATCGCCGCGTTGACCGCCTCGGCCGGCACGGTCATGGTGACGACCGGCTTCGACACCCGTGGCGTCCCCGTGCTCAAGCATCTGCGCGGCAAGATCGCCACCTACAACGGGCACGTCCGGGCCGTCGCCGACCGCTACGGCTGCCCCGTGCTCGACCTGTGGTCCCTCAAGTCGGTCCAGGACCGCCGGGCCTGGGACCACGACCGGCTCCACCTCTCACCCGAAGGTCACACGCGCGTGGCGCTGCGCGCCGGGCAGGTCCTCGGCCTGGAGGTGCCGGCCGATCCCGAGCAGGCCTGGCCGCCGCTCCCGCCGCGCGGCACCCTCGAGGTCCGGCGCGACGACGTGCACTGGGCTCGCGAGTACCTGGTGCCGTGGATCGGCCGCCGTCTGCGCGGAGAGTCCTCGGGCGACCACGTGACCGCCAAGGGCACCTTGTCCCCCGACGACATCAAGATGCGGATCGCCTCGGTGGCCTGACGGGGTGCCGCCGCCCGGGGCGGGGTGTCGCGGGCACCCCGCCCCGGAGGACGGGCTGACGGGGCTGCCGCTCGGGGGCCGGATGCAGGGCGGGCGTCCACGGGACGGCCGTCGGGGCTGCCGCTCCGCAGGGCGGGGCGCCGGGGGGCTGTCGCCGGGCAGGTGCGCTCGGGGTCGCCGTCCGGCGAGGCGCGCTCGGGTCGCCGTCCGCGGCGGGGCACTCGGCGGTGCCGTCCGGCGACGGGCGCTCGGTGCCGCCGCCGGGCGGGTGTCCGGGGCGGCTGCGGCGGTGGTGCGCGGTGGGTTGGGCGGTGGTGCGCGGTAGGTGCGGCGGTGTCCTCATGGCCGTCCCGGTGCCGCCGTGGCCGTGGCCGCCGTCGCTCCACCGGCCAGGTGACCGCGCGGGAGTGGTGCGCGCGAGCCGCCCCGGGCGGGTGCTGGGATGGGCGTACGTCGTCCTCCAGCACCCGAAGGGGCGGTCCCGAATGTTCCGTCGCCGTATGCCCGTCGCCGCCGTCGTCGTGACGCTCCTCGCGCTCGGACCGTCGGCGGTCGCCGCGCCCGCGTCGGCTGCCGCGCCCGCCTCTGCCGTGCCGAGCCCCGCCGCCGCGCCGAGTCCCGGCACCGTCTCCGTGACCGGTGAGGGCGGTGCGAGCGCCGACCCCGACCTCGCGGTCGTCGGGGCCGGGGTGGAGACCCTCGCCGCCACTCCGCAGTCCGCTCTGGAGGCGCAGGGCAGGGCCGTCGAGGCCCTGCTCGCCGCGGTGCGCGGGCAGGGTGTCGCCGAGCGGGACGTCCGTACCGAGAGCGTCTCCCTCAACCCCGTCCACGACCACGCGGAGGGCACCTCCCGTCTGAAGGGCTACCAGGCCGCGCAGTCCTTCTCCGTGAAGGTCCGTGAGGTGGACCGCACCGGCGCCGTCCTCCAGGCGCTCACCGACGCCACCGGCGAGTCGGGCCGCATCACCTCCGTCGCCTTCGAACTGTCCGACCCGGCCCCGCTCCAGGCCCGCGCCCGCGAGGCCGCGCACGAGGACGCCCACGCCAGGGCCGCACAGTACGCCCGCCTGAGCGGCCACCGGCTCGGCCGGCTGGTCTCCCTCGCCGAGGGTGCCACCGGGTACCTGCGCCCCGCGCCGGTCACAGCGGAGGCGTCGGCCGCGGCCGCCGACGGCGTGCCCGTGGCTCCGGGCGTCATCCGGGCGACGGCGACGGTGACGGCGGTGTACGAACTGGTCTGAGACATCCGCCCCGCGCGGGCCGTCAGCGCTCCGGGGCGGCCGACGTCCGCGCGTCGAGCGAGAGTTCGCGGGCCACTGCCTCGTCGACCCACTCCCGGGCCCGCGCCCGGGACACCCCGCCCTCGTAGGACGTCAGCTGTACGGCGAGTCCGTCGAGCAGGGCCGTCAGACGCAGCGCCGCGCCGGAGGGGTCCGCGCACCGGAACTCGCCCGCGGCCACGCCCTCCGTGATCACCTCGGTGAGTGCCGCCTTCCACTGCCGGTCGAGGTCGCGGGCGACCTCCCGCAGGGCGGGCTCGCGCAGCGACACCGCCCAGCCCTCGATCCACAGCCGCCAGCCCTTGGCCTGGCCGGTGGGCGCGTACCAGCGCACGGCCGACCGCAGTCGCCGAAGCGCCGTCGTCCGGCGACCGAGCAGCTTGCGCAGCTGCGCGAGGTCGTCCTCGGCGGCGTACGCGAACGCGGCGGCGACGAGTTTCTCCTTGGTGGAGAAGTGATAGAGCACCAGCGCGTTGCTCACACCGAGCGTCGCGGCCACGTCGGCGATCCTGACCGCCGCCACGCCCCGCGCCTCGATCTGCCCGATGGCGGCCCGCAGCAGCTCCTCGCGTCGCTCGGCCACGCTCAACCGCACCCTTGTCACGCCGTCACCCTAGTCCGTAGGCCAGGGCACCGCCGAGCACGCCTTTCGGCCCGACGCCACCACCGGCCCCGGCCAGGACACCGACGCCGGGGCCGAGGCCGGGCAGTCCGTAGGCCCACGGATCGCGGCGGTGACGTCGCCGGTCCGGGCGAGGGACGGCAAGGGGGCGCCCATGCGGACTCCTCGACCGGAACCGACGCCGATCAGCGGGACGGTCACGGAACGTCGGCACCGGATGACGGTTCAGCGCCGAGAGCCGCGCGCCACCGTGTCGACGCCGCCCCGGCCGCCCGTGCGGCCGGGGCGGTCCGGTGTTGTCGGAGGAGCCGACCATAATGGGAATCCACAGCGACTCCCCTGGAGGTACCGTGGCCGGCTTCCGTTCCCCGAGCCCCGGGCTCCGTGCACTGCGGCCCGAGGCCTTCGGCGCGGACCCGAGCGGTGAGCGCCTGGCGCGCATCCGCAGATCGCCCCACTTCAAGGACGGGGTCTTCCAGAACCCCGGCGGACCGGCGCGCACCCGTCCCTCCGGTTCGGCGCTCGACTTCGCGAAGGTCTTCTTCGACAAGGACTCCCGCCCCCGCCGCGCCCCCTCGGGCACCGTGCCGGTGCACGCCACCACCCTCGCCGACCTCGCCAGGCCCCCGGCCACGGGCCTGCGCCTGACGTGGATGGGCCACTCCAGCGTCCTCGCCGAGATCGACGGACGGCGGGTGCTGTTCGACCCGGTCTGGGGCGAGCGCTGCTCCCCCTTCCCCTTCGCGGGCCCCAAGCGGCTGCACCCGGTCCCGCTCCCACTGGCCGCGCTGGGCCCGGTCGACGTCGTCGTCGTCTCGCACGACCACTACGACCACCTCGACATGCCCACGATCAAGCAACTGGCGGGCACGGACACGGTGTTCGCGGTGCCGCTCGGCGTCGGCGCGCACCTGGAGCACTGGGGCGTGGCCGGGGACCGGCTGCGCGAGCTCGACTGGCACGAGGAGACCGAGGTGGCGGGGCTGACGCTCACCGCCACCCCGGCCCGCCACTTCTGCGGGCGCGGCCTGCGCAACACCCAGCACACCCTGTGGGCGTCCTGGGTCGTCGCCGGCGCCGAGCACCGCGTCTACCACAGCGGCGACACCGGCTACTTCGACGGCTTCGAGGACATCGGCGCCGCGCACGGCCCGTTCGACGCGACGATGATCCAGATCGGCGCGTACTCCGACTTCTGGCCCGACATCCACATGACCCCCGCCCAGGGGCTCCGGGCCCACCTCGACCTCCAGGGCGGCGAGCCGCACGGCGTGCTGCTGCCGATCCACTGGGGCACCTTCAACCTCGCCACGCACGCGTGGGCGGAGCCGGGGGAGTGGACGAAGGACGTGGCGGACGAGGCCGGGCAGGCCGTCGCCTCGCCGCGCCCCGGAGAGCCGTTCGAGCCCGCGGGCAAGCTCCCCGCGGACGCGTGGTGGCGGGCGGTGTCCGCCCCGCTCGCCCACCCGTGGCGACGCCCGGCAGGAGGGGCCGCCGCGCGGGCCGAGCTGGATCTCGCCGGAGAGGTGTGAGGCCGGGCGTGGACGCATCCCCGACGGCCTCCGACGCCGCCTTCGCTCCCACGGGCTTCCCCGGGCTTCCCGGCGGCGTCGCCGTCTCGCACCTGTCGGTGTACGACTGGCCCGCCGCCGACGGTGTGTGCGGCGGCACCCCGCACCTGCACCTGACTTGCTCGGAGGCGTACGTCGTCACCGGCGGGCGCGGGGCCGTGCAGACCCTGACGACGTCCGGGTACCGGGTCACGCCGCTCGCGCCCGGCACGGTCGCCTGGTTCACGCCCGGCACCGTGCACCGGCTGGTCAACGAGGACGACCTGCGGATCACCGTGCTCATGCAGAACGGCGGGCTGCCGGAGGCGGGGGACGCGGTCCTCACGCTGCCGCCGGAGTACCTGACCGACCCGCAGACCTACGCGCGGGCCACGGTCGTCCCGGCGGACGCGCCCGAGGAGGAGCGGGAGCGTGTCGCCCGGACCAGGCGCGACCTGGCGATGGAGGGCTACCGGGCCCTGCGCGCGGCCGAGGGCCCGGAGGCCCTGGCGGCGTTCCACCGGGCGGCCGCCGCTCTGGTGGCGCCGCGGATCGCCGAGTGGCGCGCGCGGTGGCGGCGGGGGGCCGAGGCCGCCGCCCGGGCCACCGGGGAGCAGCTCGACGCGCTGGAGCGGGGCGACCTCTCCCATCTCGCCGACGCCGTCGTGCGTTCTCGACAGCCCTCCGAACGCGGGAAGTTCGGGATGTGCGGGCGTCTGGACGTCTACGAGAACTGAGACGCGTGTCACAAGCTCTGGTCGCGTCGAACCGGGTGAGCGTGATCAACCGGCAGCCGGCCGGCGCCTACCGGCCGGGCATGTTCGGCTGACCCGCCGGGGGGGGGAGAGCCGTGGGTCGGGCGCCCGCAGCGCGCCGCGCGGGCCCGGGCCCCTGCCCCGGCCCCTCCTTCGCGCCCGATCGTCGAGGAGGCCGGCGACCGGTGCGCTCGCCTCGGCGCGGCACTCCTCGAGGCAGGGGTGTCGCGTGCCCCGGAAGAGCGGGTCCGCGCCGGGGAGGTGCCCGCCGGGAACGGGAGGTCGTCCGGCGGCGGTCGTGCGCCTCCGCGCGAGTTCCGGCGGGGCCGCGCGGCCTGCCCGGACCGTCGGCCTCCGACGGCGAGAAGTAAAGGCCACAGCCGATACGCTGAGTAACTTCTCTCCGGGTGGTCGACGTCGGCGAAGCCCCTACGGACACCTCGCGGGCGGGCGGGATCGCCGGAACCGGCCCGGCCGTCCTGCGGCGGGGCCCCGGGAACGAGCGACCCCCGGTCCTGTGCCCGTCCGCTTGCGATCGCCTTTGACCAGGCATGATCGAACCACGGTCATCTGTTGTCCGGGATGATCGGCGGGTTATCGGTCCTTCGTGCGAGGCCTCATACCAGAGCGGGACGCTCCCCGGTGGACTTTGTCAACTGCCCACCGCACATGATGCGTCGGCGACTACTGTGAGTGGCCGTCGGGCGGCGCGCGGTCGAACTCTCCGCTCCTTCGACCGACACCGCGATGGCGCACGCCCGAGTCGCGCACCCCGCGCGATCACCCACGCCCGACGGACAGACAGTACGAGGACCCCGATGTCTCACCTCCGCGCACCGGCCGCACGCGCAGACCGCCGTGAGGGCGGACGGCACGGACGACCGGTCGCCCGCACCGCCCCCGCCCCGGCCGAGACCCACATACGGTCCCAGCTCCTCCGGCTCGCGGTGCTCCCGCCGACCGCCGTCGCCCTCAGCGCCTGCGCGGCCGTCCTGTTCACCGTGCGCTCCACCGGCGCCCGCACCAGCACCACCCTGTGGGCCGTCCTGACCGGCGCGGTCACCGTCACCGCCGCGGGCATCCTCATCGCGGCCGTGGCCGCCGACCGCGCCGCCCGCACGGTCGCCGACCGCCTCACCGCGCTGCGCCGGGGCACCGCACACGGCGAGGCCGAACTGCGCGCCCTGCTGGACACCCTGCGCCGCGGCGAGGTCCCGGCCCCGCGCACCACGCGCGGCGGACCGCCCGCGGACTCCGACGACTTCGAGCTGCTCGCCGCCGACCTGGCCCGTGCGCACGACGGCGCCGTCACCGCCGTCGTGCAGGCCGCACAACTGTCCAGCCAGGCCGGCAGCGAACAGAAGCTGGAGGTGTTCGTCAACCTCGCGCGACGCCTTCAGTCGCTCGTGCACCGCGAGATCTCCATCCTCGACGAGCTGGAGAACGAGATCGAGGACCCCGACCTCCTCAAGGGCCTCTTCCACGTCGACCACCTCGCCACCCGCATCCGCCGCCACGCCGAGAACCTCGCCGTGCTCGGCGGGGCCGTCTCCCGGCGGCAGTGGAGCAATCCGGTCTCCATGACCGAGGTGCTGCGCTCCGCCATCGCCGAGGTCGAGCAGTACTCGCGGGTCCGGCTCGTGCCGCCGATCGACGGCGAACTGCGCGGGCACGCCGTCGCCGACGTCATCCACCTGCTCGCCGAACTCGTCGAGAACGCCACGGTGTTCTCCGCCCCGCAGACCCAGGTGCTGCTGCGCGCCAACCTCGTCACCTCCGGGCTCGCCGTCGAGGTCGAGGACCGCGGCCTCGGCCTGCCCGTCGAGGAACAGAGCCGGATGAACGCCCTGCTCGCCGACCCCGACCAGGTCAACGTGGGCCGCCTGCTGGCCGACGGACGCATCGGCCTCTTCGTGGTTTCCCAGCTCGCGCGCCGCCACGGCATCCGGGTCCGCCTGCAGACCAACATCTACGGCGGGGTCCAGGCCGTGATCGTCGTCCCGCAGGCGCTGCTGGGCTCCCCCGCGCTGCCGGCACCGCAGGCCGAGGCCGACGGCCGGGACGCGAACGGACCCGGACGAGCGCCGGTGCCGCGACAGGCCGCCCCCGCCGTCGCGCGGGCCTCCGCCCCGCCCACCCGGGGCGTGCCCCGGGCCGGCGACCATCGCCCCCAGGCCCCCGCCCCGCTCCCGCCCCCGCCCGGCCGACGGCCGGCGGTCACGACACAGGCCGCCCCCGCGGTTGCACCGACCGTCCCCGCGGCCTCACCGACCGCACCCCCGCACTCGCCGGCCGGGCCCGGAACCCGGGGGACCGTCCCCGCGGACCGGCACCCCGTCCTGACGGACCGTCGCACGCCGGGCGACCCACAAGCCCTGCCGACGAGTCAGATGGCGCCCCCGCCGGCCGCGCACACCGTGCCCGCGAGCCGGCCGTCGCTGCCGTCGGACGCGTACGGGACGTCGGTGAACGGGCCGTCGCTGCCGTCGGACCCACACGCCGTGCCCGCGAGCCGGCCGTCGCTGCCGTCGGACGCGCACGCCGTGCCGGCGAACCGGCAACCCCTGCTCCCGGATCCGCACACCGTGCTTCCCGACCGGCGCGCTGCCTCCTCGGGAGGGCAGTCGCCGCCGGGGGCCGCTCCTCGGTCCCGGCATCCCGGCGGCCCGTCGGCCGCACCGGCACCGGCAGGCCTCCCCGCCCCGCCGCCGCTGCCGATCCGGCGCCCCTCGCACGACACCCCGCGGCTGAACGAGCGGGCGCCCACCCCCCTGCCCGTCCGCGGTGCCCATGAGCAGCGGCCCAACCCGGCCGAGGCCGTGCCCGGGATCCGGCCGGGCGACCGGCCCGCTGTCGAGGAGCACGAGGGGCTCGCACCGACCCCGCGCGTGAGCGCGGTGCGCGGCACCATGGGCAAGCCCCAGCTTCCGCGCCGTCGCGCCCAGGAACACATCGCACCCCAACTGCGCGGCGGCCCCGCCCCCCGCCAGGACGACGACCGGCCCGTCGGCCACGACCCCGGCCTCATGGCGGCCTTCCAGCGCGGCATCGGCCTCGCCGAGGCCCAGCAGAGCCTGGAGGCGGACGGCGGGGACCCCGTGCCGTCCGCCCACCCGGCGACCCCCTCCGTCGCGCGGCCCACGTCGCCGATATCCGCAGCACCCGCGCACGCGCCCGCCTCGCCCGAGGACCACCGCGCGTCCGGACCCGACCACCACCCCACCACCCGGCACGACGGGAGCGCACCCGCCGGATGAGCACGCCCGTGACCACCGCCCCCACCGCTCCCGCAGACCCCCGTACCCCAAGGAGTCGATCCACCATGGCGAGCGAAGCGCCGACCGGCCAGGTATCCGATCTCGACTGGCTGATGAGCGGCCTCGTGCAGCGCGTACCGCACACGACCAGTGCGGTCCTCCTGTCCTCCGACGGTCTCGTGAAGTCCGTCCACGGCCTGGACCCCGACAGTGCCGACCACATGGCCGCCCTGGCCTCCGGCCTCTACTCCCTCGGCCGCAGCGCCGGCGTGCGCTTCGGGGACGGCGGGGACGTACGGCAGGTGGTCGTCGAGCTCGACTCGACGCTGCTGTTCGTCACCACCGCCGGCTCCGGCACCTGCCTGGCCGTGCTCGCCGGCCGCGAGGCCGACGCGGCGATCCTCGGCTACGAGATGGCGATGCTCGTCAAGAGCGTCCGCCCCTACCTGGTGACGGCACCCCGACAGCACGCCGTCGACGCCTCGGTGATGGGGCCTTGAGCGTGGCGGCGGCCGGCGACGGGCCCTGGCTCGACGACGCGGCCGGACGGCTGGTGCGCCCCTTCACGGTCAGCAACGGCCGCACCAGACCCACCGTCGCCCTCGACCTGATGTCGCAGGTGAGAGCCACCGGGGTGACCCCCCTCGGCTATCTCGGTCCCGAGCACGCGCAGGCCCTCGACCTGTGCCGCGCTCCCGTCCCGGTCGCCGAGGTCGCCGCCCACCTGAAGTTGCCGGCGGCGGTCACCAAGGTGCTGCTGTCGGACCTCGTCGACTGCGGGGCGCTGACCACCAAGCCCCCCGAGTTCCACCACAACCCCACCGACCGGGCCCTACTGGAGGCAGTGCTCGATGGACTACGACGACAGCTCTGAGCACGACGAGCACGACGCCGGCTCGGACCCGTTCCCCACCGCCCTGAAGATCCTCGTGGCGGGCGGGTTCGGGGTCGGCAAGACGACCTTCGTCGGCGCGGTCAGTGAGATCGCGCCGCTCAGCACCGAGGAGCTGCTCACCACCGTCAGTGCCGCGACCGACAACCTCGACGGCATCGAGAACAAGGTCGAGACGACCGTCGCCATGGACTTCGGCCGCATCACCCTCGACAAGGACCACGTGCTGTACCTGTTCGGCACGCCCGGACAGGAGCGGTTCTGGTTCATGTGGGACGAGCTCTCCGAGGGCGCCCTCGGCGCGGTCATCATCGCCGACACCCGCCGCCTGGAGGAGTGCTTCGCGGCCGTCGACTTCTTCGAGGAACGCGGCCTCGGCTTCATCGTCGCCGTCAACGAGTTCGACGGGTCCCACCGCTACGACCCCGAGGAGGTGCGCGCGGCCATCGACCTCGACCCGGCGATCCCGGTCGTGCGCTGCGACGCCCGCATCTCCGCGTCCGGTGTCCAGACCCTGCTCACCCTCGTCCGGCACCTCATCGCGCACGCACCGGCAGCACCCCGGCCGAGCCGCGGCGCCCACATGTGATTCCCGCACACGACGCACCGGAGCCGCAGATGACACACCTCCCCAGTGACGGAGCCCGTTCATGAGCTACGACCCGCCGCGCCCGGCCGGTCGACTGCTGCTCACCCCCGAGGACAGGGAGGCTCCCGCCCGCACCCGCCGACTGCGCCGGCTCGGCCTCGGCGAACGGCCGGACCCCGCCCTCGACGCCTTCGCGGACCGCCTCGCCGAAGTGGCTCGCGCGCCGTACGCCATGGTCAACTTCATCGACGAGGAGCGGCAGTTCTTCGCCGGACTGCACACCCCGGCCGGCGGCCCGGCCGCCCGCGGCGGCAAACCCGAGCTGGGCCGCGGACTCGCCCGCGCCTACGGCTACTGCCCGCACGTCGTTGTCCGGCGCAAGGCGCTGGCCTTGGAGGACGTGCGCGACTATCCCCGCTTCGCCTGCAACCCGCTCGTCGACGAATACGGCATCCGTTCCTACCTGGGCGCCCCGCTCATCGACAGCACCGGCATGGTGCTCGGCACGGTGTGCGTCGCCGACCTCACGCCCCGGCCCTGGGGGAAGGGCGGCCTGGAGACCATCAAGGCGACGGCCGCCGATCTCGTCGTCCGGCTGGAAAGGCCGATGGACGACGGGCTGCCGTAGCGGCCGGAGGGACGGACCCGGCGACGGGTGTGAAGGAAACCTGCGGCGGCGCTTAAGAAATCCTCGATGGACCGGGGCGGGCGGGTGCGGCAGATTGCTCCTCGAATCCACCCCTCTCCCCGGATGCGGGCCCCTTCGGCGTGCCCGGGAGCGTCATGACAGGAGCCGTAGCGTTGAAGGCGCTGGTCAAGGAGAAGGCGGAGCCCGGGCTGTGGCTCGGAGACGTCCCGGAGCCCGCGGTCGGAGCCGGTGACGTCCTGATCAAGGTGCTGCGCACCGGCATCTGCGGCACCGACCTGCACATCCGGGCCTGGGACGGCTGGGCGCGGCAGGCGATCCGCACCCCGCTGGTGGTCGGGCACGAGTTCGTCGGTGAGGTCGTCGACATCGGCCGGGACGTCACCGACGTCGCCGTCGGCGACACGGTCAGCGGGGAGGGGCACCTGGTGTGCGGCAAGTGCCGCAACTGCCTGGCCGGCCGCCGCCACCTGTGCCGGGCCACCGTCGGCCTCGGCGTCGGCCGCGACGGAGCCTTCGCCGAGTACGTCGCCCTGCCCGCGTCCAACGTGTGGGTGCACCGCGTCCCGGTGGACCTCGACGTGGCCGCGATCTTCGACCCGTTCGGCAACGCCGTCCACACCGCCCTGTCCTTCCCGCTGGTCGGCGAGGACGTCCTGATCACCGGCGCCGGCCCGATCGGCCTGATGGCCGCGGCCGTGGCCCGGCACGCCGGCGCGCGGAACGTCGTGGTCACCGACGTGAGCGAGGAGCGCCTGGAACTCGCCCGCAAGATCGGCGCGAGCCTCGCGCTGGACGTCTCGCGGACCGGCATCGCCGACGGGCAGCGGGAGCTGGGCCTGCGCGAGGGCTTCGACATCGGCCTGGAGATGTCCGGCCGCCCCGAGGCCCTGCGCGACATGATCGCCAACATGACGCACGGCGGCCGGATCGCCATGCTCGGCCTGCCGGCCGAGGAGTTCCCGGTCGACTGGGCCCGGATCGTCACCTCGATGATCACGATCAAGGGCATCTACGGCCGCGAGATGTTCGAGACCTGGTACGCCATGTCGGTGCTCCTGGAGGGCGGACTCGACCTCGCCCCCGTGATCACCGGCCGCTACGGCCACCGCGACTTCGAGGCGGCGTTCGCGGACGCGGCGAGCGGCCGCGGCGGCAAGGTCATCCTCGACTGGACCCTCTGAGACCTCCAAGGACTGATGATGTTCGACTCCGTGCGCGACGACCTGCGCGCCACCCTCGACGAGATCCGCGCCGCCGGCCTGCACAAGCCCGAGCGCGTGATCGGCAGCCCGCAGTCCGCGACCGTGAACGTCACGGCCGGCGGCCGCCCCGGCGAGGTCCTCAACTTCTGCGCCAACAACTACCTCGGTCTCGCCGACCACCCCGAGGTGGTCGCCGCCGCCCACGAGGCCCTGGACCGCTGGGGCTACGGCATGGCGTCCGTGCGCTTCATCTGCGGCACCCAGGAGGTGCACAAGGAGCTGGAGGCGCGGCTGTCCGCCTTCCTCGGCCAGGAGGACACGATCCTGTACTCCTCCTGTTTCGACGCCAACGGCGGTGTCTTCGAGACACTCCTCGGCCCGCAGGACGCGGTGATCTCCGACGCGCTGAACCACGCGTCGATCATCGACGGCATCCGCCTGTCCAAGGCCCGCCGCCTCCGCTACGCCAACCGCGACCTCGCCGACCTGGAAACGCGGCTCAAGGAGGCGTCCGACGCGCGGCGCCGCCTGATCGTCACCGACGGCGTCTTCTCCATGGACGGCTACGTGGCCCCCCTGCGTGAGATCTGCGACCTCGCCGACCGCTACGACGCCATGGTCATGGTCGACGACTCGCACGCCGTCGGCTTCGTCGGCCCCGGCGGCCGGGGCACCCCCGAACTGCACGGCGTGACGGACCGCGTCGACATCGTCACCGGCACCCTGGGCAAGGCCCTCGGGGGTGCCTCCGGCGGCTATGTGGCCGCCCGTGCCGAGATCGTGGCCCTGCTGCGCCAGCGTTCCCGCCCGTACCTGTTCTCCAACACCCTCGCCCCGGTGATCGCGGCGGCCTCGCTCAAGGTGCTCGACCTGCTGGAGTCCGCGGGGGAGCTGCGCGAGCGCCTCGCGTCGAACACGGCCCTGTTCCGCGGCCGGATGGCGGCCGAGGGCTTCGACGTCCTCCCCGGCGACCACGCCATCGCGCCCGTGATGATCGGCGACGCGGCGAGGGCCGGCCGGATGGCCGAACTGCTGCTGGCCCGCGGGGTGTACGTGATCGGCTTCTCCTACCCGGTCGTCCCGCAGGGCGAGGCCCGTATCCGCGTCCAGCTGTCCGCCGCGCACTCCACGGACGACGTGAACCGGGCGGTCGACGCCTTCGTCGCGGCGCGGGCGGAGCTGGACGCGGTCTGAGGGGTCCTTGCACCGTGCCCGCCTGGGCCGCGCGGCCTGGTACCGCACTCCTCGCCGCGTTGCCGGAGAGCCCTGGTGGCCCCGCTCTCCGCTACGAGGACTCTCCGGCGCCTTGCGATGCACGGCGCCGGACCACGCGGCCCGATCAGGCGCTCACAGTGCACGGGCCCCTGAGAGCTCCGGACATCTGGGGATAATCGTTCGCATGATCGAGGCACGGCGGCTCCACATCCTCCGTGCGGTGGCCGACCACCGCACCGTGACGGCGGCTGCCGCCGCGCTGTACCTCACCCCCTCCGCCGTCTCCCAGCAGCTCACGGCCCTGGAACAGGAGACCGGCCACCGGCTGGTGGAACGCGGCGCGAAGGGCGTACGGCTGACGCCGGCCGGGGAGATCCTGCTCGCGCACACCAACGCGGTCCTCGCGCAGCTGGAGCGCGCCGAGGCGGAACTGGCCGCGTACGGCTCCGGGGACGCCGGGACCGTCACGGTCGCCGCCTTCGCGACCGGCATCGCCCTCGTCGTCGCGCCCGCGGTGGCCCGGCTCGCCGGCACCGCCCCCGGCATCAGGATCCGCGTCCAGGACGCCGAGGGCGACGCCAGCCTGCCGATGGTCCTCGACCGGCAGGTCGACATCGCCGTCGCCGTCGAGTACCGCGGGGCGCCGGCCGCCGACGACCCGCGCCTCACCCATGTCCCGCTGTACGCGGAGCCCTTCGACGCGGTCGTGCCGGTCACCCACCGGCTCGCTGAGGCCGAGGAGGTGCCGCTGGCGGAGCTGGCGAAGGACCCGTGGATCGGCCCGTACCCCGGCAACCCCTGCCATGACGTGGTGGTCCTGGCCTGCGAGCACGCCGGGTTCCAGCCGCGGCTCGAGCACTCCTCCGACGACTTCCGGGCGGTCGTCGCCCTCGCCTCGGCCGACGCGGGCGTGGCCCTCGTCCCGCGCTCGGCGCTGCGCGGCATGGACCTGACCGGTGTGGTCGTCCGCCCGGTCGACGGGGCGGCCCCGACCCGCCGCGTCTTCGCCGCCGTACGGCGGGGCGCGGAGGCCCATCCGCTGATCCGCCCGGTGCTGGAGGCCCTGGGGGAGGCGACGCCGACGGCGTGACCCCCTCGTCCCGGCCTCGCCTGATTCCCGGCGACCGGCTACCCGGGGTACCCCGGCAGGTGATCTTGCGACCGCCCCGTACCCCGCCCGCGTGATCGCCGTCGCCCCGGCCCACCGCCCCTCGGCGAACCGAACCGCGTGATCGTCGGCGATGCCCGCAGACCGCCTCACCGATCCCCCCGCGACCCCCCCGCGGCCCCCCGCGACCCCGCCCGTGTGATCACCCGTGACCCCTTCTCGGAATCCCGTATGCGGGATAGCATCCCACATATGAGAAACGTTGAGGGGGGCGGTTCCGCCCCGCCCGAGAGCGCCCAGGACGCCGTCGACCCGGTGGACGCCCGACTCGCCGCCCGTCTCGCCGAGCTGCGTGCCGAACGCGGCTGGTCGCTCGGGGAGCTGGCCGAGCGCAGCGGGGTGAGCCGTTCGACCCTGTCGCGGGCCGAGCGGGCCGAGATCAGCCCCACCGCGGCCACCCTCAACCGCCTGTGCCACGTCTACGGCCGGACCATGTCCCGGCTGCTCGGCGAGGTCGAGGGGGCGCCCGCGCTGCTGGTGCGGGCCGCCGACCAGCCGGTCTGGGAGGACCGCGCCTCCGGGTTCGTCCGGCGTTCGGTGTCGCCGCCGCACGCCGGACTGCGCGGCGAACTCGTCGAGGGCCGGCTCGCCCCCGGCGCCGACATCGCCTACGACCGGCCGCCCGTGCCAGGCCTGGAACAGCACATCTGGGTCCTGGAGGGAGCCCTCGACCTCACCGCGCAGGACGTCGAGCACCACCTCGGCACCGGCGACTGTCTGCGCCTGCGGGTGTGGGGGCCCACCCGGTTCCGGTGCGCGGGCGACACGGACGTGCGGTACGCGCTGGCGGTGGTGCTGCCGTGACGACGACCCGCCTCGACGCCCCCGCCCTGCTCGGCCTCGCCGAGGAGCTGGCCGACCTGCTCGTCGACGCCGTGGACGGCGGCGGCTCCCTCGGCTTCCTCGCCCCGCTCGACCCCGCCCACGCCCTCGCCTGGTGGCGGGAGCGGGCGACGGCGGTGGCCGCCGGTCAGCTCGCGGTGTGGGCGGCCCGCGACGGCGACCGCGTCGTCGGCACGGTCGGCCTCGCCTTCCCCGACAGGCCCAACAGCCGCCACCGCGCCGAACTCGTCAAGCTGGTGGTCCACCGCGACGCCCGCGGCCGCGGCCTCGGACGCCGGCTCCTGGCCCTCGCCGAGGAGGCCGCCGCCGCGAGCGGTGTGACGCTGCTGCACCTGGACACCGAGACCGACAGCCCCGCCGAACGCCTCTACCGCGGCGCCGGATGGACCCGCGCCGGGGTGATCCCGGACTACGCGGCGGACCCGTCCGGTGTACTGCGGCCGACCACCCTGTACTACAAGCACGTCGTCGCCGGGTGACTGTCGGTGGCAGCCGCTACGGTGCGAGGCATGCCGGACGCCGAAGACGCACGCCGTATCGCCCTGTCCCTGCCGGACACGACGGAGAAGATCGCTTGGAACATGCCCACCTTCCGGGTCGCGGAGAAGATGTTCGCCACGCTGCCCGAGGACGAGACCTCGCTCGCCGTGCGCTGCCCCAAGGAGGAGCGCGACGAACTGGTCCTCGCCGAGCCGGGGAAGTTCTGGATCGCCGACCACGAGGCCCAGTTCGCCTGGGTCCGGGTCCGGCTCGCCGCCGTGGAGGACGAGCGGGAGCTCCAGGACATCCTGGCCGACTCCTGGCGCCAGGCGGCCCCGCCGCGCCTGCTGGAGTCGTACCCCGGCCTCGGCCTCCCGGCGCAGGGCTGACCCCGGCGCGGGCCGGGCCGCCCCGAAAGGGGTGCGCGACCACCGACCCGAGTGCGGTATGGTTTCTGTGCACGTCCGGCCGGGGGAAACCCCAGGTCAGGCGGGCAACGGGACGTGGCGCAGCTTGGTAGCGCACTTGACTGGGGGTCAAGGGGTCGCAGGTTCAAATCCTGTCGTCCCGACCAGCTTCACCGCAGGTCGGAAGGCCGTTTCCACGGAATGTGGGGGCGGCCTTCGTCGTGTGGTGCGTGCGGGTTGCCGAGACAAGTCGGCGCGCCCGCGCGGGTTGCCGCCCCTCGAGAAGCGTCTCCGCCAACGGGCCGGCCCCGGCGGCGTCGGGTGCTGTCCGGCCCCGTCGACGGCCCCCTGCCCGCCCGTCCCGCGAACGGCCGACGCCCCGACGACCGTGTCCTTCGACCGTCTGCGCGGGCGCCGCGCCCGGCCTGCGGCGCCCTGCCGGGCTCCGCGCCGCGCCCGGATCCCTGCGGCGGCGACCTCACCGGTCCCGACGGACCCGGCGAACTCCGCGACAGCCCGGGAACCGGCCACGGCTGTCCGACGCGGCGGCCGACGGGGAGACGGGCCGCCGCCGGTGGGAGGTGGCGGAAGAGCACCGGCGTGAGGTACGAGGCGCCTCGGGCGGAGGGTCTCGTCGGAGGGCCGCGAGCACGCCCGGCCCGCCCCGCCCGTCAGGAGGCGGACAGACCGACGTGGGCCAGGGCCTGCCGCAGCAGGAAGCCGTGTCCGCCGGGCATCTCGCTCTGCACCGCGGGCGACGCAGCCTCCTGCGGGTCGAACCACACCAGGTCCAGGGCGTCCTGCCGGGGCCGGCAGTCACCCGTCACCGGCACGATGTAGGCCAGCGACACCGCGTGCTGACGCGGGTCGTGGTACGGCGTGATGCCCTGGGTCGGGAAGTACTCGGCGACCGTGAAGGGCTGGAGGGACGCCGGGACGCGGGGCAGCGCCACCGGGCCGAGGTCCTTCTCCAGATGGCGCAGCAGCGCGTCGCGGACCCGCTCGTGGTGCAGGACCCGGCCGGAGACCAGGGTCCGGCTGACATTGCCGTCCGGTCCGATGCGCAGCAGCAGGCCGATGCGGGTGACTTCGCCGCTGTCGTCGACGCGCACGGGCACGGCCTCGACGTACAGGATCGGCATGCGGGCACGGGCGAGTTCGAGTTCGTCCTGGCTCAGCCAGCCCGGCGTGGTCTCGGTCATGTCAGACATTGCTAGATCATACTTTCAGTGTCCGGTGGGGTAGCCGGTAGACCCGGCGGGCGTTGTCCGCTCCCGCCCACCGCGCCAGGCGCAGCGCGTCGGGCAGGCTCAACTCGTCGTCGTCCACCCGGTCCTGGAGGAGGTCTCCGAGGCCCCGGCGGAACGCCAGCGCGCCGAGCGCGTGGAACTCCACGACACCGTAGGCGTCCGAGCTGTACAGCAGTTTGCGGAACGGTGTGATCTCCAGCGCCTCCTCCAGCACCGCCCGCGCCCGGGCCGGGCCGACGTGGTGCAGGGTGAGCCCCACGTCCAGGTACACCCGCTCGAACACCGCGGCCAGGTAGGCGGCCTGCCGCTGGTAGGGCCAGCAGTGCAGGAGGAGCACCGGGATCGTGCCCGAGGTCAGGTGCAGCCAGTCCGTGAGGCGGGTGGGATCCACCCGGTGCAGCCGGATGTCGCGGTCGCCGAAGCCGGTGTGGAGCTGGAGGGGCAGCCCCAGGTCGACGGCGGTCCACAGCAGGTGCCGTACCAGGACGGGGTCCGCCAGCCGTCCGCCGTGCGCGAGCCAGCGCCGGGCGGCGCGGGTGACCTCGGCGTCCGAGGGACGGGCCGGGTCCAGGTCGAAGCCGGTGCGGTAGGCGGCCACCGACTTCACCGCCACCACCCCCGGCCGCCGCACCGCGTCCAGCGCGGCCGCGCGGAACGCGTCCCCGTACCCGTCCGGCTCGACGCCCCGCCCGGCCACCGTCTCCGCGACACGCTCCAGCCGGACCACCTCGTACGCCACCGCGCCCGCCGCCTCGGCCAGCTCGGCCGGCGTCGTCAGGGGCAACGGGGCGAACCCAGTGTCCACACAGAGCGCGCCCGTCCCCGCCGCCGTGAGGAGACGACGGCCGACCTCCCCGGGGCCCAGCTCGTCCCGCCGGGCCAGGTAAGCGTCGGCGGGCGCGTGCCGCTCCAGGTCCAGCAGGGGCGCGCAGTGCCGGCGGACGGCGACGCCCGCCGGGGTGTCGAACGGCGAGCTGCCCGGCCAGCGCTCGCCCTCGGTGAGCAGCGACTCGAAGCCCGCCCGGTCCAGCGGGCCGGTGACCACGCCGTGACAGTGGTGGTCCACCAGTCGCAGTGCGGCGAGTGCCTCGTGGACCGGCCCGACGGCCATGTCAGTACACCCACCGGTAGGCGGCGGCGACCTGCGCGTCGTCCAGCCCGTCCGCGGCCTCCAGCTCCCCGAGCCGTACGGCGGTCACCGCGTCGGCGAGGACCGGCCCGAGCGCGCCGCGCAACACCTCGTCCCGGCGGAACGCGGCGACAGCCTCGTCCAGCGAGGCCGGCAGCCGCCGCACGCCCCTGGCGGCGGCCTCCCCGGCGTCGAGGAGGGCCGGGTCGCCGGTGGTCTCCTCGGGCAGCACGGCACTCGACGACACCCCGTCCAGGCCGGCGGCGATCAGACAGCCGAGCGCGAGGTAGGGGTTGGCGGCCAGGTCGACCGGCTTGACCTCCAGGTTCGCCAGCTCCGCGCGCCGGCCTACGGTGCCCCGCACCAGCCGCAGCGCGCACTCGCGGGTCTCCAGCCCCCACGCCGTGAACACCCCGGCCCACTGGGAGGGCCTCAGCCGCAGACGGCTCGCGGGGCTCGGCGCGGTCACCGCCGTCAGGGCCGGCAGACGCGCCAGCACCCCGGCCGTGAAGGCCTCCGCGTCGGCCGTCATGCCGTGGCGCCGGTCGCCGCCCGTGTGCAGGTTGACGCCACCGCGCCAGGCGGAGAGGTGGACGTGGCCGCCGTTGCCGACGCCGCGTGCCGCGACGGCGGGGGAGAAGGAGACCCGCAGGCCGTGGCGGCGGGCCACCGCGCGGATCGTCTGCCGCACCAGCACACTGCGGTCGGCCGCCGCCACCGGGTCCAGGGCACCCGCCGAGATCTCGAACTGACCGGGCCCGTACTCGGGATGCACCTGGTCGACGTCCACGCCCTGCGCCGCGCACGCGGCCAGCAGGTCGGCCAGGTACGCGCTCAGCTCGACCTGGCGGACCGCGCCGTACGCCGGTCCCGTGGCCGCCGGGACGAACTCCCCGGCGGGCGCGGAGTCCAGGCCCACGGCCCACTCGATCTCGACGGCCGCCCGGAAGGCCAGGCCGTGCGCGCGGGCCGCGTCGGCGACGACCCGCCGCAGGAAGGTGCGGGAGCAGCCCGGATGCCGCTCGCCGTCCTGGGTGATCCGGTCGACCGGCGCCCACGCCCAGCCGGGCTGCCCGGCCAGCACCACCAGCCGGTCGAGGTCGGGGTACAGGCGCAGGTCGCCGTCCGGGGAGCCCAGGACGTCCGTGGTGACGCTGCGGTCGTCCGCGAGGAACGTGTCGAACACCGGGGACATGCCGACGCCCCAGGCCGCCGCCGACGCCAGTCCCGCGACGGGGATCGTCTTCACCCGCGTGACGCCCGCGGTGTCGACGTAGGCGAGGACGATCCCGTGCACGCCCCGCCCCGACAGCCCGCCGCTCAGCGCTCGCGCCCGCTCGACGTCACCGGGGCGTCCGCCGGGCACCGGGTCGGCGAGGGTGGTCATACGGCCTCCCACGGTCAGGGCCCGATGCGCGGTCGGTCGGCCGCACGGCGGGCCACCGTCACAGACCACCGTCGCACGGCCGGGCCGCCGGCACAGCGCCACCGTGCCGCCGTCACCGCGTCCCCGTTGCGCGGGGGACAGCCGGCACCGCGTCCCCGTGCCCGGGGTGAGCCGCCGGCACCGCGTCCCCGCGTCCGGGGCGGGACTGCCGGCACCGTGTCCCGTGCCCGGGGCGGGCCGCCGGCTCAGCCTCCCCGTCCCCGGGGTGAGCCGCCGGCTCAGAGGCCCGCTGCGGGATCCACCGTGTCCCCGTCCTTCGGGCGGGCCGCCGGTACAACGCCCCCGTGCGGCCTTCACCGCGTCCCCGTTGCGCGGGGGACAGCCGGCACCGCGCGTCCCGTGCCCGGGATGGGCCGCCGGCTCAGCGTCCCGTTGTGGGAGTCACCGCGTGCCCGTCCCGGGGGCGGATCGCCGGCGCGGCGCCTGCTCGCGCGTCCGGCCGACCGCCCTCACCACCTCACCGCCGCCCGGTGGGCGGGCCCTGCGTCAGGGCTTGACGGCCACCGCGCCGTACTGCGGCACCACAGCCGGGGAGCCCGGCTCGGGACGCCAGCGGGAGCACGGCACCAGGCCCGGCTCCAGCATCTCCAGGCCCTCGAAGAACGCGGCGATCTCCGCGCCGGAGCGGGCCGTGATCGGCGGTGTGGCGTTCTCGTTCCAGAACTTCATCGCCGGGATCTGGCCCTCGCCGCCGACCTCGGGGTCGTGGGTGGGGTGCGTCAGCACCAGGAAGCTGCCCGAGGGGACCTCGGCCATGATCCGGCGCACGACGTCCCGCGCCGCCTCGACGTCCAGGACGAAGTTCAGGATGCCGAGCATCATCACCGCGACCGGGCGGGTGAGGTCCAGGGTGGCGCCGGCCCGCCGCAGGATCGCGTCCGGGTCGTGCACGTCGGCGTCGATGTAGTCGGTGGCGCCCTCGGGGGTGCCGGTCAGCAGCGTGCGGGCGTGCGCGAGGACGATCGGGTCGTTGTCGACGTACACGATCCGCGACTCGGGGGCGACGCGCTGTGCGATCTCGTGGGTGTTGTCGGCCGTCGGCAGCCCGGTGCCGACGTCGAGGAACTGCCGCACCCCGCGCTCCTCGGTGAGGAACCGCACCGCCCGGCCCAGGAACCAGCGGTCCGCGCGGGCGATCTCCCGGATCAGCGGGAACATCCCGGCGACCTGCTCGCCGACCTTCTGGTCGACCTCGTAGTTGTCCTTGCCGCCGATCCAGTAGTTCCACACCCGCGCGTTGTGCGCCACTCCGGTGTTCAGCCGTGCCCGTCCGCCCGCCGGCGCGTGGCCCTCGCTCACGTCACTGCTCCTTCTCGCGTCCTGACCGGAATCGTTCGCCCGTCCGGCCGTCGTCGCCATTGTGCCGTCGGGTGATCACCGGTGTCCCGGGAATCGGCGCGACGGCGGCGACCGGCGCGGGGGCCGGCGCCCCGGGCCCCCGGCGGTGGCCCTCGTGTCCCCCGGTAGGGTGACGGTCCGGTCGCCCCCGTACAGGAAGCAGGACATGCGCCCCTCGCAAGCCGCCCGTCCCACCGCCCCCGACCCGTCGGTCGCCCCGGCCGACATCCGGCTGATCGTCACCGACATGGACGGCACTCTGCTCGACGACGGCCAGCGGACGCCCGAGGGACTGGGGGAGACGCTCGCACGGCTGCGGCGGCGCGGGGTGCTGTTCAGCCCGGCCAGCGGACGCCAGTACGCCACCCTGGAGCGCGAGTTCGCCGACTTCGCCGACGGCATGGTCTTCATCGCCGAGAACGGCACCTACGTGGTGCGCGACGGGCGGGAACTGAGCTCCGACCCGCTGGCGGCGGACGTGGTCCCGGGGATCGTGGAGGCCGCGCGCGGGCTGGCGGCCGACGGCGCCGACATCGGCGTCGTCGTGTGCGGCAAGCGGTCCGCCTACGTGGAGCGGGCCGACGACGCCTTCATGGACGAGGTGGCCCGGTACTACGTCCGCCACCGCGTCGTCGAGGACGCCGCCGCCGTCGACGACGACATTCTGAAGGTCGCCCTGTTCGACTTCGGGTCGGCCGAGAGGACGATCGCCCCCGCCCTGAAGCCGTTCGCCGCCACCCACCAGGTCGTCGTCTCCGGCGAGCACTGGGTCGACGTCATGAACCGCACCGCCAACAAGGGTGCCGCGCTGCGCCGGCTCCAGAGGGAGCTCGGCATCACGTCCGCGCAGACCATGGTGTTCGGCGACTACCTCAACGACCTGGAGATGCTGGACGCCGCCGACTGGTCGTTCGCCATGGCCAACGCCCACCCGGAGGTCGTCCGCCGGGCCCGTCACCTCGCCCCTTCGAACAACGACGACGGCGTCCTGCGCACCATCGCGCGGGTGCTGGACCTCTGAGGGCCCCGCGGCCACCGGCCCCGCCGTCACCCGCCGGGCCGCCCCGCCGTCACCCGCCGGCCGCACGTGCCCGGGCGGCAGGCGTCGGCGGGCGTGCCGTACGGCTACCGGTACGTCATCTCGACGCCGGCCGAGGTACGGGGGGCGCCGGGCGAGGAGACGGCGGAGAAACCGGCCGTGGTGCCCGGCGACCACAGCCCGCGCTGTTCGCGCCCGACCCGTCCGTGCTCGTGCCGCGCGTGCGGACGCCGGTGGCGGTCGCGCCGAGCCGCCCGGCCCGTCTCACGCCTTGAGCGGGTCGTGGCCGATCGTCATCAGACGGTGCCGGCGGCGGGTGTCCTCCCGCGTCCGCTCCGGCTCCGGTTCGTTCTCCAGGTCGGCCTGCGCGGTCACCGTGTCGACGACCCGGTGCATCACGCGGACGTCGTCGTCGGTCAGGTCGGTGCGCCGCTTCTGCAGGATGGCCAGCACGTGCTGCCCGGTCGGGCTGCCGGCCGCCTCGGGCAGGGGTTCGGCGTTCTCGTCGGCGTCCCGCACCCGCAGCCAGGCGGCCAGCTCCTGCGAGGTCATGTTCACGACGCGGTGGAAGTCCTCCCACAGCGCGTCGAGTTCGAGGGCGTCGGTCATGGCGTGCCCCTTCGTCCGGTGGATCGTTCTCGGTGCCTGTCCGGCCGGTTCAGCTCTCGCGCGGCCAGTTCTCCGCCTCGAACATCCACCGCTGCTTCTCCAGGTCGGCGGTGATGCCGATGAGCAGGTCCTGGGTGACAGGGTCCGCCGTCTCCGTCGCCTCGATCCGCTCCCGCAGCCGTCCGATGGCCGCGCTCAGCGCGTCCGCGATGACCTGCACGACCTCCTCGTCGCGCACCCAGCCGTCCTTCGGGCCGGGCAGCGTGAACGTCGAGGCGATGGTCTCCGGACGGCCGTCGGGCGGCAGACCCAGCGCGGCGGCCCGCTCGGCGACGGTGTCCGCGTACTCGCGGGCCGTCGTGACCACCTCGTCGAGCTGGAGGTGGATCGAGCGGAAGCGGGGGCCGACGATGTTCCAGTGCGCCTGCTTCCCGACCAGGGAGAGGCCCAGGAGGTCGATCAGGGTGGTCTGCAACGCGTCGAAGGTGACCTGACGGGCGGGTTCCGGCAGCGGGCTCTTCACGACAGTCATACCGAGGTTCTCCTTGCGGCGTCGTCTCGTGCGGTACGGAGCAGTTCGGCGCGTTCCTCCTCGCCGGTGCCGCCCCACACTCCGGCCATCTGCCCACTGGCGAGGGCGTAGTCCAGGCACGCGGCGGTCACGGCGCAGCGGGCGCAGACCCGCTTGGCGTCGGCGACGTCCCGCAGGGCCGGTCCTGACGTGCCCACGGGAAAGAACAGCTCGGGGTCCTCGCCCACACAGGCGGCACGGCGCAACCACTCCATGGAGGCGCGGGTGCCCAGGGCGAACAGGTGCAAACGCGGCGCCCGTCAACCGCCGGGCCCGTCCGCCGGGAGCCGTGTCACCCGGGGAGGACGTCGTCCAGGAACCGCGTCACGTCCGCGAAGACCTCGGCCTTGTTCGTCTCGTGGAACACCTCGTGCCGGGCGCCGGGATAGACGCGCTCGGTGAGACTGCCGCTTCCGCTCAGCCCCTCGACGCCGGGCCGGGTGCCGGCGAGCGGGACCAGCCGGTCGTCCTCGCCGTGCAGCCACAGCAGCGGGATCGGGCCGACCCGGCCCTCCTCGGCGACGGTCCCCAGGGTCCGCACGAACGCCTCCAGCGTCGGCCGCTTCATCGGGCCGTGCCACACCAGCGGATCGGCGGCGTACGCGGCGCCCACCGCCGGGTCGCGGGACAGCGCGGCGGGGCTGATCGGGGTGTCCGGGATCTCGTCGAGGGCGAGCAGCCGCCCGGGCAGCTCCCAGGCGCCGAGGACCGGGCCGGACAGTACGAGCGCGGCGGTCCCGTCGCCGTACCGCTGTGCGTAGCGGGCCGCGACGAGGCCGCCCATGGAGTGGCCGATCACCACCAGCGGCAGGCCGGGGTGCGCGGCCCGGGCGAGCCCGGCCACGGCGTGCAGGTCGGTCACCACGTCCTCGAAGTCCTCGATCACGACCCGCTCGCCCGCCGACCTGCCGTGGCCGACGTGGTCGACCGCGAACACGGCCGCCCCGTGTCCCCGCAGCACGGCTGCCACCCGGGCGTGACGGCCGGCGTGCTCGCCGTAGCCGTGGACCAGGAGGGCCAGGTGGCGGGGCTCAGGGTGCGACCACTCGTAGGCGGCCAGCGCACCGCGGGTCCCTGCGAGGGCGTGCTCGGTCATGTCTCCTCCTGTACGGGACCCGACCCAGTGAAACTAGCGGTGCTAATTTAGAGGGAGTCGGTCCACCGGTCCACATCGTCGTCGGTCAGGAGTCCCCCTCGTGCGTCCCGTCCACTTCGCGGCCGCCCGCCGCACCCCCATCGGCAAGCTCCGCGGTGCGCTGTCCACCGTGCGGCCCGACGACCTCGCCGCCGCCGTCGTGCGCGGCCTGGTCGCCGACCTGCCCGCGCTCGACCCGGCCCGGATCGACGACGTCTACTGGGGCGCCGCCAACCAGGCCGGCGAGGACAACCGCAACGTCGCCCGGATGGCAGCGCTGCTCGCCGGACTGCCCGAGACGGTCCCCGGCGCCACGGTCAACCGGTTGTGCGCCTCCGGCATGGAGGCCGTCACCGCCGCGGCCCGCACCATCGCCGCCGGCGAGGCGGACGTCGTGCTCGCGGGCGGCTCCGAGTCGATGAGCCGCGCCCCGTTCGTGCTGGCCCGCCCCGACGAAGCCCTCCCGCACCGCATGGAGACCGTCGACACCCGCCTCGGCTGGCGCCTGGTCAACCCGGCGATGAAGGACCTGCACGGCCTGCTGTCCATGGGCGAGACCGCCGAGGAGGTCGCCGCTCGCCACGGCGTCCCGCGCGAGCGCCAGGACGAGTTCGCCCTGCGCAGCCACCGGCTCGCCGCGCTGGCCCGCAAGAACGGCCACTTCGACGACGAAATCCTGCCCGTCGAACGCCCCGACGGCGTGGTCGTCGATGCCGACGAGTGCATCCGCGAGGACACCTCCTACGAGCGGCTCGCCGGGCTGAAGCCCGTCTTCCGCGCCGGCGGCACGGTCACCGCGGGCAACGCCTCCCCGATGAACGACGGCGCCGCCGGCCTCCTCCTTGTCAGCGAGGAGGCCCTCAACGACCTGGGGCTGGAGTCCCTGGGCCGCTATGTCGCCGGTGCCTCCGCCGGCGTCCACCCCGACGTGATGGGCATCGGCCCCGTCCCCGCCACCCACAAGGCGCTGGCCCGCGCCGGGTGGGGGGTCGGCGACGTCCAGGAGGCCGAGTTCAACGAGGCGTTCGCGGCACAGGCCCTGGCCTGCGTGGACCGACTGGGCATCGACCCCGACCTGGTCAACCCCAGCGGCGGCGCGATCGCCCTCGGCCACCCGCTGGGCTGCTCGGGCGCCCGCATCCTCACCACGCTCCTGCACCGCATGCGACGCACCGGCGCCCAGCGCGGCCTGGCCACCATGTGCGTGGGCGTGGGGCAGGGCAGCGCGGTGCTGGTGGAACGGCACTGACCCGGCCGGCCGGGGCGGTCACCGGACGGGAGCCCGGCGGACATCAGGCGGGTGCCGGGGCGGCCACCAGGCGAACGCCAGGGCGGGCCACCAGTCGAGACGGACCTCACGGCGTCGGTTAGGTGCCCTTAGCATCGGTAGCCGTAATGAACACGATGACCTTGTGGCACCTCACCGGCTGGGAGTTCGCCGCCCTCGCCTTCGCGGCCCTGCTGGTCGGCTTCTCCAAGACGGCCGTCAGCGGGGCCAACACGGTCAGCCTCGCCCTCTTCGCCGCCGTCCTGCCGGCCCGGGCCTCCACGGGCGTGCTGCTGCCGATCCTCATCGCGGGGGACGTCCTCGCCGTCCTCACCTACCGGCGGCACGCCCACTGGCCCACCCTGTGGCGGCTCTTCCCCGCTGTCGCGGCCGGCGTCGTCGTCGGCACGGTCTTCCTGACGTGGGCCGACGACGCGGTGGTGCGCACGTCGATCGGCGCGATCCTGCTGCTGATGGCGGGCGTCACGGTGTGGCGCCGCCGCACCGCCGGGGCGGCCGACGACCCGGACGCCGTGGTCACCCGGGGCGGCCGCCTCAAGGCCCGCTCCTACGGCGTCCTCGGCGGCTTCACCACGATGGTCGCCAACGCGGGAGGCCCGGTGATGTCCATGTACCTGCTGTCGGCGGGCTTCCGCAAGCTCGGCTTCCTCGGCACCTCCGCCTTCTTCTTCCTCATCGTCAACGTCTCCAAGGTGCCGTTCAGCGTGGGCCTCGGCCTCATCGACGGCCGCTCACTGCTGCTGGACGCCGCGCTCGTCGCCTTCGTCGTGCCCGGGGCGCTGTTCGGCACGTGGGCCGTCCACCGCATCGACCAGCGGCTGTTCGAACAGCTCGTCATCGCCGCCACGGTGGTCGGCGCACTGCAACTGCTACTGCGTTAGAGGTGTTGGTGACGAGGGCGACGCCCAGCCCCGCCTCCCGGATCGTCCGCAGCGCCTCCACCGTGCCGGGCAGCGGTTCCCAGGAGACGGTCAGCACTCCGTCGACATCGACGAGGACGGCCCGCACCGCATCCATACGGGGACGATAACGCCGTCCTCGGCCGTCCGCGCCGGGAGAGCCACCCCGTAGGCTCGACACCATGTCCGCGCACGTCCTGGTCCTCGGTGGCACCACCGAGGCACGTGAACTGGCCGCCGCGCTGGCGGTCCGCCCGGGTGTGCGGGTGACCTCCTCGCTCGCCGGGCGCGTGTCCCGGCCGGGGGCGCTCGCCGGGGAGGTCCGCATCGGCGGGTTCGGCGGGGCGGAGGGGCTCGCCGCGTGGCTGCGCGAGGAGCGCGTGGACGCCGTCGTGGACGCCACCCACCCCTTCGCCGCCGGCATCACCGCGAACGCGGCCCGGGCCGCCGCCGCCACCGGACGCCCGCTGGTGGTCCTGCGGCGGCCCGGCTGGCGCCCCGGCCCCGGGGACCGCTGGCATCCGGTCGACTCGCTGGAGGGGGCGGCACGGGTGCTGCCGGGCCTGGGCGAGCGCGTCTTCCTGACGACCGGACGCCTGGGCCTGGCGGCCTTCGCCGCTCTCACCGGCCTCCACTTCGTCGTACGGTCCGTGGAGCCGCCCGAGCCGCCGACACCCCCGGACCTCGAACTCGTCCTGGCCCGTGGTCCGTTCACCGTCGACGACGAACGGACCCTGCTGCGCGAGCACCGGGTGGACGTGCTGGTGACGAAGGACAGCGGCGCGACGGCGACGGCGGCGAAGCTGACGGCCGCGCGGGAGCTGGGACTGCCCGTGGTGGTCGTGCGGCGGCCGTCGCTGCCCGCGGGGGTGGAGACCGTGCCGGACGTGGCGGGGGCAGTGGCGTGGCTGGGGTTCGGGGCGGGGTGAGCCCGAGCGCGAGGGCCCGGGCGTGCGGTCACCGCACCCGGCCGGGGTGACCGGGGGGCGGCCGGGCGGTCAGGGGGCCGGGGCCGGGGTGCCGTGGGGGAGCCGGGTGACGGGCCCTCGACGAGCAGCGGACCCGCTCCTCGGCCGACGCCCCCACGCCGCGGCGTGACGGCGCCGGTCTCGCGCACGACGCGGGTCTCGTGTGCGCCCCGCACGACGCGGGTCTCGTGTGCGCCCGTACCGGGGGCGAGAGCGGCGAGCGCGGGGAGCGAGAACGGCGAGCGTGCCGGGGCGGATGCGGGAGCGGTCCGCTCGGGGCGGCCCTCACGCCTCGCCGGGGTTGCGGCGCAGCAGATACGTGTCCATGATCCAGCCCTTGCGCTCGCGCGCCTCGGCCCGCAGCCGCTCGATGCGCGGACCGGCCTCGGCGAGCGGACCCGAGACCAGGATCTCGTCCGGCGTGCCGATGTAGGCGCCCCAGTAGATCTCCATGTCCTCCCCGGCGTACCGCCGGAAGGCCTGGTGGGCGTCGAGCATCACCACCACGTCGTCCACCCCCTCCGGGAAGCCCTCGGCGAGCCGGCGGCCCGTGGTGATCTGCACCGGGCGCGCCACCCGGTTCAGACCGGTGCGGTGCCGGGCGACGAGCGCGGAGACACTGCTGATGCCCGGCACCACGTCGTACTCGAAGGTCACCGCCCCCCGCTCCAGCACCTCCTGGAGGATGGCGAGCGTGCTGTCGTACAGCGCGGGGTCGCCCCACACCAGGAACGCGCCGCTGTCGTCCTCCCCGAGCTCCTCGGTGATCAGCCGCTCGTAGATGTCGGCGCGGGCACTGCGCCAGTCGCCGACGGCGGGGGAGTAGGCCGCCCCGCCCGCCCCGCGGTCCCTCTCCGGGTCACGGGCCTCCACCACCCGGTAGGCGCCGTCCGGCAGGTGCGCGTCCAGCATGTCGCGGCGCAGGCGCGTCAGATCGCTCTTCACCTCGCCCTTGTCCAGGACGAAGAACACGTCCGTGCTCCGCAGGACCCTGACCGCCTGAAGGGTCAGCTGGTCGGGGTCGCCCGCGCCGATACCGATGACATGAATCTTTCGCACGCCCTGAGTCTGCCGTACGGCACGGACGGTGACGGCACCGGATCCCGCCGCCGTCAGTCCAGCCGGGGCGCCGCCGCCCGCGCGTCCACCGGGCCGCCCGTCTCCTCCACGGTCCGCGCCAGCTCCCGCGCCCAGTCGGCCAGCCGCGCGAGGTCCATCCCGTACGGCCGCCCCTGCCCGGTGCGCGCCGCCCACTCCTGAACGGCGCCGGCCCCGCGCCTCAGCAGCCGCGCACCGCCGGTGACGTTGCCGCGTGCCGCGTGGGTGAGGCCCACCGCGAGCTGGGCCAGGCCCCGCCACAGGGTGCGCTCGGACGCGGGCCCCGACTTCCAGGCGTCCTCGAAGACCTCGTGCGCGTGGAACGGCTTGCCCTCCGCCAGCAGGGCCCGCGCCTCGGCGACGCTCTCCTGCGGCGTGCGCACCACCCCCTCCGGCTGCCGTGCCACACCCACCGCGCCGTACGGCAGGGGCCGCCCCAGCCCGTCCCGGGGCCGGGCGTTGCGCGCTCGCCCCTCCTCGTCCCGGTCCCGCGGCCCGGCCGTGCCCTCGTCGCTGCGCCCTGTGCTGCCCATGAGCCGATTGTCCCGCGCCGACGCCCCCTTCGGTGCACCGCCCGGCGTGGGGTAAAGTTCTGTTCGCGCGATCACGCGGAACTCCGCGGGACAGCGCACCGGGACGTGGCGCAGCTTGGTAGCGCACTTGACTGGGGGTCAAGGGGTCGCAGGTTCAAATCCTGTCGTCCCGACTTTACGAAGTCGCAGCTCAGGAGCCGTTTCAGAGGAGATCTGAAGCGGCTCTTGATCATTCCTGCGGACCTCTTGGGGACCGGGATGCTGGCGTGAGCTGTGGTCTTGCACGCGTAGCAGGTGTCGGGTCCACGGTGTTGCGACGCGGCCGGTAGGACGGGTCTGGAAGCAACTGGCGCCGATGCCGGCCCGGCGGCCGAGAACGCCACCACTGCGCTCCAGCAATACGGCCCGCAGGAGCCGCCGCCGAAGCGCGCGTGCTGGTGCCGCGCTTGCACACAGGTTTTCTTGCGGGGCGGGCGGCCTGGCCGGTGGCCGTCTCCGGGCTCGTGTACCGGATGCCCCGACGGCGGGCCCGGAGGCGCTGCCACGGCGTCTCGTCCTGGTGGTGTTCTGCCTGCGCAGCCCCCTTGGAATCGGGTGCGGGCGCTGGCCGCATGCCGGCGAGCGCGGACGACGGTGGAGTCGACCGACCTCTCCCAGTCGACTTCACCTGCCGCGTCCGCCGCGGGCCGCGGCCCGGACCCGCTGGATCAGACGCTTCCACCTCCCGTCCGCTGACCACAGCCAGTGGCGTTCCTGGACGGTCTTCCACGGGCCGAACCATTCGGGCAGGTCACGCCGCTGAACACCGGTCCGCGCCCGGTGCAGAATCCGGTCGATCACCGGCCGGTGGTCCCGCCAGCGCCACAAAGCCTGTTACCGACCGGCAGAAACGGCCGCAGCAGGTACCACTCGGCATCACTCAGACCACCCCGCCTCATGACTGCAGCAAGACCCGAACGCGGAAGTGGTCACATGATCGACGGGACAAGTCCGGATTCCGGCGACGGCTCCAGCCGCCGGGAAACCGCAGGGCACGACCGCGGTCGGCAGCCGGGACACCTTCCCCGCGTCGATGGTGCTCGACGTCCAGTTGGGTGGGAGACAACCCGGTGGGCTGCGCCCGGCCGGTGCGACGGCGACTCCTTCGTACGGACCACTCCGAGCTGCGGCTCCTCCCCAGATCACCGGATGCTGGGACGGGCTCCCTGATGTGCCCGCGAGCGATGGAGGAGGCATGTTGACATCTCTGGCCCGGATTCCACTCGAGGGCGGGGGCTCGGTACTGGTGGAGACGGCAGCCGGCATCGAGGGGCCGGTGAAAGCCGGTCGCGTCGCGGATGCCATCCGTGAGGTACCGGAGACCTTGCAGGAAGCTCTGGAGCCGGTCACCCAGGCTGCACAGGCAGTTCTTGAGCAGCTACGCAAGGCCCGGCCTGACCAGATCACCGTCGAGTTCGGCGTCGACCTCGCGGTCGAGGTCGGCGCGGTGATCACCAAGAGCAAGGCGAACTGTCATCTGCAGGTCTCCGTGTTGTGGATGAACGACGATGGTTAGCGCCGGGGGAGGGGCGGACGACGGCACTCTGTCGGACCTGCCCACAGCGGTGGCGCAGATCCTCGGGCCGGACGGAGGCGTGGCGGGGGCAGGCTTCTTGGTGGCCGCGGATGTCGTGGTCACATGTGCGCACGTGGTCCGGGCGGCCGGGTCCGGGGCAGGGGAACTGGTGCGGGTGACCTTCCCACGGGTGACGGGTGCGGACGGACTGGAGGGACGCGTAGAGCAGTGGCGTGCACCCGAGGACGAGGACGTGGCCTTCGTCCGGCTGCGTGAAACGCCACCAGGCACGCGGGTGTTGTCACTGGGCTCCGCCGAGGGATGCGGCGGCCACCGAGTCCGGTCGTTCGGCTTTCCGGCCCAGGCACAGAGGGACGGGCACCTTGGCTTCGGGCAGGTGGGTGATCTGTTGCCGGCCTCGCCGAACACGAGCGCGCTCCTTCAGCTGACCGGAGCCAACGATCTGACGACCGGGTTCAGCGGCGGACCCGTCATGGACGAGGTGACCGGTCTGGTCGTCGGCATGGTCACCGAGATCACAGCCCCCGACGCGTTCGGCAAGGGGCTGAATATTGCGTACGCCACCCCGACCGAAATCCTGCGAGTGCTCCGCCCGGAGCTGGCGGCACAGGACGTCTGCCCCTACCGGGGTCTGGAGCCGTTCACCTTGCAGCATGCCCAGTGGTTCCAGGGGCGTGATGAGGCGCTGCGGCAGGTCCTGGCGAACCTGGCCTTGGGGCGACGGCTGACGCTGCTGCTGGGGCCGTCCGGCTCGGGCAAGTCGTCGTTGATTCAGGCGGGGGTGCTGCGGGCGTTGAGCAAGGGGGAGGTGCCGGGCAGTGACCGGTGGCTGCCGGTGTTGGCGCGGCCCCGGCAGCATCTGCCGACGGAGATCGAGCGAGCCGGGCTGCCGGGGGCAGCGAGTGACGGGATCTCCGCGGCGGTCGCCGACAAGCTGGCGAGCGAGCCCGAATACCAGCGCGTCCTGTTGGTCATCGACCAGTTCGAAGAATTTCTGGTTCAGGGCGCCCGCGGCTGGCCGCAGGACTTGCTGGCCGTCATCGACGACATCACCACGGCGGCCGGCGAGCATGGCCAGCTCAGCGTGATTCTGGTGATGCGCGACGACTTCTACCACCAACTGGCTGCTCTGGTCCCGAAGCTGCTGGCAGCAGCGACGCACGGGCTGCTCAACGTGCCCGGCGCGCTGACCCAGGACGACCTCCACAACATCATCGTGAAGCCCGCGCGGCTCGTTGGACTCCGCTTCCAGCCGGGGCTGCCCGAGCAAATCATCAGTGACGTCCTGGCGAGCAGCCCCGAAGTGACGGAGACCCGCCAGGCTCCGGTCACCGTGCTGCCGCTGTTGGAGTTGACGCTTGACCAGCTGTGGCGCAGGCGGAAGGACGGTTTCCTTACTCATGAGGCATACCGACGCATCGGAGGGTTCACCGGAAGCCTGACCACGTGGTGTGACAGCGTCCTGGGGCAGTTGTCTCCCGGTCAACAGGACATCGCGAGGCGCATCCTCACCTCTCTGGTGCGCCCCGGGGACCGCAGTCGTCGTATCCCTGCCGTCCGCGCGCAGGTGCCCCTCGGCGAGCTACGTGACCTGGCGGTCGGCCCGGACAGGTCACGGGATGGCGACGTCGACGCCGTCATCACTGCTCTCGCTCGCCATCGCATCATCACCACGCAGAGATTCCGCGATCCCCAACTCCCCGACGCGCCCCCGGGCGAGCCGGTGGCGGAGCTGATCCATGACGCGCTCATCCGTGACTGGGGGGCACTGCGGGACTGGATGCGCCGGGATCACGAGTTCCATGAGTGGCTCGATCGCACCCGTGCTCGGCAGGCCCGCTGGGTCGAGGAGCGCGATCCGGGCGACCTGCTCGCGGGGACGGCGCTGGCGGAAGGTGTGGACTGGTCCCGGTCCCGGCAGTGGGGCCTGCCGGACGACATCGCGACGTTCCTTTCCGCCAGCCGGCAGCGCCAAGAAGCGGTTGATCAGCGGCGCAAACGCCTCATCGCTGGGCTGGCCACGTTGCTGGTGCTCGCGCTGCTGGCCGGCGCGGGGGCGTTGTGGCAGTGGCGGACGGCAGTCGCGGAAAGGGAGGCGGTGTTGTCGCGGCAACTGGCCACCCAGTCGGACACGATCAGTACGACGAACCCCGAACTCGCTTCACTTCTGGCTGTCCAGGCGTACCGAACAAGCCCCAGCGCCGAAGCCCTCCACAGCCTTCGAACCGCCTCCTCCCTCCCCCTGCAGCGCCGATTGTCGGGCCACGCTCAAACAGTGGCTGCCGTTGCCTTCAGCCCCGACGGCAAGAGCCTCGCCACCGGTAGTTACGACAACACCGCACGGCTGTGGGACGCGCCCACCGGCAAGACCCGCCACGTCCTGAAGGGACACACCGATCAGGTGAATGCCGTTGCGTTCAGTCCCGACGGCAGTGTTCTCGCGACCGCCGGCCAGGACAAAAAGGTGTGGTTGTGGGAAGTCTCCACCGGCGAGCGCCTCGCCACCCTGTCAGGCCACGAAGGCGGGGTGACCGGGGTGGCGTTCAGCCCCGATGGCAAGACCCTCGCCGCGTCCAGCTACGACACCGTGCAACTGTGGGACCTCGTGGCCCAAAATGCGGGTGCTGTCCTGAGAGGACACACGAACCTCGTGACTTCGGTGGCCTTCAGCCCCGACGGCAAGACCCTCGCCACCGGATGCGGCGACAACACCGCTCGGCTGTGGGACATGGGCACAGGCAAGACCCGCCGCATTCTGAAGCGACACACCCTGCCTGTGAACTCAGTGGCCTTCAGCCCCGACGGCAAGACCCTTGCCACAGGCGGCAACGACTCCATCGTTCTGCTGTGGGACGTGGTCACCGGCAAGCCGGGCCCCGAGATCGCCACCGTCACTGAATCGGTGGCGTTCAGCCCCGACGGCAGAACTCTGGCCACCGGCGGCAGTGGCTACCAGGGGGACTACTCCGTGACGCTGTGGAACGTGAGCACCGCTGCACCGATTCTGTCCCTGACCGGGCACAGCGACCAGGTGCTTCGGACAGCGTTCAGCCCGGACGGCGAAACCCTCGCCAGCGTCGGCCGCGACCACACCGTGCGTCTGTGGAACGTGACTCCCGAGCTCACGGGTACCGCGCTGACAGGGCACACCGATTCGGTGACGTCTGTGGCGTTCAGCCCCGACGGCAAGACCCTCGCCACCGGAAGCGTCGACTCGACCGCACGGCTGTGGAACATGGCCACCGGCAAGACCCGCCCGCCGCTGCGGGGACACTCCAGCCAAGTCAGCTCGGTGGCGTTCAGCCCCGACGGCGCAACCATCGCCACGGCCAGCTTCGACGCGACGGCGCGGCTGTGGGACGCGGCGACGGGCGCCACACGCCACATCCTGGAAGGACACGAGGACACGGTGGATGGGGTGGCGTTCAGCCCCGACGGCAAGACCCTCGCCACCGCCGGCGCCGACCGGACAGTTCGGCTGTGGGACGTGGGCACCGGCAAGATTCGCCGCACCCTGAAGGGACACACCGACCAGGTGCTCTCGGTCGCATACAGCCCAGATGGCAAGGCCCTCGCCACCGGAGGCTATGACTACACGGCCCGTCTGTGGGACGTGCATACGGGCCGCACCCGCCGCATTCTACGGGGGCATAACGGCCGGGTGAGGTCGGTGGCGTTCAGTCCGGACGGCAAGACCCTAGCCACCGGCAGTGGTGACCAGACAGCACGGCTGTGGGACGCGACAACGGGCAACACCCGCACCACCTTGATCGGACACACTCAGGAGGTCTACGCCGTGGCTTTCAGCCCCCACGACGGAGTCCTCGCCACTGCCAGCAGCGACCACACGGCACGACTGTGGGACAGCCGCTCCGGCAAAGCCCGCCTCACACTGACCGGACACTCCCTTCCGGTGGACCATGTGGCCTTCAGCCCCGACGGTCACACGCTCGCCACGGCCAGCCTGGACTTCACCGCGCGGCTGTGGGCTGTCGATCTACCCCAACCCTCCGCGGCGATCCGGAAGATCTGCCGTGCCGTCAACCGCGACCTGACTTCGGAAGAACGAGCAGCCTATCTGCCAGGGCAGTCGGCAGGCCCCGTCTGCCACGCCGCCACTGGCACGTAGGGCTCGGTTGACGCGGGGAGTCCACCCGCAGCGGGACCAGCAGTCCGGGCGTGAACGCCTTCAATTAGGCGAGCAAGACCTCGTGCAGCACTGGTGTGTTCCTACGAACATTGAGATATGTCCATCTCGATATAGGTCAGAGTTTCGCCTCCCCCTTCGGTGGTCAGTTCATCGGGTCCATAAGTGCCGCTCGTTTTCACACTCCATGTTTCCGTATATGGCTCAGGGGGAGTTTGTAGCTCCTCCTTGTTTTCCGATGCCTTCACGGGTGAATACTGGATCTCTTTCCCTTTGACTTCGAAGTCGCCGAGTTCGGTATAGTTGCCTCCTACGTACACGTAGGTCCCATTACCTTCAAATTCCGTGTAAGTTGACTTGTCTTTGCTGAGCCAACTGCCCACCAGTTCCCCAGGCATCTTGACAGGTTGCGCCTCCGCGACCGTGCCACTCGCAGTGATCAGGGCAAAGCTCAAGAGAGCGGCACCCGCACCGTTGCGTATGACTTTTGTTGATCGTTGTATATCGAGGCCGCGCATGGTTGCTCCTGGTGGCGGGGAGGGTGGACTCTTTCTGTCATACTGCACCCGCGCGGAGCGCTCTTGCATCTCGATCTTTTGTTTCTTCTTGCACGGTGCAGCTTCGGGAGGTGCGGCAGTGTGTAATCGAGGTATCGATGGCTGAACTCTCTACTTCAGTTCATCCTTCACATGTCGCAGTATTGCCAAGGCCTTATGGGAAAGGTTCGACAAGGCTTCCCGAGACGTAGCTTTGTGGCGTCGGCCACCCGCGGACAGGTGCGCGAGCCGGCGCATCGTGCGGTTCGTACGCCAGTACGCCGCGACCAGCAGCGTTCGGTCCCCGGACCCCACGGCCAACCCCTTGTGGACCGCGTTACCCGAGCGCCGATGGCCACCAGCTTCGCGAACGCATGCGGGCTCAGCCCGGTGAACCGGGCTATCCAGGTCGACGCGCTGCGGGAGCAGTGCCCCTGGTACTGGCCGGGGTCGGGCTCGCGGTGGTCACGGATTCCTGGCGGGACCTCGCCGGGCGGCTGGGCGTCCGCGTCCTGGACATCGAGCCGGAGACCACCTTGGACATCGCCCTCGTCAGCCGCCGCGGCAGCCTGTCGCCCGCAGCCGCCGCGTTCGTCACGGCCGCGACCTCGGCCACCGCCGACACCTGATAGGCACCGCTTATAAGGGAGATCCGCTTTGCGTCTTGGACGCCCCGCGGACCGCCTTGCTGCAATCGACGGCATGACGACGAACCACCGCATAGCCCTGATCCCCGGTGACGGCATCGGCGCCGAGGTACTGCCCCCGGCACAGCGGGTGCTCGATGTTCTCGGCCGCCGCCACGGCTTCAGCCTGTCCTACACGTCGTACGACTGGTCGTGCGAGCGGTACCTGCGGGAGGGCGCCATGATGCCCGCCGACGGGATCGACCAGCTGCGCGAGGCGGACGCGATCCTGCTGGGCGCGGTGGGGTATCCGGGGGTGCCCGACCATGTCTCGCTGTGGGGGCTGCTGATCCCGATCCGGCGCAGCTTCCGCCAGTACGTCAACCTCCGGCCCATCCGGGTTTTCGAAGGCGTCGACAGTCCGGTGCGCGGCGCCCGGCCGGGCGAGGTCGACATCGTCGTCGTGCGGGAGAACGTTGAGGGCGAGTACAGCGAGATCGGCGGACGGATGAACCGGGGGACACCGCAGGAGCTGGCCGTTCAGGAGGCGGTGTTCACGCGGGCCGGGGTCACCCGGATCGCCGACTACGCGTTCTCGCTCGCCGGGCGCCGCCGGGGGAAGGTCACCTCGGCCACCAAGTCCAACGGCATCATCCACACCATGCCGTTCTGGGACGAGCTGATCGCCGAGCGGGCCGCCGAGCACCCCGGCGTCGCCTGGGACCAGGAGCACATCGACGCCCTGGCCGCCAAGTTCGTCCTCGATCCCGCGCGCTTCGACGTCGTCGTCGCCTCCAACCTCTTCGGTGACATCCTCAGCGACCTCGCGGCCGCCGTCGCCGGATCCATCGGCATCGCCCCGGCGGCCAACCTCAACCCCGAGCGGGACTTCCCCTCGATGTTCGAGCCGGTGCACGGTTCCGCTCCCGACATCGCCGGCCAGGGCATCGCCAACCCGCTGGGGGCGATCGGCTCGGCGGCCCTGATGCTCGACCACCTCGGCCACCCCGAGGCCGCCCGGGACGTCGACGACGCCGTCGCCACGGTCCTGGCCACGTCGGACGTCCGTACCCGCGACCTGGGCGGTACGGCGACCACCGCCGAGTTCACCGAGAAGCTGCTGGAACTCCTCTGAGCGTCCCGGACCTTCGAAAACCGCAGCCGAGTACACCGCCGCACCCGGGACCCAGAGGCGGAACCAGAGACAGCGGGCAGCTGTGAGCCGCGGGTCCCCTCAAGGCCGGCTCCCGTCCCGACCACCCCGAATGCAGCGAGCACCACGTCGCTTTCGAGGTGATCGACGACGACGTCATCGTCACCTGACGCTTCCCCTCGACTACCCGTGACAGTCAGGAATTCGCCATGTCTCCACCCCACCGTGCCCAGACGCGGCCCCTCCCTGAGGCAGCAGTCCTCCAAGGGCTGCCTCCCGTACGTGAGGTAAGCGCCGCGGAAGTGGCCGCCCGCATCTCCGGCGGCCCCCGTCTCGTCGTCCTCGACGACGATCCGACCGGCACCCAGACGGTCGCCGACGTGCCCGTCCTGACGTCCTGGACGGTGGATGACCTGCGCTGGGCGCTGCGCCAGGACAGCGCCGTCTTCTTCGTCCTCACCAACACCCGCAGCCTGTCCCCCGAGGACGCCGCCGCCCGCAACCGCGAGGTCGTCCGCGCCCTGCACGCGGCCGCCGCGGCCGAGGGCACCGGCTACGTCCTGGCCAGCCGCGGCGACTCCACGCTGCGCGGCCACTTCCCGCTGGAGACCGACGTCCTCGCAGAGGAGCTGACGGAGCTGGGCGCAGGTGCTCCGGACGGTGTGGTGGTGGTCCCCGCCTACATCGAGGCGGGCCGGCTGACCGTCGGCTCCCGCCACTGGATGCGGACCGCCGAAGGACTGCTCCCGGTCGGGATGAGCGAGTTCGCCCGCGACGCCACCTTCGGCTACCGCAGCTCGTCGCTGCCCGAGTGGGTCGAGGAGAAGACGGGCGGACGCGTGCCCGCGGACGAGGTCCTGCGCATCACCCTCGACGACCTGCGCGGCGGCGGCCCGGCGCACACGGCGCGGCTGCTGTCCTCGCTGCACGGCGGACGCACGGCCGTGGCCGACGCGGTGTGCGACGACGATCTGCGGGTGCTGGCCCTGGCCCTGGCGCAGGCGGAGGAGAGCGGCACGCGGCTGCTGTACCGGGTCGGGCCGTCCTTCGTCAGGGCCCGCGCCGGACAGGCCGGGCGGGCACCGCTCACCCCGGCCGAGCTGCGCCCGCTGTGCGGCGACGCACCGCACGGTCTCATCGTCGTCGGTTCTCATGTCGCGCTGACGACACGGCAGTTGGACCGGCTGCGGGAGCGGAGCGGGATCGCCGAGTACGAGCTCGACGTGGCCCTGCTGCTCGACGAGGAGCGACGTGACGCCCACATCGCCGAGGTCGCGGCCGCGGCCGCCGGCGCGCTGGACTCGGCCGACGCCGTGATCCGCACCTCTCGCGTGCTGGTGACGGGTGCCGACGCGGACGACAGTCTGGCGATCTCCCGCCGGGTCTCCGCCGCACTCGTTCAGGCCGTGCGCCAGGTCAACGCCTCCCGGCGGCCCGCTTTCGTCGTCGCCAAGGGCGGTATCACCTCCAGCGACACCGCCACCCACGGCCTCCGGATCCGTCGTGCCTGGGCCCGGGGCACGCTGCTGCCGGGCATCGTCTCGCTGTGGGAGCCCGTGGACGGCCCTGCCGCCGGCATCCCCTACATCGTCTTCGCCGGGAACGCCGGGGGCGCCGACGCCCTCGCCGACGCCCTCGACCTGCTCAGGAGTGCCTGATGCTGCTGCGTGGAACCGATGCCCTGAAGGAGGCCGCGGCCGCCGGTCACGCCCTGCCCGGGTTCGTCGCCTACAACCTGGAGACGGTCCAGGGCGTCACGGCCGCCGCCGAGGCCGCCGGACGGCCGGTCATCGTCCAGGCGGGCTCCAGTCCCTTCAAACACGCCGGCCGCGAGGCCCTGATGCGGCTGGCGCTGGACGCCGCCGCACGCTCCACGGCCCCGCTCGGCGTGCACCTCGACCACAGCCGGGACCTGGACGAGATCACGGCCTGCCTGGAGGCGGGCTACACCTCCGTCATGGTCGACGGCTCCCACCTGCCGTTCGCCGAGAACATCGCCTTGACGGAGGAGGCGGTCCGCCGGGCCCGCGACCACGGCGCCTGGGTGGAGGCCGAGCTCGGTGCCCTGCCGGGCGACGAGGACGTCTCCACCGACGCCGTCGCGCAGGCCGCGGCGATGACCGACCCGCAGCAGGCGGCCGAATTCGTGGCCGCGACGGGCGTGGACGCGCTCGCCGTCGCCGTCGGCAACGTCCACGGCTTCACCGCGCACCCGGTCCGCCTGGACCTGGAGCGGCTGGCCGCGATCCACGAGGCCGTACCGGTCCCGCTCGTCCTGCACGGCGCCAGCGGTCTGCCCGTCGAGGAACTGCACGGCGCCCTCGCCCGAGGCGTCGCCAAGGTCAACGTCAACGCCGAACTGCGCCGCGCCTATCTGGAGGCCACCCGCGTGACCCTCCCGTCCGCGTTGCCCGGCTCCGACGTCGTCTCCCTGTGGGCGGCCGGCCGCGACGCGGTCCGGGACGCCGCCCTGGATGTCATCGGCCGCCTGAGCCCCCGCGCCGAAGGGGGAAACGCATGACCCGAACTCAGCCCCGCTGACCTGGACCGCACCACGGCGACGGGCACCAGGCCGTCGTACGCCCCCGGCGGTGCGCGTTGCACGCGGTCCGCACCGCTTCGCCTCGTGCTCTCGGGCCCTCACCGGCACGCGGGCCGATACCTCACCCTGTCGGAGACACCATGTCCACCACTCCCTCGATCGCCGTGCTGCACACCAGTCTGCTGTTCGTCGACCCCGATTCGGTCATCAACGAGTACCTCTCGGAACTCGCGCCGGACGCCAAGGTCCTGCACTTCGTCGACAGCGACGTGCTCGCAGCCGTGGTGCGCGACGGTGGGATCTCACCTGCCAGCACGCAGCGCATGGTGCACTTGGCCCAGGCCGCGGAGGCCGCGGGGGCCGATGTCCTCTTCTCCGCCTGCTCCTCGGTCGGTCCGGCCATCGATGTGGCCCGGCGCCTGGTCTCCGTCCCTATCGTCAAGATCGACGACGCGATGACGGCGTCAGCGGTCGAGACCGCCGACGTCATCGGCGTCCTGGCCACGGTCCCGACGACACTGCCGCCGACCCGTGCCCTCGTCGAGGAGAAGGCCCGGGCGGCCGGCCGCGACATCACCGTCCAGGAGCGGCTCTGCGAGGGCGCCTTCTCGGTGCTGATGTCCGGTGACCGCGACCGCCACGACGCGATGGTGCTGGACGGGGCACGGGCGCTGGCCACCGAGGTCGACGTGATCGTGCTGGCCCAGGCGTCCATGGCACGGCTGGCTCCCGCGATCGCCGAAGCCGTCGGCAAGCCCGTGCTCGCCAGCCCCCGCAGCGGAGCGGAGGACGCGGTGCGTGTGCTGAACGAGCAGGCGGCTGAACCCGTCCATGCCACAGCCAGGTCCTTCGGGACCATGGAACGGCAGGGAGGCTGCGGAGCCGGATAACGGCACCGCACCAGTGCGGTCCGGCTTTGACGGCGCGGTCCACGGTGCTGCGATCTTTTCCGTGCGTGGCGTCGTGGCGGACCGGGCGACCTCCGCCAGACCCCTTTCCTTGCGGATGGCCGCCTGGTTCGGCCTGCTCCGCAATCACCGCCCGCATCTTCCGTCCACGCAGTGAGCACGGCCGGCTCGGACCGGGAGTACGGCTTGTCCCCTGCAACAGCCCTCAAGAAGCAGGTCGTCAACCACTGCCCTTGGCCGTCCCCGGCCGGAACACAGGAGCCAGCATGCCGAGGTTCGCAGCGAACCTGTCCATGATGTACACCGAGCACGATTTCCTCGACCGCTTCGCCGCGGCCTCGGCCGACGGCTTCGAGGCCGTGGAGTACCTCTTCCCCTATGCGTACGACGCCGCCGAGCTGCGCCGCCGTCTCGACGACCACGGCTTGGAGCAGGTGCTCTTCAACGCACCTCCCGGAGCGTGGGAGTCCGGAGAGCGCGGGATGGCGGCACTGCCCGGACGCGAGGCGGAGGTGCGTTCCGGGGTCGACCGGGCGCTGGAGTACGCGGCGGCGCTGGGCTGCCCGCGGGTGCATCTGATGGCCGGGCTGGTCCGGCCGGACGCGCCACCGGTCGAGCGGGCCAAGCACCGTGACACCTACCTGACCAACCTGGCCCGGGCCGCGGAGCGGGCCGCCGCGGCCGGCGTCGACATCCTGATCGAGCCGATCAACGGCCGCGACATGCCCGGGTACTTCCTGAGCACCCAGGCCGAGGCCCACGCCGTCGTTCAGGAGGTGGGAGCCTCGCATCTCAAGGTGCAGTTCGACCTCTACCACTGCCAGATCGTCGAGGGCGACCTCACCGCGACCCTGCGCCGCTACCTGCCCACCGGCCGGGTCGGTCATCTGCAGATCGCGGGCGTGCCCGACCGGGGTGAGCCCGACCGGGGTGAGCTCAACGTCCACCACCTGCTCGACGTGGTCGACGAGCTGGGCTTCGACGGGTGGATCGGCTGCGAGTACCGCCCCCGCGCCGGCACGAGCGAAGGTCTCCGCTGGCTCCACGACTACGGGAGCCACCGAGGGCGTAGCACATGAGGACGTCGACACGGGTGGCATCGGCTTCCTGGCAGGACAGGTCGCCGCCGCACCCCATAGGGGCCCTCGGTGCCGTCCCCGGCCGCACGCCTGACACAACGTCCGAACATCGTGCCCGCAACGGACAGATCACGCGTGGGCTCCGTGCGGGACGTCAGAAATACTCGACGGGCCGGAGCAGTCGCACGCTCCACGCCGCCGGTGCAGGCCGGTTCCAGCATCATGCCCGACACGGTCGATCCGGTGCTTGCCGAGGCCGCCCATCAGGCGCCTTCGGTGATCGGCACGCCGTCACCACCACCATGGCGGCGGAGGACGGACAGCACCACCTCAACGCCTTCGAGCCGATCGTCCGGCCCTTCGTGTCGCTGTTCGTACCCGCATGGTCGCCGGTTTCGAGAGCTGCACCGGCCTGGTGACCGCCCACCCGGACACATCGGTCCACCGCACGAGACCGTGGCGGAAGCCGTCGGGCCCTACTCCGAGATGCGCGATGGGTCTGGCCGAACTCGGCCCGGTGACGCCTGGTATGTCCGCTCCCGATTTTCGTCGTTGTCACATCCACTGGAGGAAAAGCATGTCGCTCCTGAAGACCATCGATCCCAACCCCTCCTTCGCACCCCAGGAGTCCGGCCCGCTGCCGGAACGCCTGATTTCCGGCAACCCGACTTACAAGACCTGGGCCCAGGACTCCGCCCGCGGGGAAACGATCAAAACGGGCGTCTGGGAAGCCACGCCCGGCGAGACGCACTCGATCAAGGGCGAGCTCTTCGAGTTCTGCCACATCCTGTCCGGCGTCATCGAACTCACGCCGGAAGGTGGCGAGCCGGTGGTCTACAAGGCAGGGGACAGCTTTGTCATGAAGCCGGGCTACGTCGGAGTCTGGAAGACCATCGAAACCGTGCGCAAGATCTACCTGACCGTTTCCTAAACCCGGCTCCGCATGCGGTATGGGGCGATGGGGCCGGGCGGTAGCCGCCCGGCCCCATCCTTACTGCTCGGCGTCGCCGCGCAGCAAGCAGGCGGGCGCACGGAGAGTCCCGGATGAGCACCCTGCAGAGCAGCAGCAGGTCAGACGGTTCACTGAGATGTCCGGATCCAGCCAAGGTGCCGCAGGGCAGAGAGAGAAAGGCGAGTAGCACGCGCCCCGGCCGGTAGGAGTCACCGGCCGGGGCGCGTGCTACTCGCCGTCAGGCGGGGAGCGTGTCGCCGACCACGTATCCGCGCCGCTTGTCCACCACGTTGCGCAGCGGCCGGCCCTCGATGTGCCGGGTGAGGTTGTCGAGGAACACCTCGACGAGGGCCTCCCGCTCGCCGGTGGTCTCGCCCGCCGTGTGCGGGGAGATCATCACGCCGGGCATGTTCCACAGGGGAGACTCGGCAGGCAGCGGTTCCTGGGCGAACACGTCCAGGGCTGCGCCGGCGAGCCGTCCGGCGGCGAGGTGGTCGACCAGCGCCTCCTCGTCGACGAGTCCGCCACGGCCTACGTTGATCAGCCGCGCCCCGGGCTTCATGGCGGCGAGCACGGAGGCGTCGACCATGCCCCGGGTGTCCTGGGTGAGGGGTGCGGCCAGGACGACGTAGTCCGCCTCCGTCAGCGCGGAGCGCACGGTCCTCGCACCGTGGACCGTGCCGAAGTCGGGGTCGTCCGTGCTGGCCCTGCGGCCCGCGCCGCACACACGCATCCCCACAGCGCGCAGCAGCCGGGCGATGGTCCGGCCGATCGGCCCCGTCCCCCAGACCAGCACGGTGCGTCCGGTGATGCCGTCACTGGGGCGCGGACGCCACTCGCGGCGCCGCTGGTGCTCCCAGGTGCCGGGGAAGTCCTTGGCGAGGGCGAGGATCAGGCCGAGGACGTATTCGGCGGTCGGCTGTTCGTAGACCCCGCGGGCGTTGGTCAGGACCACGCCCGGATCGTCCACCAGGGCGGGGAAGAGGAAGGAGTCCACTCCCGCCGAGGACGCGTGGACCCAGCGGGGTGCCTTCTCCGGATCGTCGGGCCAGGCCTCGCGGATGGCCGGGGTGATGGTCACCCAGGCCAGGAGGACGTCGGCGCCGGGGAGGAGGTAGGGCAGTTCCTCCTCGGTGGCGTAGACGGTGTCCGCGAGGCGTTCGATGTGTGCGGTGGCGGGGGGCCGGTTGCCGCGGTAGAGGACGACGAGTCGGTCGGGCATGTCAGGCTCCGACGGGGACGGCCATGTACTTGTACTCCAGGAACTCGTCGATGCCGACGCGTCCGCCTTCCCGGCCCAGGCCGGACTGCTTGACGCCGCCGAAGGGCGCGGCGGGGTTGGAGACGAGGCCGGTGTTGATGCCGATCATGCCGCTTTCGAGGCGTTCGGCGACACGCAGGGCGCGGTCGAGGTTCTGGGTGAACAGGTAGGCGGCCAGACCGAATTCGGTGTCGTTGGCGGCGGCGACGGCCTCGTCCTCGGCCTCGAAGGTGCGGATCGCGGCGACGGGGCCGAAGATCTCGTTGTCGATGATCGCGGAGTCGGGGGCGATACCGGTGAGGACGGTGGGCGGGTAGAAGCAGCCAGGCCCTTCGGGGAGTTCACCGCCGGTCAGGACGGTGGCGCCGCGCTTGACGGCGTCGCGGACCAGGTCGTGGGCCTTGCTGCGGCCGGCGATGTCGATGAGGGGGCCGACGTCGGTGCCGGGCTCGGTGCCGGGGCCGACGGTGAGGGCGGCCATGCGGGCGGCGAGGCGGGAGGCGAACTCCTCGGCGACGGAGGTGTGGACGAAGATGCGGTTGGCGGCGCAGCAGGATTCGCCCATGTTGCGCATCTTGGCGACCATGGTGCCTTCGACGGCTGTGTCGAGGTCGGCGTCGTCGAAGACGATGAGGGGGGCGTTGCCGCCCAGTTCGAGGGAGGTGCGCACGACGGTGTCGGCGCACTGGGCGAGCAGGATGCGGCCGACCTGGGTGGAGCCGGTGAAGGAGAGCTTGCGGATCTGCCCGCCGCGCAGCAGGGGTTCGACGACGCCGGCGGCGTCCGTGGTGGTGACGATGTTGAGCACACCGGCCGGCAGACCCGCTTCGGTGAGGATCTCCGCCAGGGCGAGGCTGGACAGGGGCGTCTGGGGGGCGGGTTTGAGGACGATGGTGCAGCCGGCGGCGATGGCGGGGCCGATCTTGCGGGTGCCCATCGCCAGGGGGAAGTTCCAGGGGGTGATGAGCAGGCAGGGGCCGACGGGCTGGCGGGTGACGAGCAGGCGGTTCTTGCCGTCGGGGGCGGTCATCATGCCGCCGTCGATGCGGACGGCTTCCTCGGAGAACCAGCGGAAGAACTCGGCGGCGTAGGCGACCTCGGCACGCGCCTCGGCCAGGGGCTTGCCCATCTCCAGGGTCATCAGCAGCGCGAGGTCCTCGGTGCGCTCGATGATGATGTCGTAGGCGCGGCGCAGGATCTCGCTGCGCACCCGGGGCGGGGTGGCGGCCCAGGCGGCCTGCGCGGCGACCGCCGCCTCGACGGCGCGCCGGCCGTCGGCCGGGGAGGCGTCGGCGACCTGGCACAGTTCCTCGCCGGTGGCCGGGTTGTCCACGGACAGGGTCCGGCCGGACTCCGCGTCCTGCCAGGCACCGCCGATGAACAGCTGCTTGGGAACATCACGGACGACAGTCATCGTGGGTGTCTCCTTGTGCGTAGAGGGGCTGTCGACCGGGTCAGCGGATGCGGTCGAGCGTCTTGTAGTAGGCGCCGGCGAAGGGCAGGAACCAGGCGGTGCCGTTGTAGAGGGGGATGCGGGGCGGGGCGATGTCACGGACGGGGCTGACCTCGGGGTGGCCGTCCATCACCTCGGCCATGACCTGTCCCATGTGCGTGGCCATCTGCACGCCGTGGCCCGCGTATCCCATGGAGTAGTAGACGCCGTCCTCGGTCTGCCCGGCGTGCACGATGCGGTCCATGGCGAAGCCGACGGAGCCGCCCCACACGTACTCGATCTTCGTCCGGGAGAGCTGGGGGAAGATCTCGCACATCTCACGGAACAGGACCGCTCCGCTCTTCTTGTCCGAGGTGGGGTCGGACGGCGCGAAGCGGGCGCGGCCGCCGAACAGCAGCCGGTTGTCCGGGGTGAGCCGGAAGTAGTGGCAGACCTTGTTGGAGTCGACGATGAGGCGGGCCTTGGGGATGATGTCCCGGGCGAGCTCCTCACCGAGCGGCTCGGTCACGATGATGAAGCTGCCCACACACACCTGCTGGCGGCGCAGCCACGGGAAGTTCTTGTCGGTGTAGGCGTCGGTGGCCATCATGACCTGCCCGGCGCGGATCACACCGCGCTCGGTGCTGACCTCGAAGCGGCCGGCGGCGGTACGCCGCACGCCGATGGCCGCGTTGCGCTCGTGGATCTCGACACCGGTGCGCTCACAGGCCTCGGCCATACCGCGCACGAACCGGCCGACGTGCAGTGCGGCGCTGAACGGGTCGAGCAGGCCGCCGTGGTAGACGTCGGAGCCGATCTCGGAACGCAGCTCGGACTTGCCGATCAGTGTGGTCTCGTGTCCGAAGTACTTGGACAGGTCGCGCTGTTGGGCCTTCTTGCTTTCGAAGTGCGCGGGGCGGGACGCGACGCCCAGGCGTCCGACGCGACGGAACTGGCAGTCGATGGACTCCTCGTTCACGAGCCGCTCGACGGTGTTCACGGCCTCGCCGTAGGAGTTGTAGATCTCGCGGGCCCGCTCCAGGCCGTACCGGCGGATGGCCTGGCGCACGCCGATGGTGAAGCCCAGGTTGGCCATGCCGCCGTTGCGGGCGGAGGCACCGGTGCCGATCTGTCCCTTCTCGACGAGCGTGACGCGGGCGCCCTTGCGGGCGGAGTGCAGGGCGGTGGACAGACCCGTCAGGCCGGCGCCGACGACCACCAGATCGGCGTCCTCGGTCAGCGGCTTGCCGGACCGGTCGGGAAACGCCCCAGCGGTTTCTATCCAGTAGGGAATCGTCTTCATGTCGGGTCCTTAGCGGGGAGTTTCGAAGGGGGGCGGCCGGGCGCCACCAGGGGCCCGGCCGACGGCGCTGTCAGCGCTGTGACGGTCGGATCGACGTCGAAGTGGAGGGCGTTGAAGACCGGGACCGGCAAGGTGCGGAAGTCACGTCAGCCGCAGTCGGCCGGCGTCTTCTCCGGACCAGATGCCGGAGCCGCTACCGCGTGTGCGGGCGGAGCCGCTTCTACAGGACTCTTTCGAGGAAGGCCTGGGTTCGTTTCTCGCGGGGGTTGCCCAGGACTTCGCGGGCGTCGCCGCGTTCGACGGCGATGCCTTCGTCCATGAACAGCACTTCGTCGGCGACCTCGCGGGCGAAGCCCATTTCGTGGGTGACGAGCAGCATGGTCATGCCGTTGCCGGCGAGGTCGCGCATGACGGCGAGTACTTCGCCCACGCGTTCGGGGTCCAGTGCGCTGGTGGGTTCGTCGAAGAGCATGATGGTGGGTTCCATCGCCAGCGCCCGGGCGATGGCGACGCGTTGCTGCTGGCCGCCGGAGAGCTGGGCGGGGTACTTGTGGCCGCACCCTTCGAGGCCGACCCTGGCCAGCAGTTCTCGCGCTTGTTCCCGGCAGGCCTCGCGGTTCTTCTTCTGTACCAGTACCGGTCCGGACATGACGTTGCTCTCGGCGGTCATGTTGGGGAACAGGTTGAACTGCTGGAAGACCATGCCGATGCGGGCGCGCTGTTCGGCCAGCCGTTGGGGGCGGACGGCGTGGTAGGCGTGGTCCTTCTCGACGTAGCCGAAGTCCTCTCCGTTGACCTTCAGGACTCCGCGGTCGACGGTCTCCAGGCCGTTGATGCAGCGCAGCAGGGTTGATTTGCCGGAGCCGCTGGGGCCGATGATGCAGGAGATCTCTCCGGCCGCGACGGTCAGGTCGATGTCGCGCAGGACCTGGTGGCGTCCGAAGCTCTTGCACAGTTTGCGTGCGACGATCGTTCCGTCGGCGTTCACAGCAGGGACTCCCTCGTGGTGGGGACGGGCTGGCCGGCCCCGGGCCCGGCCGGGGTGGCGGCCGGGGTCAGCCGCGTCCTGGTCGAGCGGGAGAAGCGGCGCTCGATCATGGACTGCGGCACGCTCAGCACCAGTGTCATGATCAGGTACCAGAGGCTGGCCACGATCAGCAGCGGAATGGTCTGGTAGTTGCGGGCGTAGATCGACTGTGCGCTCTGCAGCAGGTCGGCGACGCCGAGGACGCTCACCAGGGAGGTTTCCTTGAGCATGCCGATCACCTGGTTGCCGGTGGCCGGGATGACCGCCGGCATGGTCTGCGGGATGATCACGTGGCGGAGCTTGGTGAAGCCCGACATGCCCAGGGACTCGGCGGCCTCGTGCTGTCCGCGGCTGACGGAGGCGAACCCGCCGCGGATGATCTCGGACATGTAGGCGGCCTGGTTCAGCGTCAGCCCCACGACGGCCGCGGTCATCGGTGTCATGATCGCGTTCACGTTCACCGGCGTGGAGATGTCGGTGAAGGGGATGCCGATGGAGATGTTCGGGTACAGCGCCGCGATGTTGAACCAGAAGATCAGCTGCACGAGCACCGGGGTGCCGCGGAAGAAGGCGATGTAGAGCTGGGCCAGCCCGGAGACGGGCCGCAGGTGCGACATCCGCATCACGGCCAGAATCAGCCCGAGCAGTGTGCCCAGGGCCATGCTGGCCGCGGTGAGAAGCAGCGTGATCAGCAGGCCGTTGAGGATGGTCTCGGTGGTGAAGTAGCTGAACACCACCGGCCAGCGATAGTTCTCGTTCGTCACCGCGGTCCACACCAGACCGGCGACGATCGCTGTCGCGACGGCCCAGGCGACATAGTCGCGCGGACGTTTCGGCGTGATCCGCTTCTTTTCTTCGGCCAGCAGTTGTGACACCGGTCCGCTCCTGGTCTTCGTACCGATCAGATCCGTGGACATGTCAGTCCTGCGGGACGGCCATGGCCGCGGTCGTGATCCCGAGGTCCTTGAAACCCCAGCGGCCCAGCGCCTCGGCGTACTTGGGGTCGTCGATGATCGACTGGATGGCGGCCTGCACCGCCGGGGTCAGCGGCGAGTCCTTCTTCAGTGCGACGGTCACGGTCTTGGTGGCCACCAGGGGCTTGAGGACCTCGAACGTCTTGGGCTGCTGCGTGGCCGCCCACTCGAGCGCGATGAAGTCGTTCATCACCGCGTCGATCCGCTTGGACACCAGCTGGGTGAGGGCGTCGTTCACGCTGGGCAGGGTCACCGCCTTGATGGCCGGCTTGCCCTTGCTCGTACAGTCCTGCTTGGACAGCTGGGGCAGCCACTGCAGCTCCGCGGTGGTGCCGGAGGCGACAGCCACGCTGTGCCCGCACAGGGTGTGGGTGGTCAGCTTCTGCGGGTTCCCGTAAGGGACGGACACTCCGGTCCCGGACTTGACGTAGTCGACCATGTCGAGCACCGCCAGCCGGTCCTTCGTGGCGCCCATGGTGGAGGCGGTGAAGTCGTACCGGTTGGCCTGCAGGCCGGTGATGATGGTGTCGAACTTGACGTTGTTGATCTGCAGCTTCAGGCCGAGCTTGGCGGCGATCAGCCGGGCCATGTCCGGGTTGAACCCGATCGGGGTCTTGTTGTCCGACGCCATGAACGAGGTGGGCGGGTAGGCCAGGTCCATGGCCACCGAGAACGTGCCCTTGGCCTTCACCGCCGCGGGCAGCAGCTTCACCGCCTTCGCATCCGGCTTCACACCCACCGAGATGTCGTCGGTGTGCTCGGCCGACGCACCGGAACCCCCGCCCTGCGCCGCGCTGTTCGCCCCCACGTTCTGCCCGGTACCGCCCGCCCCGCACGCGGCGAGCGCGAGGGCCAGGGCCGTAGTGACGATCGGGACGCTCACGTGCCTGTTGACCTGCATGGCGGCGGCCAGAGCGCCTGCGGTGCGGAATACGGTTCTGCGGCCTGTCCGGTTGCTTTCCATGGCGGTGCCTCCTGGAGAACGCTGGGGATACGGGGATGCCGGGGATACGGGGAATCCGCGATGCGGGGACGACGTGGGGATCGGACGGGGGGTGGGACGTCGTCAGTCGGCACCCGGAAACGCGCAGGGCTCATGGGCGGCCACGCGAGACCGGGCGCCTGTCGGGATGAAGGTGCTGAGTGAGCGGGGCGTCGCGCGTCAGATGCCGAGCATGGTGTTGAGCTCGTCCAGGGACTTGACGGTCACGTAGTCGTAGCCGTGGGTGACCGGGTCGCAGCCGCGGTCCAGGAGGACGAGGTTGCGGAAGCCCATGTCGTGCATCGGCATCAGGTCGTAGCGGGTGTGCGAGGAGACGTGCACGAAGTCCTCGGGGGACGCGTCGAGCTGGTCGAGCATGTACTCGAACGCGGCGTAGCGGGGCTTGTAGTAGCCGGCCTGCTCCGCGGTGAAGACCGCGTGGAAGTCCGCGCCGAGCCGGGGCACGGTCTCCTCGAGGAAGGCGTCCTCGGCGTTGGAGAGGATCACCAGCTTGTAGTTCTCGCCCATCTTCTTCAGCGGTGCCGGCACGTCCGCGTGCGGGCCCCAGCTGCGCACGCCGTCGGCGAACCGCTTGCCGGCGTCCGGGGCGGCCTTGATGCCCCACTTGCGGCAGACCCCCTCGAAGGCGGCCTGCAGCGTCTGCTCGTAGGGGTAGTACTTGTCCAGGACCGAGTCGTAGCGGTAGCCGCGGAACTCCTTGACGAACTGGTCCCAGTGCTCGGCCGGGATCTGGTCGCCGACGAGCTCCCGCGTGATGGGGGTCATCGGCCACTCGATCAGCGTGCCGTAGCAGTCGAACGAGACGTACTTCGGACGGAACTGGAACGAGGGAATGGGCATGGAAGTGCTCCACTTTCTTGCGGCGGGGAACGGGACAGGGCCAGCGCGAAGCCGTGTTTGACGTGCTCCTGACAGAGACGTCGGGGGTGGGGGGGTGAATGGGTTGGGTGGAGGTGCCGTCGGCGATCGCCGGGGATCAGGCGGCGCCGACTCCTGCCGGAGCGAGGAAATCGACGGGGTGCTCCGTGGCGCCGTCGAGCGCCAGGTCGGCGGCGATCTCTCCCATCGCGGGCGAGAACTTGAAGCCGCTGCCGGAGAACCCGGCCATGACGATGATGTCGTCCTCTCCGGGGAGATGACCGACGAGCGGATTTCCGGACTGGGTGTAGCCCTCCATGTAGGCCGACATCCTGATGGGGTCGGGGTTCAGGTCGGGCATGAGTTCACCGATGAGCTCGCGGAAGACGCCGAGCTCCTCGGGGCGGACCGTACGCTCGAGCCGTCCGGGCTCGGGCACCGGCGCATGGTACTTGAAGGAGAGGCCGAGCTTGACGGAGATGCCGTCGGGCGACGGGATCCCGAAGCAGTCGTGGGGTGTGGCGCGCACGAAGGAAGGGGCCCCGCCCGCGAACCAGTCGTGCCGGGTGGGCAGGTGCCAGGAGCAGACCACCCGGCGTATGTCCACGGTCCGGGGGAGGTCCGGGAGCAGGGTGTTGATCCACGGGCCTACGGTCACCACGGCGGTGTCCACGTGGTCCGTGCCCTGGTCGGTGACGATCCGCACCCCGCCGCCCGCCGCGGGGACGACCTCGCGCACCGTGGTGTAGCGGTGCAGCCGGGCGCCCAGCTGCTCGGCACGGGAGGCGGCCGCCTGGATCGACGCCTCCGGCCTGATGACGGCGCCCAACCGGTCGAGGACCGCGGTGTGCCCGTCCGGGAGCCGGTGCTGCGGGTAGCGACGGGCGAGTTCCTCCCGGTCCAGTACCTCGTGATCCAGCCCCTGGGCGCCACTGGTGGACAGGAGGAGGCGCATGGACGGTGAGGCGGCCTCCCCCATCACGAGGCTGCCGCTGCGGCGTAGCAGCGACCGGCCCGTCTCCGCCTGGAGCTGCTCCCACATCCGGTCCGCCAGCCGCAGCAGCGGAACGTACCCTGGCTCACCGAGGTGGGCGGCCCGGTAGATGCGGCTCTCGCCCCCGGCCGCGCCGCGGTCATGGCCCGGCGCGTACCGGTCGTAGCCGATGACCTCGGCCCCGCGGGCGGCCAGTCGCCACATGGCCTGGCTGCCCATGCTGCCGGCACCGATCACGGCGACGCGCTTCGGGACGCTCATGAGGTCGCTCCTCTCGATGGAGTGGTGGGTGGCAGTCGGGCCCCAGCACTGTGCGGACATCGTGCGGACCTTTCCGGTTCGCGTCCCGCTGGGGATGGCGTTCACTTTCCGCCCGGGGGAACCTGCGGGGCAACCCACACAGTGTTCCGCCTTGGCGCCTTCTTGAGACGGTCTGTCACTGCGGACGGCCGGGGTGTACAAATGCCGAACCCGCTCTTGTCACGATGGGTGGCCGATGCGAAGGTGAGCCCGATTCCCTCGGATGAAAGCACCTCCTATGCCGCCCAAACCTGACGCACCCGGGCACTTCCCCACGGTAAGGGAGGTACTGCGACTACCCGTGCTCGCCGAAGGGATGCCTCGTGTGCTGGCCGGCGAGTCACAGCTGGACAGCCCGGTGCGCTGGGTGCATGTCACCGAGCTGCTCAATCCCGCCGATTTCCTGGAGGGCGGCGAGCTGGTGCTGACCACCGGCATGCCGCATCCCGAGGACGCCTCCGAGCTGCGCGGCTACGTCGACCAACTCGCGGACGTCGGCGCGGCCGGCCTGATCGTGGAGCTCGGTTACCGGTACCAGAAGGTGCCCCATGAGCTGGTGGCGGCGTGCCGCGCCCGTGACGTGCCGCTGGTCGAGCTGGCCCGTGGCGTCCGGTTCATCGACGTCACGCAGACGGTGCACGCGCTCATCCTCGACGCCCAGGGGGCCCTGCTGCGCCGCGGGAGGGACATTCAGGACATCTTCACCGCCCTGACGTTGCGGGGCGCGGATCCCGAGGAACTGGTGCACACCACCGCGGAGCTCACCGGAGCCCCCGTGGTGCTGGAGGATCTCACCCACCGGGTCCTGATCTGCGAGCTGCTCGGCCGACCGTACGAGCCGGTGGTGTCGGCCTGGTCGCGGCGTTCACGGGCCGCCCCGACGCCGGAGAGGATCACGCCGAGCGGCCCGGAGGGGTGGCTGATCGCGCGGGTGCAGGACCACGACGGCCCATGGGGGCGGTTGGTCCTGCTGGAGGACCGGCTGAGCGCCGAGCCCGACCCGGAACACGTCCTGGTGCTGGAGCGTGCGGCGGTCGCGCTGACCATGGCGCGCCTGGCGGGGCAGGCCCGGTGGGAGCGCCGGGCCCACCGCTCCGTACTGCGAGACCTGTACGAACGGCGTTTCCGCTCCCCCGCGGACGCCCGCGCCCGCGCCGAGGCACTAGGACTGCCCACCCTCGGGCACCGCCTCTTCGCCGTGGTCATCCGCCACCCGTACACCGGCACCGAGGGCGAGCACCTCGACGAACGGATCGCGAAGGCGCTGGCGCACACCGGTATCCGCGCCCTGGTCGGCGAGACGGCCCCCGGCCGCATCGGCGTACTCGTGGCTCTGGCACAGGCGAGCGCCTGGCAGCCGGTCGCCGAGCGGATCGGCCGCCTGACCCGGGAGGAGCTCGGACCGCGGGCAGTCGTCGCCGTCGGCCCCGGGGTGACCGACCTCGGCGGGATCGCCCTGTCGTGGCAGGAGGCGGAGCAGACGGCCGAGGCCATCACACCGGCCTCACCGGAGCGGTGGTTCTACGTCCCCGCCGACGTCCGGCTGCCGGAGTTGCTGGGCGTCCTTCGGGAGGACACCCGTCTTCAGCGGTACGCGGAACGGCAACTGACCCGCCTCATCGAGCACGACGGCCGCAACGGCGGCGATCTGCTCCCGGCACTGCGCGCCTATCTGGCGGCGGCCGGGAACAAGTCGGTCGCGGCGAAACAGGCCGGCATGTCCCGGCAGGCGTACTACCAGCGCCTGCACACCATCGAGCGGCTCCTCGGCTGCGACCTGGAATCAGGTCTGCGGCGCACGTCCCTGCACGTCGCGGTGCTGGTCCTGGACGCGGGAGAAGCAGCTGTTCCCGGCGCGTGACGGGGCACGTCGGCCGTCACGCGCGTCGCCGTGCGACCGGCGCCCGGGGGAGAAGCCCGTGTACGTGCGTCGTGTCGGACCCTGATTTGACGTCATGGCCGGGGGCGCTCGAGCAGGACCGGGCGGCACCGGGGCGGCTTTGTGCGGCGCGTGCGGATCGGGATGCCGCGGCTGCGCGAGGACTTCTTCCGTCGCCGATGGCGGCCGGAGAGGCGGCCTGTCATTTCCGCGGTCCCGGAGCTCCGCGCCGCCCTTGCGTTGAAGTGCGCTTCAACGGCCAGACTCCTCCTCCGCCGGAAGGTTCCGGCCGAACGGGAGGACACACCATGACGGCCATGAAGTACCGCACCCTGGGCACCGACCCGGGGACCCGCCGGGAGGTCAGCGTGATCGCGCTCGGCGCGATGCTGTTCGGGTCGGCGACGGACGAGGAGACGTCCTTCGCGATCCTCGACCGCTACGTGGAGGCGGGCGGGAACTTCGTCGACACGTCCGACAACTACGCGTTCTGGGTGGACGGCGGGCAGGGCGGCCAGAGCGAGGAACTGCTCGGCCGGTGGCGGCGCAGCCGGGGCGTCGGCGACGAGATCGTCATCGCCACGAAGCTCGGCGCCCGGCCGCTGGCGCCCGGCACCGGTTACACGGACAACGCCGAGGGGCTGTCGGCCGCGGTGATCCGGGAGGCGGCCGAACGCAGCGGGGAACGGCTCGGCATGCAGCGGCTCGACCTGCTCTACGCCCACATCGACGACCACACCGTCCCGCAGCGCGAGACCGTCGAGGCGTTCGCCGCGCTCGTCGGCGAGGGCGCGGTCGGACTGCTCGGGGTGAGCAACCAGGCCGTCTGGCGGGTGGAGCGGGCCCGGGCCCTCGCCGCGGCGGCCGGCCTGGCCGGCTACGAGGTGCTCCAGTACCAGCACAGCCATCTGCGCCCGCGCAACGACATACCCGACGCACTGTTCCCGGACGGCAGCCTCGGGCACGCCGGCCCCGAGCTCCTCGGCTACCTGCGGGCGGAGCCCGGCCTGACCCTGGTCGCCTACTCGCCGCTGCTCAAGGGCGCCTACACCGACCCGGCCAAGAGGCTGCCGCCGGACTACGACCACCCGGGCACGCCCGCCCGGCTCGCCGTGCTGCGGGACGTGGCCGCGGAGACCGGTGCCACCGTCAACCAGGTCGTGCTGGCCTGGCAGCTCGGCGGGGAACCGCCGGTCCTCCCGCTCGTCGGCGCCTCCTCGGTGGCGCAACTGGAGGAGGCCCTCGCCGCCGTGGACCTGGAGCTGACGCAGGGCCAGCGGGAGCGGCTGGACACGGTGCACTGAGGGGTCCTTGCGCTGTGCCCGCCCGGGCCGCCCGGCCCGGTCAGGCGCTCATGGTGCAAGAATCCCTCAGTGCACCGGTGGCAGGGGGCGGCGTGGGCGGCGCACGGCGCGGATAGGCTGGGATCATGCCGTCCACCCGCCGCACCGCCCGACAGGCCGATCTGCTGGAACGACTCGTCGCGCTGCTGACGGCGGAGGGGTTCTCGGCCCTCACCCTCGACGACCTCGCCGAACGGCTGCGCTGCTCCAAGACGACGCTGTACCAGCTGGCCCGCAGCAAGCAGGGGCTCGTGGTGGAGGCGGTCAAGCACTACTTCCGGGGCGCGACCGAAGCCGTCGAGAAGCGCGTGGCGCAGACCGACGACCCCTCGGACCGGGTGCGCGTCTACCTGACAGCCGTCGCCGAACAGCTGCGCCCGCTCTCCCGGCGGTTCCTCGACGACGTGGCCGAGTTCCCGCCCGCCCGCGAAGTGTACGAGGCCAACACGCGCATGGCGGCGGAGCGGGTGCGCCGGCTGATCGCGGAGGGTGTCTCGGACGGTGCCTTCCGGGAGGTGCACACCGCCTTCGTCGGCGAGGTCGCCGCCGCGACCATGCGCCAGATCCAGCAGGGCGAGCTGAAGACCCGCACCGGGCTGACCGACGCCGAGGCGTACGAGCAGCTCGCCTCGCTCATCGTGCACGCCGTCTCGTCCTGATTCCTGCGCGTCCGCGCGCCCCCTCCGCACGTCCGCGCGCTCCTGCCCGGGTGCCCCGCATGCGCCCCCTCCGCGCCCCCCGTTCCGCCTCCCTCGGCATGGGGGTGCGGTATCGCGCCCGGGTGCCGTACTGTGAATGATACGTTCGTACACCTTCCAGTATCACTCCGTGCCACCCCCGTGGAGGTTGCCGTGCCTGCCACTCGCGCCCTGCCGACCGAGGAAGCCGTCGACCTCGTCCAGCTCACGCGCACCTTCGCCGTGAAGGAGCTCGCCCCCCGCGTCGCCGAGGCGGAGGCGGACGGCGCGTTCCCCCGGGACGTCTTCCGCACCCTCGGCCGCAGCGGGCTGCTCGGGCTGCCCTTCGCCGAGGAGCACGGCGGGGCGGCGCAGCCGTACGAGGTGTACCTCCAGGTGCTGGAGGAGGTCGCGGCGGTCTGGTCGAGCGTCGCCGTGGGCATCTCGGTGCACGCCCTGTCCTGCTTCCCGCTCGCCCGCTTCGGCACCGAGGAGCAGCGGCGCAGGTGGCTGCCGGACATGCTGGGCGGCGAGCTCCTGGGCGCCTACTGCCTGTCCGAACCGCACGCCGGCTCCGACCCGGCGGCCATGCGCACCCGCGCGGTCCGCGACGGGGACACCTACGTCCTCACCGGCGCCAAGGCGTGGACCACGCACGGCGGGTACGCCGACTTCTACACCGTCATGGCCCGCACCTCCGAGGACCGCACCCATGGCATCTCCTGCTTCCTCGTCCCCGCGGACACCCCGGGGCTGAGCGCCGACCCGCCGGAGCGCAAGATGGGACTCACCGGGTCGGCGACCGCGACCATGCGGTTCGACGACGTCCGGGTGCCCGTGGAGCGGCGGATCGGGGAGGAGGGGCAGGGCTTGAAGATCGCGCTCGCGTCCCTGGACTGCGGCCGCCTCGGCATCGCCGCCGTCGCCACCGGCCTCGCCCAGGGCGCCCTGGACCACGCCGTGCGCTACGCCCGAGAGCGCGAGACCTTCGGCAAGCCGATCATCGAGCACCAGGGGCTGGCGTTCGTCCTCGCCGACATGGGCGCCGCGATCGAGTCCGCACGCGCCACCGCGCTGTCCGCGGCCCGGCTGAAGGACCTCGGCCTGAACTTCACCCGAGAGGCGTCCATCGCCAAGCTCGTGGCCACCGACAACGCCATGAAGGTGACCACGGACGCCGTGCAGGTCCTCGGCGGGTACGGATACACGCGCGACTTCCCCGTCGAGCGCTACATGCGCGAGGCGAAGGTCATGCAGATCTTCGAAGGAACCAACCAGATCCAGCGCATGATCATTTCCCGTGCGCTGGACCGGAACGAGGGCGGTGTGCTCACCGTTCTCGGCAAGGAGTGATGATGCAGCTCGAGAACACCGCCGCCCTCGTCACCGGCGGTGCGTCCGGCCTCGGCGCGGCCACCGCGAAGGCCCTCGCCGAACGCGGCGCGCGGGTCTTCGCCCTCGACCTCAAGGACGGCATCGACCGGGCCCCCGAGGTCGCCGGCGTCACCTACGTCCCCGCCGACGTCACCGACCCCGAGCAGGTGCGGGCCGCCGTCGCCGTCGCGGCGGGCGGGGACGTCCCGCTGCGCACGGTCGTCAACTGCGCCGGCATCGGCCCGTCGATGCGGATCCTCGGCAAGAAAGGGGTGCACGACCTCGCGCTGTACGCCAAGGTGATCCAGATCAACCTGGTCGGCACCTTCAACGTGCTCGCGCTCGCCTCCGAGGCCATCGCCGAGACCGAGGCCGACGGCCACGGGCAGCGGGGCGTCATCGTCAACACCGCGTCGATCGCCGCCTACGACGGCCAGATCGGCCAGGCTGCCTACGCGTCCTCAAAGGGCGGCGTCGTCGGCCTGACCCTGCCCGCCGCCCGCGACCTCGCCCAGTACGGCATCCGGGTGTGCACCATCGCGCCGGGCATCGTGGAGACGCCGATGCTGGCCACGGTGTCGGAGGAGTTCCGCACCGCGCTCGCCGCCGGTGTGCCCTTCCCACGCCGTCTCGCCCAGCCGGAGGAGTACGCGAAGCTCGCCCTCGCGATCGTGGACCACGACTACCTCAACGGCGAGACGATCCGCATGGACGGCGCCCTGCGGATGGCGCCGCGCTAGGTGTACTGCCCTGAGAGGTTGGGGACGCGGCTGGCGGGTGGCTGGCCCTTCAGCGCGGTGTGTCCGCGGTGGTGATTGTAGGTGTGCAGCC
>NZ_JBVIAY010000032.1:0-64735 GCF_055573695.1 Streptomyces sp. NPDC030143
TCCGATCTCCCGCGGAGCGGGTACCATATCGCTGCGCGATATGCAAGCGAACCCCCGCGCTGCGCGCGGGGGTTGCGCTCCCGCTCCGCGTGAGCGCTGGCGGGATGCTGCGCATCCCCGCTCACCCACCTTGCTGCGCAAGGTGGGTGACGTCCCGTCCGCTGCGCTCCCAGGACTGCGGGGCCTGCGGCCCCGCAGGTGGCTTCCGCTGCGCTCCAGCCCTCTGAGGGCGCTACGCGCCACGGCGCCGGCTCCGCTGCGCGGTGCCGGCAACGGGCCTTCGGCCCGGGCAGCAGCAAAGAGGGGAGGGGTGCTGTCACGTCACCGCGGGTCGCTGCTCTCGGGAGGGAACGCCGCATACAGAGCCTCGGCATGCACCGCGTCCCATTGACTGATCAGCAGGCGCTCCACCCCACCCTCGTGCCGGCGCAGTTCGATTTCCTGTCCTTTGTCGAACTCCACCCGCACCTGCGGGTTCCTGCAGACCGCCACGGCCTCGCCGCGCATCATCTCGAACCAGACACCGCGTATGGCGTACCGGAGGTCATTGCCTCGGTGGCGTAGTACTCGTACCCGGCGGTCGGTCAACAGAAGCGAAGCGCGTCGTGGGATCAGGCCCCACAGCGTGCGTCCATATGTCACCGCACAGCCGGCTGTCATCCGCTCGCCCTCAGGAACCCACTGGGTCAAGCGTTCGCGGTCCACCGACCACTTGGCCGCTTCCATCGCCGTCCCCCTCGTCTTCCGCACGACCGCGTCACTGTTCGGTGCTCATCTACCCGGAAGCAGCACAAGGGAGCGGGCTGGCCGAGGTGGTCAGGCAGACGGGCGGCCGGTGATGGCCGGCAGGGTCGTTGTCTTGATCCGGCGGTAGGTCATAAAGCCGTTCACGGTCACCCCTGTCCAGATGACGGTACTGACCACAGGCCACCACAGGTCCCGTCCCCCTTCACCCTGGAAGAGATTGACGACCCAGCTGACCGCCCAGCTAGCCGCGAGAACAAGTGCCGCCCACCTGGCCCACCGCCAGATCCGCATCGTTCCTCGGGCACGGGTTGCCTGTGAGTTCTGATCATCCTGTCGGAGTCGTGTGCCATCCATGACTATCCGCCTACCCCCTGCCCTCCCCTTGCCTCCCGGCCCTTGGGAGAGGGCCGAAAACAGACGGCCCCACCGGCTTCAGAGATACTCAGAGGGTTCGGTCCTGCCAGGGCCCTTCATCCAGCCACACTGCGAGGGCTATTTATCCGCCAGAGCAGTTGAGGGCAACGACCTGAACCAAGCCCGCGAAGAGGCGCAGAACACGGTGAGACCCGGGTCGGCGGGTGGTGCTGCCTTGCCGGCGGCGGGTCAGGCGTGCGCGTGACGTGGTGTAGTCGCCCTCAGTGATGCGGCGTGGTGCGCGGGACGTCGCGAGCCTGCGGCCTGGAGACGCTGCAGCCACAGGGAGGCCGCTGAAGGCGGCCAGGAGGAGGGCGGACACCCGCATCTACCGGCTGCCGGGCAACTGCCAGCCCGTCCAGGCGGTCGATGCCGCCCACAGCAGGACGCCCCCCGCGTAGAAGGCGCGGACCCGGCGCAGCTGCCGCACGGCTCGCAAGGACATGACGCGATCAGTTGTGGATGCCGTGCCGGCCCGTGTACCCCAGTGCACGCTGCTCAGCGGATTGGGTTCGTTCCTGCTGTTTCGATCACTTTTGCTGTTGCTGTTCGGTGCGTCCTTCGAAGTCGCGTCGTACCGCTGCCCCTTCGTCTTCGATCAGCCCTGCGTCGTCAGGGAGGTCCAGAACGGCGCCGCAGTGATTGCACAGTTTCCCGTCTTCGGCCGGCGTGCCGCATGCCTTGCAGAACCGGTTTCCCTCGCTGTTTTCAGTCTTGTGTGTCATGGCTCTCCAGGGACAGGGTGGACAGTGGCGGATGCCGAGTACCCATGGCATCGGTGTTGACTCGTCTAGGCATCTGCTTCATTTTGAGTTTGCGATAGACTCTGGATTTCAATGGCTACTGGCTTGTGGGATCTGTGTGGCGCTGCAAGGTGATCGTCTGTGTCCCGGAGCAGAGGTGTGATTGCGGTGTCTTCGTGGGGCGCTGTGCCCCCTCGCATGGCGGTGGCATGCTGGTTGTTGGCCTTTGGCGTGTGGGATTTTTCGTCCAGCCTGTAGAAAAGGGCAGATCGGAATGGCTGTGAAGGAACTCCGTCCTCACCAGCGAGAAGCCGTGGACGCGGTTCTCCGGGCACTCGAATTGCCTGCAAGATCTACTATGCCGGAGCGGGGGCTGCGGACTCAGGTGATCATGGCGACCGGAACCGGGAAGACCCTCGTCGCCACCCGCAGCGCGGAGGAGCTCCGTGCGGGCCGGGTGCTGGTCCTCGTTCCTTCGCTGGACCTGCTCGCCCAGACCGAGGCCGCGTGGCGCGAAGGGGGCCGTACAGGCCCGATGATCGGCGTCTCGTCCCTGCGCGGTCAGGAGGTGTCCTTCCCCAACACCACAGACGTCGACGAGCTGGTGGAGTGGACTCGCCACCTGGACAAGGTCACCGTGTTCGCCACGTACGCCTCGCTCGGGCTGGGCACGCTGGAACGCGCGCACGCCGCCGGCCTTCCGGGGTGGTCGCTGATCGTCGTGGACGAGGCGCACAGGGTTTCGGGCAGGATCGGCCGGCCGTGGGCGGTCGTCCACGACAACACGCGCATCCCCGCCCTGCGCCGCCTCTACATGACCGCCACTCCCCGGCTGTGGCAGCTGGATGAGGACTCCGAGCAGGGCGCGCCGGGTGAACTGGTGGCGTCGATGGATGACGACCCCAGCTCACTGTTCGGCAGCAGGGCGTTCACGTTGACGCTCTCGGCGGCCATCGACAGGGGAATCTGTGCTCCCTACCAGGTGGTGTGCCTGGACATCACCGACACCCAGCTCCAAGCCGCACAACTCCTGGGCGAGGACGCCCGCTCCGAGCAGGTACGCGGGGCGCGGCTCGCCGCCCTGCAGACCGCCCTGGTGAAAGCCTCTGCGGAAGAGGGCTTCCGGCGCACCCTCGTCTTCCACCACCTGGTGAAGGAGGCCGAAGCGTTCGCGGCCGGCCTCCCCCACGTCGCCAAGCGACTGCACGACGCCGACCCGGAGCTGTACCCGCGGATGGTCTGGGCCAACTGGCTGTGCGGCGACCACAAGCCCCTCCACCGGCGCCGCGTCCTCGACGAGTTCTCCAAGGGAATCGCTGCTGACGGCACCGTCGTGGAGAAGACGTTTCTTGGGTCCGTTCGCGTGCTCGGCGAAGGCATCGATACATCCCACTGTGACTCGGTGTACTTCGCCGACGTACGCGGCTCCATGCCCGACCTCGTACAAGCCGTCGGCCGGGCGCTGCGGATGCAGCCCGGCGAGGGCAAAACGGCGTCGCTGGTCGTACCCGTCCTCCTCGGCCCCGGAGAGAGCGCCGACAACATGCTCACCAGCCGGGCCTACGGCGGACTGGCCAGGCTTTTGGAAGCGCTCAGGGCACACGACACCCGCATCGTGGAGGCATTGGCTGAGCCGCAGGCGCAGAGCTGTGTCAGGGGTGTGCAGAGCCGCAGCGGGGTGGAAGGTGAGGAAGCCGAGAGCGACCGAAGCGACCGGCTCTCGGTGCCAGCTCGGGAGCTGCTGAAGTTCTCCACGCCGCGCGACCCGGCACAGCTGGCAGCGTTCATCAACCTCCGCGTCCTCAACCCAGAACACCAGCACTGGCGGCGCGGCGTGGAGGCCTCCGTCATCTACGCCCGCGAACACGGCGACCTGAAGGTCCCGTTCACGTACCGCGTGCCCGAGGGCCGGGAGGCGGAAGCCGAGGGGTGGCCGGCCGCGCTCGCCGCCTTTCCACTGGGTCAATGGATCGCCGACGCCCGAAGGTTCTACGCCCGCGGGGACATGGATCAGGACCGCGTAGAACAGCTGGAGCGGCTGGGTATGGTCTGGTCGCACTACGACGTCGCATGGGAGGACGGACTGGCCGCAGCCCGCGGCTGGGCCGCCGAAGCAGGCCACCTCCTGGCACCGCTGGACGCCACCTACCAGGGATACCGAGTGGGCATCTGGCTGAAGAACGCGCGCGCCGCCGCCCGAAAGGCCACCGAGATCGAACAGCGACGTGCCGACGGCCTGCCAGTCCAGTCGTCGGCCGGCGCGCTGCCGGAAGAACGGCGCGAGCAGCTCGAGGACATCGACCCGTCCTGGTGCCCCACCTGGCCAGTGGAATGGCAACGCTGCTTCCACCTCACCCGACAGCACCTCGACGCCGGCGGCACGCTGCCTATGTTGCCGGGAGACGTTGTGCGCCAGGGCGAAGACCTCGGACGATGGGTACGCTCCGTCTGCCTCGGCTGGGACAAACTCACAGGCGCCCAGCAGTGGCTGTGCGAGCAGGTCCTCGGGATCGAGCCCGCCGCCGAGGACGAGAAGCCCAAGCCGCGGCGCAGCCAGGCCGACAAATGGGCCCTCAACCTCGCTGCAGCCCGACAGTTCTTCGAGCGCGAAGGACACCTTCGCGTATCCCGCAAGCACATCGAACAGATCATCGGCGGTGGCGCCGGAGACGGCGATAACCACGAAGACCAAGAGGTCCGGGAGGTGAAGCTGGGGGCATGGATCAGCAACCAGAGATCCAGAGCCGCGACGCTCACGCCCGAGCGCGTCGAACAGCTCTCCACCATCGGCATGCGCTGGACATGACCATGCACGGGACCGCCTGATCACGACGGCCCGCCGTCACACCTTGGCATGGGTCGACTTCCTCGGTCTCAGCCGCTGGCCGGCGCCGCACCCGCAGGGCGCTGACCTCGCCCCAACACACGCCGTTTCCAGCGCATCCCCAGTGGGGGCTCAGTCGCTCTGGGGGCGTAGTCTTCGATTCTTCGTGAGTGCGGGGCCGTTCCGACTCCTCCTCTTCGTCGGCCAGGTCGGCTTGGTCCGGAGCGCCACTGCTCCACGCGACGGGCGGTGTCGGCGCCGTGATCGTCTGCGGTTCGTCGGAACCCGGGTGGACGCTCGGCTGGGATCCCGGTGTGTGGGACGTCTGCGCTTCGTCATCGGAGTTCGGCATGGAGTGTGTGTTCCCGTCGTTCTCATTCGAATGCCCTGATCAAGTTCAGCCGGTGTCATCGTCCTGCCGAGAGCCTAGGAGCCCCGGGCTAGGGCGGGGGCTGGCTAGTTGTGGGGCCGTGACGACGCCTTCCGACAAAGCAGCCGGGCCGCGCCAGCGGTGACCGCTTGGTTCCGCTGGCGGCGGCAGCGCAGACCGGGACGCAACCACCGCATCGACTCGGACATGGAACACCTCCCACACCGTGACCATGAAACGTACGGATAGCGTACGGTTGCCGTACATATTGCGTACGAAATGCGGGTAGATGTTGATGCTGGAGTCCTGCCGGTGCTGCCGCGCCCGGCGGTGGAGAAGATGACGGTCACCGGGCCTTGGTTTCTTGCCCGGGAGCATCAGGATGTCGAGGTGCGGTGGCATTCGGCGGAGTCCACCCCGCCAGCCGGGATGGACACGGAACTGGTGTTTCTGGACGGCGAGCAGGTCACCGCGTCCTACCCCGGCACGCTGAAGCACCTGGGGCGCGGCAGCACGGGCCGGTCCGCAGCCGGGCCGTGCGCGCCGCGGACCTTTGATGCGTCGGTGTTCGCGGCGATGTCGGCGGCGGCCGTCTGCATACCGCGCTTGCGCGCCAGGGCCTCCCGAAACTTACGCTTCAGGTCGTCCTGGCCGTCATCGTCGGGCGAGAGGACAGGGCTCTCGACGTCAGCTGACTTCGCATGAGACGCCCGCGGCCGCCATCAGCCAGCGACCGTCACTCGTAGCTGTCACGCAGGCCTTGGCCGCAGGCCGCGTGCGGCTGGGGCGGGCGCAGCCTGGCCGTCTCCGCCACGAGGGCACAGTTGCCTGGCGTGGCGAACAGTTCCTGGTCCTCGCCGGATACGAGCCGGGCGAAACAGGCCGCGGCCCGCAGGAACATGATGCTGTCGACGACGGGGCTCGCGGTTGCTCGAGATCTACAGGTCGAACTCGAGGTGCTCGATGTCCGTGAAGCGCACCTCCTCCAGCTGGCCGGCGCGGCGGCCGCCGTCCTGGAAGTACACCTCCTTGAGTGCCTCAGCGGTGAGCTCCTTCAGGCGCTGCTCGGTGGCGCCCTGCTCCTGGGCCTCGAAGAGGCGGGCCGCGTACTGCGGGGGCAGGGCGACGGTCAGGTGGCGGATGCGGTCCTGGTCCGTCGACCCGATCGGGGCGGTGTAGCCGAGGCGGGCGCGGGTGTCGATGACGATGCCGCCGGTCGTCGCCGCCTTCTGGCGGGCCTTGGCACGGATCTGCGGCTGCCACCGGGCCTTCACCTCCCGCTCCAGGCGCGCGGCGAGGTCCGGGCGGGGCTTTTTGATCTGGTCCTTCACGTACCGCTCGACGGTGCGCTGCGAGATGCGCAGCATCTGGGCGACGGCCTTGGTGCCCTTGAGCTGCTTGACCAGGTACCGCATCTGCGCCGGCGCGTTCTTGGGTGCCGGGCGGGTGAACGCCTTCTGCACCGCCTGGTCCAGGCCGTCCCCGAACATGCTCATCTCCTGCTACTCCCCGCTGTCCTTGTCCGTGACCTGCCCGTCCTTGATGTACCGGGCGAGGTTGAGCTCCGGGGCGTTGAACCGCTCGCGGACCTCCTCGCCCCACAGGACACTCTGGGTGCCCTCGTGCTTGACCAGGCCCGGGTTGATGCCGAGCTTGAAGCCGCCCGGCAGCGGCTTGCCGTCCCGGTAGGGCAGGAAGTCCAGCGGCGACGTTCCGTCGGCCGCGTAGACGACGCAGTCGGACAGGATCGCGACCGGGTACTGGCCGGTGAACGCCGCATGCTTGACGATCTTGCGGTGCAGGTTGATCCGCGTACGGGAGATGACCGCCGCCCGGATGTCCGGCCGCCACGTCGGACGGGACAGGGCACGCCACGGCTGACCGGGCTTCCAGCCCTCACCGCGCGGGCGCTCGCGCAGCTTGCCCAGGCCGCCCTTCACCGTCGCCTTGACCGCCGACACGACGATCGCCAGCTCCGGGTCACGGTCGCGGTAGCCGTCCATCGCGGCGAGGAAGTCGGCCGGCTCCATGTCCGCGTGCACGCCGAGGTCGGCCATGGTGGCGAGGAAGGCGTCACGGAGCCGCTGGTACCAGCCGTCCAGGTAGCGGCCGTTGTCGTAGCGGACGTACGCCTCGATGGGTGCGACGTCGTAGCCGAGCTCCACCGCGTAGGCAACGGTGGGCGTGGCGTACCAGGCCGGGCCGTCGGGGCGCTCGCCCTTGGGCGTGAACGGGCTGGGCAGCAGACTCCCGTCCAGGTCCGCCCACTTGTCCTTGCCGACCTTCACCCGCGACAGGTCGACGTGCGACAGGTCCACCAGCCACGAGCCGGGCAGCTTCGCATCGAACACCGGCTGCGTGACGTGCGTCGGCGCACCGAGGCCGACGACCAGACCGTTGGCGCCCGCCGCAAAGGCCATGTTCACGTCGATGCCGACCAGGTGCCGCAGGGTGCACTCGGCATCCGTCATCGGCCGCGCCCAGTCGTACGCCTCCTCGAACAGTTTCTCCCCGGGGCCACGGACGTGGAAGCGCGGCAGGTCCGCCAGGAGCGGGTGACCGTCGGGGGCCTCGCACGGCGCGCAGTCCACCGGGTCCTTGCCCAGCGAGCCGGGATTGTGCTCGGAGTGTCTGCGCCCGTCGGCATCGGGCTCGGAGGCACGGGTCGGCGGGTGCAGCGCGGTCATCAGCTCCAGGCCGGTGACGGCGGTGGAGCCGCGCGGCGTCATCACCCGGGACGCGTACACACCCAAAACCCGGGCAAGCTCCGCCGGCGGAAGCTGGGCGGCCTCGCCCCAGTGCCGGGAGTCCAGCGCGTTCCACGACGGAATGCACAGCTGCACACAGGCACGCTCCGAACCCGTGGCCGGGCGGTAGATCCGCGCCCACGGCCCGAACCCCCGCTTCGTCAGCTTCCACTCCGCACGCACCAGATGCTTGATGACCTTGTGGCCCTCAGGGATCCGCCCGGCGAGCCGCTCCTCCTCGGTAAGGGCGACCGGGAGACCGTAGCGCTCCAGCGCGGCCTCGGTGAGCACCAGCAGCGGGTCGGCGTCCTTGCCTGGGCCGGACAGCTTCGGCGCCCCGAGCTTCGCCTCCTTCAGCGTCCACTCCACCAGGGCCGGGATCGACTTCGCGGGCACGTCCAGGACCAGACCGCCGGGGCAATACGCATACGCCTGGTCGTCGACGTCGACATCGACGACCGCCAGCGGACCATTGGCGAACCGCGGGTCCGTGCCACCGGCCGGGGTGTTCGCCGGGGCGGCCTTCCTCGCGGCCGGCCGACGCGACGCCGACGACATCGGCCTGGCGGTGCGAGCCGGACTGGGCGCAGCCACCGGAGCTGGGGCGACGGAGGCAGAGGTCTGGGTGTGCTCGGTCGCGGTCATGGCCCCAGCCTCGGAGACCGGCGCCGCGTCTGTGGGCACAGCCTGCGCCTGCGGAGCCGGGGCGGGAGCGCTCGAGAACGCCTCCGCAGCGGCCGTGCCCTCCACGGGCGCCGTGACGTTGGGGTCGGCGGGGTACAGCTCCGCGAGCTTGTCCAAGAGCCTGGCGTAGGCGTCACGCTCCGGCGGCCGCGGCTCGGTCCTACCGGCCTCCCAGCCGCCGACCGTCGCCCGCCGCACCTTCAGCGCGGCGGCCACCTCGTCCAGCGTCAGCCCGTGGGCCTGACGCAACCGCCTGCGTTCCGCAGGCGGCGGCAACACCGACCGGGACGCAACCAACGCATCGACCGCGTCGAACAACTCAGACATGGAACCTCCTGAGTAACACCCTAGCCCATGAAGCGTACGAAGCGCGTACGGTTGCCGTACGAATTGCGTACGCGTTTGCGGTAGGTGCGATGCTGGAGTCCTGCCGGTGTCCCGTCCTCGCGGCACCGGGGGCCTTGCGGCCGCGGCTGGTGTGGAGTAGGGAACCAGTCTGCCGGTGCTTTCGGGTGACCCCCGGCTTGGCTAAGGAGCCGAGAGGAAGCATGCGAAAAGGGATCAGCTCTCCACAGCAGGTCTCGTGGAACCGCTGGGCATCCGCTGAGAAAAGCGCCCGCAGGGACGGCGGACACGAGACCGTGGTGGAGTGACCCATCACCCCGGCCTCCTGCGGACAGCTCCCCTGCAGGGGGAGACGACGTCGTCGCTGATCTGCCGCATCGCGAGCCGTTAGGGGATGGAGGCGAAGGCGTTGCGGTCGTACTGGCAGTGGCGCAACTACCCGCCGGGGCACGACGGCGGGGGCGCGCGGGCCGACGCCGAGGTACTGCTGAATGCGGCCGGACGGCAGCTCCTGGCAGGCCGGTGCGGCGTCGAGGAAGACGTCCTGGCGCGGGCGTTGCCGTCCTGGGGACAGGAGGACGCCAAGCTGTCGGCCGGAAAGAACGGGGAGCCGGCGGCGGCGTGGCGGACCGGCGGCGCGGTCGCCGGTCCGGTGGCATTCGGCTGCCGCCTATGCGCGGCCCGGCGCACAGGGACGGCCGTGCGGGTGGTGCGGTACGCGCCACGATGGGAGCGGGTGTGTGTCCGGCACGGGCGATGGCTGCTGGACGCGGACGCCGACCAGGTGCTGGAGCATCTCGATCTGCGCGGCGTGCCGGAGGTGGTCGCGGCGCAGCGGCGGTGGACGGAGGTGGCGCGGCGGGCGGTACGGGCCGGAGTCGAGCCGGAGCGGGTGTTCGCGCTGGCGCATGCGGTGGTGGGAACAGGCCCTGCACTGGGAGCGGCGACCGTCTGGCCACGGCGGCTGCACCAGGTCGCGGGCGGCAACGCCGGAGATGATCTGGGGCGGTGGCGGATCGTGGGCCGGGACACGGTCGTCTTCCCCGAGGTGGTGACCGTCGCCGACGCACTGCTGGACCCTGCCATGGCCCATCTGGTGTGGATAGACAGCGGTGCCGGGCGGCCGCGGGCGCTTCCCGCCGACGGGATGTTCCGCCGCCCGCTCGGTGAGCGGGTCGGCCGGCCGTGGCTGGGGCCATTGGCCGCGGCCGACCACGGCGGCCCGCTGATCTCCTGGATGGGCAGCGTCATCCGCCTGCGCCGCGGGGCCGGCGGGCCGCCCGGATACGACAACGACCCGTGGTGGCTGCGTCGGGAACACCAGAGCGCGACCATGGCCGGCCAGCTGCGGGTGCTGGGCAAGGAGAAGAAGGCGCCCGGCTCAGGCAGGATGTGGCGGGCGGCGGTGCCCGCCGAACAGCGCACGCTGATCACCCGGACGATCGAGAGCGCCGAGGAACAGCTGCTCCAGCTGCGCGGAGCACAGACCGGACCCACCGCCGACGTCGCCCGGCAGCTCCTGCGCAACCTCCGCCACAGCTCCGCCCTCATCGAGAACGCCTGGAAGCGAACCGCCCTGGCGGCCGCGAACGCCGGGATACCCCTGGAAGAGGTCGCCCAGTGGGCGGGAATGTCCGCCGACGCCTTGATGGACATACTGACGGCCGGCCACGACGACGACGGCTGAAGGACCGGCGGCAGCTCGCGGGCGGCCTTCCGGAAGGCTCGTCAACCGTTAGTGCGTGTTTTCAAATCGTTGCCGAGCTGCGGGATGTGGTCGAACAGCAGACGCGCGGGCAGTTCACGATCGGTGACCGCGCTCTGTGATACAGGCATGTGTTGCTTAACTCGCCGACGCGGCATCGAAGCGGATCTGCGCCGCCGGTGTCACCGTAATTGAGCGCCCCGCGTACTGGATGGTTGAGAACGTCGCGTTGTGGTGTGCGATGACCTGAGCTGCCGTCAGCGCAGCACCAGGCGGGCGTTCCGGTGTGGTGTGTCCGTCCGCGACCAATACAAGGTCGTAGCCACCGGAGAGCGCACTGCGGCTGGTGGAGTCAACGCAGTACTCGGTGGCGAAGCCGGTGACGACCACGCGACGCACCGCCCACTCGTCTAGCAGGTCACCGAGTCCCGTGCCTAGAAAGGAGTCCGCGCTGTCCTTGTCCAGCAGGACATCCCTTGGCCGGGCGGCCACCGAGGGATGGACATCGACCAGGCTAGTGGGCACGTCATGGAGCCGTTGCCGCAGATAGATGACCGGCACTTCAGCGGAGCGAGCCCGCCCCGCAAGGTCGGCGACCTTGCTCAGGCAAGCTTCTACGTCATAGGCGTCGCTCAACAAGGCACTCTGCATGTCGATGATGAGCAGTGCGGTGTCCGGCATCCCGCGAGCCTATCGGCTCTGCCCGCACCTCGGATGGGCGCGTGATGGCCTCCCGTCAGCGAGCCACACGAACCGCCCTACTCAGTTGCGAGAAGTTCGAAAACACGCACTTTAGAGGTCGTTTTCTCCTATCGCGCGGTGCTAACTACGGGTTTGCGCCGCCTACTGATGTGTTGTGTATGAGCCTGTAGAGGCGATTCTTCAGGCAGAGGCAGATGGGGTGACCGCTGGGGCTGGAGTCGGCTTGCGCCTGTCTCATTCCAGGACGCCCAGATCTGTTCCGTGCTTCCGTCGGCAGAACACACGCCTGGGCGCACGCCCCCGATCGGCAGTACGTCCAAGTCATGACGGAACGTCGTGCCTATCCGAGCGATCTGTCCGATGCCCGCTGGGAGTTGATCGAGCCGGTCCTCGTGGCCTGGCGCTTCGAGCGCCGCGGTCGGGCCCTGGACTTCGGCCGGCCTCCCGAACACGACCTGCGCGAGATCATGAACGCGATCCTCTATGTGGACCGCACGGGGGTGCAGTGGCGCTACCTGCCGCACGACTTCCCGCCCTGGGAGACGGTCTACGGCTACTTCGCGAAGTGGCAGAAGGAAGGTGTGTTCGCCTAGCTCAACGGCGTGCTGCGGGAGTTGGTGAGGCGAAAGGAGGGCCGGAATGCCGAGCCCTCGGCCTGCGTGATCGACGCGCAGAGTGTGAAGACCTCCACCAGCGTCCCCGCCGCGAGCCAGGGCACGGACGCAGGCAAGAAGATCGTCGGCCGCAAGCGGAGCATCGTCACCGACACGCTCGGCCTGCTTCTCGCGGTGCTGGTCACCGCGGCCAGCGTCCAGGATTCCGTGGCCGGCACCCAGCTGCTCGATCAGGTCGCCGTCGGCCATCCCGGCATCCGCAAGGTGTGGGTCGACGGCGGTTACCGCCAGCACCTCGTCGAGCATGCCGCCACCTTGGGCATCGACATGGAAATCACCGCCCGCAAACCCGGGACCAGGGGATTCACCCCGATACCGAAGCGGTGGGCGGTGGAGCGGACGTACGGCTGGCTGATGCTCCACCGGCGCCTCGCCCGCGACTACGAGACCCTTCCCGCCCGCTCCGAAGCCATGGTCCACCTCGCCATGATCGACCTGATGGCCCGCCGCCTCACCGGCGAGGCCACCATCTCCTGGCGCGACCCGACATAACGCGATCAAGTCCGCATTACGGGATGAAACAACGGGCGAAAACGACCTCTCAGAGTGTGCTGAAGCGGAAGACCTGGTCGTCGGCTCCGGTGCATTCGGCCTGGATGGTTTCGGCGCCGCTGGTGCGGGGCGGGAGGATGCCGATGCACATGTCGCTGTCCAGGGGGCGCAGCCGGTGGCCGCTGCCGGAGGGTTCGAAGCGGTAGCGCAGACCGAGGGCGTCGGTGCAGTCGCCGGGGGACATCAGTTCCGAGCCTTCGACGAGGGCTTCATCGACGCCCAGGCAGCCTGGGCCGAACTCGGGGTGGTGCCACTGGATGCGGTAGATGCCGTTGCCGAGGGATTCGAGGTAGACCCGGGGCTGGGGGGCCTCGGCGCAGGGCCGCTGGACGGCGATCTCGCGGTCGGTGCGGCCGTTGCGTTCGCGGCCTTCGGTGATGCACAGGCTGGAGGAGCTGGCCGGGTGCATCCGGACCCAGCCGGCCTTGGGCATCCCGGCCGGGGCGGGCGTGGTGGGGGCCTTGCTGGCGGTTTTGGTGGGTTTCGTCGTTGGCCCTGGGTTCGGCTTGGCGGAGGCCTTGCCGGTGCCGGAGGGTGCGGCAGGGGACGGTGATGGCGCGGACGGAGAAGTGGGGGGCGGGGTCGGCGAGGGCTTGCTGTCGGTGGGGCTGATGGTAGTGCGGGGGCCGTCGGGCGGTGTGGTGGTGTCGCGTGTGGTTCCGTCGGGCCATAACGCGAGCAGCAGTACACCTGCCGCGGCCAAGGCTCCGGTGAGGGACATCGGCAGGTACCGGCTGCGGGGGGAGTCGCTGGGCTCGGGCAGTGGCGTCGGCGCGCCGGGATCGAGGGCCGCGGCTGTCGCAGCCTTCGTGGTCTGGTTCTCGGTGTGCGTGGGGCTCGTGCCGGTGTCGGCAGGGCTGGGAGGCGTGCTGTTATCGGTGTCGCTTCCTGCGCTGGTGTCCGCACCGGTGCCGTCGGCGCTTGCGGGTTCCGCGATCGCCGGGGCTGTGGCCGCTTCGTGGGGGCTGTCGGGTATGGGTGCCGCGGGTTCGGCGCTCATCGCCAGGTGGCGGCGGGCGTCCAGCCACGTGTCGATCGCGGCGGCGTCGCCCCCGCAGGCGCGGACGAAGGCGGTCAGGAGGTCTTCGCGGGGCAGGTCCTCCCGTGCCAGTACGCCGGCAAGCGTCGCCCGGGGCAGGGCCTCGCCGGCGTCGGCGGCCCTGCGTTCGAGCTGCCGGTAGCTGAGGTCGGCCCAGTTGCGCAGCTGGCGCATCATGGCGACGAACTGCGCCGGTGTCTTCGCGGCCTTTGGATCCGGCCCGGTCCCCATATCCCCTCCTGATCGCTCGCAAGCTCCAAGGAGCCTAGTGCGAGCGGCAGTTGGCAGGGAAACCCAGGCGCGCCGGGGATGAAGAGGTGCGGATTTGTGCATTATGCCCTCTTCCTGTGTCACCGGGTGATGTGGCGGTAGCCGACGATGTCGGACGGGTGGGGCAGCGGTGCGACGGTGATCGTGCGTCCGGGGCGGGGGGCGTGGATGACCTTGCCGTCGCCGATGTAGAGCGCGACATGGCCGCCGCCGTAGGAGAGGATGAGGTCACCGGGGAGCAGGCGGGCGCGGGTGGTCGCCTCGCCGGCCCGGATCTGTCCCCAGGTCGTACGCGGCAGGCTCACCCCGGCCTTCTGCCAGGCCCGCATCACCAGCCCCGAGCAGTCGTATCCACGCGGCCCGGTGCCGCCCCAGATGTAAGGCTTGCCCAATTGCGCCCTGGCGAAGGTGATGGCTGTCGCGGCGCGGCCCCGGACCACCGGTGCCGACCCGGTGGCGTCGGTGGTCCGGGACGGTGCGGGCCGCGCTGGCGGGGCGTGCTTGCCCGCGGAGCCCGCTGCGGCGGCAGGCGCGTCGCCGTGAGCGGCCGGCAGACGCAGGGTGTCGCCGACGTAGATCAGGGTCGAAGTGCCCAGGCCGTTGAGTGCCTGGAGTGTCTTGACCGTGGTGCCGTGCGCGAGGGCCAGCGCGTAGAGGGTGTCCCCCGGCCTCAGCGTGACGTTCGTGGCGGGCGCCGCCTTGCCCGTCCGGGCCGGCTTACGGCTCTCCTTGACCGGGGTCGGCGTTCTCTCCGGCATGGGTGCGGTCCCGGTGGGCTTCGGTGTTGCCGGAGCCTGCGGGGCGAGGGTGAGCGGCGGCCGCTCCGCGGTGGCGCCTGACGGACCGTGCACGGCCAGCAGCGCTCCCGCCAGCCACGCGAGCACGAACAGCGCCAGGAGCAACACCACGGCCCCACGGCGGTGACCCCGGCCGGTGCTGTTCCCGCGAGCCTTCCGGGTGCGGGGCCGGCGGTGTGACCCGGGGGACGTCGCTTCCCCGGAGGTTCGCTGCCGGTTCTGTGCCGGCTGCGGTGCCCGGGCCGACGCCTTCGTTTCCGGTCGGCCTGCTGCCTGCCGCGCGGGCCGGGTCAAGGTCTGCTGTGCCATCACAACCTCCTTCACGGGGCCGGGATTTCACGGCCCGGAAGGAGGCTGTTTCTGCTTGAGGGTGTCTCGCCAGATCTTGAGGCGTCCGGGACAGTCCGGGTGCGTCCGCTCCTGGAAAACCCCTCTCGGCAGTACGCGAAGGAGAAGCGGACACCTCATCTGACCTGCACGGACAAGGCCGGACTGTCCCAGCCGCCGTAACCGTTGCCCGGCCTTCAACCGCTCCGCGACGCTTCTTTCACCGCCCCGCACCCGCCAGATGGCGCCCCCAGTCATAGGGCGCCACCACGCGCTGCCGGGCCGCACCTCGCCGCCTCCTCGAGGCGGCCCAGCAAAGCGATCAGCACCAGGCCGCCGGGCCCACGTCACGCCCGTCCCGCCGCTGACGCCGTGCCACTCCACTGCATCCGCTCACCAAGGGAGCTTCACCGTGCACATCACACGAGACCGAAAGAGCCGCACGGTGGCGATCGCCACCGTGGCCGCCGTCGCCACCGGCCTGCTGGCCGGCGGGCTCGCCGTCGGCCCCACCAACCTGTTCAACGACGACGACGCGCCGCCCGCACACTCGACCGACATCGTCGCGCCGGCCGGTGCCGCCACAACGGCGAAGAAGTCCAAGGCCAGCAACCCCTGCTGGACCGGCGCGGTACAGATCAGGAACAAGAAGTTCGTCAAGACCGTCTACGAATGGCCCGACACCCCCGGCGCCCAGGCCAGCATTCCCGGCCCGGGAAAGAAGATCTTCGAGTACAAGCTCGAAGTCTCCAGCAAGGTCAGCGCCACCTTCGGCGCGACCTACGAGCAGGTCAGCGCCGGTCTGGGGTTCGAGGTCAACTGGACTCGGACCATCACCGACAGGACCGAGATCGAGCTGCCCAAGCCGGCCCAGTACCGGGTTCGGGCGGGCATGATCTACAAGCAGTACCGGTTCGACGTGTACAAAGAGCGCGGCTTCTGGAACTGGCACGGCGACTACCCGGTCTGCTCCTCACACCTCAAGGAGGAGTGGGTCAAGCAGGGCACCAGCACCGCCCTCAAGCCCTGGATGGAGGCCTTCCGCAAGACCAAGGCCCCCAAGCGCACAACCCACTAGATCCCGACACCCCGGGCGGCGTCGTGTCGTCCAGATGAGGACGGCGGCGAGGTGGAGCGCGGCCTGATAAGCGATCGCACGCTTGTCGATCCGTGTAGCCAGACCGCGCCCCTACGACCGGCCTTCGCCACGCACCCTGTGCCGGGGCACAGGGTGCACGACATCCTCGGGACGGAATGCGCTCCCCGCCCGCTGGTGGGGGCGCGCCCGGAAGTGATGTCGGCACTCACCTCCCCAAAGGAGTGGCCCTGGCCCGCGTACGGGTGGACGCGGGCTGAATGCCGCCCGCACGGCCCCTTGTCCGCTACCAGCCGTAGCGGACAAGGGGCCGTGCGGGCGGCGAATCTCCTTGACCACGGTCGCTACCACCACGGGCGGTGACGACGCCCCTGGTCAACGCTGCCGACGGCGCAGCGCGACGAGCAGGGCGATCACGGCGGCGGCGACGGTGCCGATGGCGCTGAGGAGGCCGGCGGCGACGCCGATGGGCGCGGCGGCGCCGGGGTGCTGCCAGGCCACGTACGCGGCGAACAGGCTCATGGCAACGAGGAACAGGACGCCGAGGACGATGACGGCGGCGACGAGCGCGGTATCGGCCGGGGGCATGGGGCTGGAGTCGGTGCTGGTCGAGGCGGACATGGGACGGATCCTCCAGTGGTCGTGGGCGTGCGGTCGGGCGGAGCGTGAAGTGCTTTCACCGCTTGTGTCTCGGGCAGGTCCCCGGGACAGCGGCGGGCGGGCCCTGGTTCTGGAGCGCAGGGGTTTCCCGTCGCGGCGTCATGCACTGTGCGGGAGGCGGGACTTAGCTCCGCAACCATGGTCACCATGACCATCAAGAAGGCCCCATTCAATAGCTCTGACCTGGGCAAATAGGCGGTCTCGGGTATTGAATGGGGCTTCGCGGACTGGTACGGCTGATGGTTCTGGGGCGGCAGCGCGCGAACGCTTGAGCCACTGCGTGTGGTGCAAGTCACCGGCTGTGGTGCCGGTTGGGCTCGTCCGCTCATGTCGACAAGCCGTCCGGCACGGGTGGCTTGCCGAGGGTCCGACAGGGCTTGCCGCGCGGTTGTTTCGGCTTGCCGGGCGGGGCCGGAGGCTTGCCCGAGGCCAGGGCGCCATGCAGGGCGCTTCCCAAGGCGTCGCACAAGACTTCGTGCAGGGCGCCTCATACAGACGGCCGGGCTTAGTCAGTCAATGGCGCTGACCTGCTGTCTTGGCCGTCCCTCGCGGCTGCGGCGCCGCCGACTACTTCTCTGGGACACCCCGTCCAGGAGGCCGGAGAAGCTCACGGGCTTCGAAGGCGGGGTCGGCAGAGGGTTGCACCCAGGGTTGTCTGCACCGTTGTCTGCACAGGTGCGCCCACGGTTGCACCGGAGGTGGGACCGCAGGTGTGAACCCCCCTTCCGTGATCTTGAGCGTTCTTGCGGAATGCGTGTTGGCGCACGCCCCGCCAGCAGAGGGGGAGGCCACCAGCTCCCCCTTTCTGCACATCCACCCGCGTGCCCCAGTCGAGGCACGCGCGCACTCGCCTTCGAGGTTGCCGCGCCCGTACTGTGCCCGGTGGTCAGCCGCGGCGAGACCACCAGCGCCGCCGCTCGCCTTGCTCCTGGTCGCCGTTGTGGCCGGCAGGTGCCATCTCGGGCCCGGCCGGGGCCACGGCCGGGGCGGGCATCGGACCGCGCGCTCCGGTGCAGGGGTGACCGCCGCGAGAGCCCGCCGGGCAGTCCGCCGGTCGTCCGCCGAGCAGCAGGCGCTGAACGGATCCCGGCGGACCGCCGGCTTCGGTGGTGCGCAGTCTGCAGAAGGGGCAGTGCATGAACTCCCAACCCTCGTCACGGCAGACTCAATAGCTCCGGCAACTCGCCGTCGATCAGGGCCGCGAGGACCGTACACAGCGTCCGAGAACCCGGCCGATGAGCTAGGCCTCCCTGCCAGATGTGAGACATCACCGCAGGTAAGAGGACACAAGCGCCCAGAAGTTGTGGTCCCCGGGCCTCGGGGCGCGGGATGCGGCCCTATGCTTGGTCCCGTTCCTCCACGGCATCTGCCCAGCGCTTCACCAATCGGTGGTGAAGAGCCCGGCAAGCCCAGCCGGGCTGTCTCCAGATGCCACGGAGGATCACATGGAAGGACAGACGGCCGCTTCAGACGGTGACAAGGAGCAGGACACTGCCGAGCAGCGTCAGGAACGGCGCCGCCTCATCAGGCAGCTTCTGATCGACTGGTCACCAGTGGCGGCGGGCGTCGCCAACCTCGTGGTACAGCACTTCTTCTCGTAAGCGGGAAGCGCGTGATCCCGGGCGTACACCACGGAGGGTCCAGCAGTGGGCCCACCCGAACTGAGGACGGCCGGGCCCACTAGCTGTGTCACGGATGGAGAGGGCCCTGACCTGGGATGCCGCCCGGGATGGGGCCCTCTTCGCCAAGCTTTACGCGTCATCCGCGCTTCGATCGTACGGGGTCAACGTGCAACGTTGCACCCCAGCCTTGCAACCCAGCGTTGCACCCCAGCCCTGCTGCACGTGTAGCTACATGACGCCAGGCGTCGGGTACACCGCGCGGAGGCGCCGCCGACGCGCGAGCAGCTCCGGGCCGCCCGACCCCCCAAGCACTCCCCGCATCCGTCCGCTTCCTTCGCCCGACCCATGCAACAGGCCATACGACAGCCCGGGTTGCTCCTCTACGGTCCATGCAAATGCTGTGCGGATACCTTGCCCCAGTCCGCGCCCGGCCCCGCCGACGCGCACGAGCACAGCGGCCGGCCGCTTGATCCCCGAGGCGCTCCCCGCGCCCCGCCCACTCCCCTCCCACAGATGTGACGGACGGTTGCGGCGAGGCGAGGTGGCGCGAGGTGAGACCCCCCTTGACCGGCCTGTGATCAAGGGGTTTTGCGTGCACCTTGCGCCGCGTCGCCTCGCCTCGCCTCGCCTCGCCGCTACTAGCCGTGAACACTCAGGGGCAACGGCCGTGCGGCTCACCGGGCGAGGATCGCGCCGACCAGCGCGGCCATGACCGTGACCGCGCCGAACGCGGCGGCGAGCGGCTGGCCCCAGGACGGGTGGCGATGGACGACGTACGCGGCGCCGGCCGCGAGGACCACCACGACGACGGCCAGGAGCAGCAGGACGAGCAGAGCGAGCGTGGACACGGACAGGTCCCCCTTCGGGTTCGGAGATGGAATCTCGGAAGCAGGTTCGGCGCGGAAACACGGTGATCGTTCCGGCGCTGTCACCACGGGCTCCCGGCTGGGGCGGCGCCAGGATCTTTGGTCCGGGGGTTAGCCCGGCAACCCGGCTCCCCCGACACCGAGAAAGACGCCTGCTACAGCGTCGCCCAGCTGCAGGACCTGCTCGATGAGTGGCTGGTGCACTACCACCACCGGCCCCACGAAGGCCTGCGCCACCCGCTGATGCCCCGCAAGGCGCTCACCCCGAACCAGATGTGGGCCGCGCTCGTCGCCGTCGCCGGACACATCCCCGTCCCGCTCACCGGCCGCGACTACCTCGAACTGCTGCCCGTGCGCTGGCAGGCCATCACCCCCGCCGGCATCACCATCCACCACCGCACCTACGACCACGATCTCCTCGCCCCGTACCGCGGCCAGGCCTCCCCCGTCGGCGGCCGCGGCGGGAAATGGGAGATCCACTACAACCCCCACGATGTCCGCCAGATCTGGGTGCGTCTGCACGACGGCGAGCTGACCGAGATCCCCTGGATCCACCGCGACCACGTCCACCAGCCGTTCAACGACCACACCTGGCAGCACATCCGCACCCACGCCCACCACCACAACCACGACGACAGCCAGCGACACGAGGCCGGCCTGGCCGACGCCCTCGACCAGCTCATGCGCCGCGTCCACAGCGGCCACGCCACCAGAACCGAACAAGCCCTCCTCGCCCGCGCCACCACAACGCCGGTCCCCGCCGCACAGCCCCCGCAATACGGCACCGGCCCCGCCACCGGCGAGCCGGCGCAGCACGGCGAGGACGACAGCATCGACGACCTCGACGACCTCCCCGAGAACGACACCCGCCCCGCCGCGGCCGCCGGATTCGGGCTCTACGACGCACACGAGGAAGCCGACAAATGGTGAACCCGAACCCGCAGAGCGCGGGCAGCACACCAGTCGGCGCCGGCAACAGTGATCCGGCTGAGCTTCCCTGGCCCCTGACCACCTGGCAGGGCTGGCACCGCTTCGCCACCACCGACCCGCCCCAGCCCGGCGACCCGCCCCGCAGCACCGACGAACGCCTCGCCTACCACTCCGCGTTCGTCACCATCCGCACCCCCGCCATCAGCCAGCTCGCCACCCAGGTCCGCACCCTGATGATCCTCGGCCGCCACCAGCAGACCACCGCACGGCCCTCCCTCATCGTCACCGGACCCGCCGCAGCCGGCAAAACCACAGCCCTGCTCAACGTCGGCCGCACCTGCCACCTCGCCCACACCCGCAAAAAACCGCCCCCGCCCGGATCAGCCCACTCCACGGCACCCGTGGCGTACGTCCTCGTCCCGCCCGGCGCCACCGCGAAAACCCTCATCACCGAATTCGCCCGCTACCTCGGCATCCCCACCACCACCCGCATGACCCAGACCCAGATCACCGACGCCGTCTGCCACACCTACACCCAAGCGGGCGTCCAACTCGTCCTCATCGACGAAATCCACCGCCTCAACCCCCGCACCACCACCGGCGCCCAGGCCGCCGACCTGCTCAAAGACCTCACCGAACGCCTCCCCGCGACCTTCGTGTACGCCGGCATCAACGTCACCGACACACCCCTGTTCAGCGGCACCCGCGGCGCCCAGATCGCCGGACGCGCCACCCTCATCACCTGCGGCCCCCTCCCCGCCCGCCACGGACAGACCCGCCCCTTCACCGACGTCATCACCGACCTCGAAAACGCCCTCGACCTCACCCACCACAAACCCGGCACCCTCCCCCGCCACGCCCCCTACCTCCACCAGCGCACCGCCGGCCGCATCGGATCCCTCACCCGCCTCATCCGCCAAGCCGCCATCACCGCCATCACCGCCATCCACGACGGCACCGAACGCATCACCAAAGCCTCACTCGACACCATCCGCCTCGACCACCTCGCCGAACAACACAACCGCCCCACCCGCAACCGCTAACCCCCCACCCACCGACCAGGCAAAACAGCCCTGACCAGCACAAACACCAACCGAGCCTTCACACGCTAGAACTACCTACGACGAACCAGGTCAGGCTCAACACACAACACACAACCCCAGCTCACACACCCCGACCTCCCCGCCTGAACCAGTCACACGCCCTCTCAACAAACCAGCAACACACCAAGCCAGCCACCACCCCGTACACCAACAAGCCCTCCCTCGAGCGTCAGTCCGCGGGGGAGACGACACACGCCCTGCACACTCCCCCCGCCCCAGCAGCGGGGTCTGCACGTCCCCCTGCCCGGCCGGCCGCGGCATAGCGCCGTCCGGCCGCGAAGAAGGCGGCGCAGCCCGCAGCCGATCCGCGTTTCCCGCACGGTCCGCTCGCCGTGCTGGATGGTGACGGCTGCGCGTACGGCACGGGCGGCATCGTGCTCGACTGCCCCGGACTCGGTGCGCCGCGCCTGCACCGCAACGGAAAGGACAGCGACCCGCTGATCGTGCTCACCGCGGCAGCCGCCGTGAAGCTCGGACTGCCCGAGCGCCTCGAGGGTCATGAGCAGCGCCGGTCCCTTCGGCTGCCGGAGGATCATCCGGTGGTCAAGCAGGTGGTGAAAGCGAAGTGGCGGCTCATCCAGCGCGGGTTCAGCCCGTGGGCAAGGATCTACCGCAAGGTCCAGGGGCGGGAGCGGCAGTGCATGCCGCTCGCGGTCCTGTCGTGGGACGCCCTCGACGAGCGGTCATGGCCCGGCGTTGCGGACATGGAGCCGGCCAACATCGCCCGCGTCTTGGGCGTGTATGCCCAGCGGGTCATCACCCCGCGCGGTTCCACGGCCGTGTCCGGGCTTGAGCTGATGACGGCGCTGCGCCCGCCCACCCGCGCGGTGCAGGACCCGCAGACCGGGAACTGGGTGCCCGGCCACAACCCCGGCTCGCTGGGCACGGAGCCGATGGACCAGGCGCCGCCGGAGGCCACCCCGGAGCACCCCGTCGTCGTCGACAGCGGCTGGAGCGGCGGGTTCCTGAACGAGGAGGCGTACCAGTGGGTGCGCGACGTCGGCCTGCTGACACGGATGAGGAGTGCACGCTGCCGTACGCGGTCGGCCTGGATCTGAACACCGCCTTCCTCGCCGCCGCAGCTCGCCTGGTCGTCGGGCTGTCGGAGCCCGACCACTTCCACGCTCCGACGTTCAACCCCAAGATTCCCGGCTCCTGGCTGGTCGATCTGTCCCACGTCGAGGTGGACCCGCGTCTGCCCTCGCCGTTCACTCCGGACGGCACCCGGCCGACGGGACCTGCCTGGTACCAGACGCACACCGTCGCCTACGCCCAGGAACTCGGCTACAACGTCCAGCCATTGGAGGCTTACCTGCGGCGCGAGACCGGCGCCTACCTGGACCCGTGGCACGACCGATTGAAGAACGCCTACGTCGACACCCTCGCCGATCTCGGTGTCACCAAGGACCTGTCGGATGCCGAGTTCCTCGCGGCGATGGAACGGTACAAGGTGCTATAGCCGTAGGCGGCGTCCGCCGTGACCCAGCCGAACGGGACCTTCTCGGCCGGACGAGCACCTGGTGGACGCCGGATACATCGACGCCGAACAGATCCACCACGCCCGCCGCGATCACGACATCGAGCTGGTCGGCCCGGTCAAGTCCACCACCGTGAAGGGACAGGCGACCGGAGACGTCTTCGACAACACCCACTTCACCATCGACTGGGACCAGCGGCAGGTCGTCTGCCCCGGCGGAGGCCGACCTGCGTCGGCCGTGGGAGAAGCCGAGCCCGCCGGACAGGCTCACTCCGGCTCGCGTCCGCCGTGACTTTCGGCACCTGCGCCCGCAGGTGGCCTGCCCCGCCCAAGCACCGAAACCCTCCCGCCCCGGCCCGGGACGACCACCCGGTCGCAAGAACACCCGGCCCGCCCCGCGTCACGACGTGCACACAGTCCGCAAACCAGGTGCTGGGAAACAGCGAACGCAGAAGTCAACGACCCCACGACCCCGCCGCACAGGTTAAAGATCAAGCTAGGGCCTGTATCGAAAGTGGCGTCGCCCGCCCGAAGGGCGGGCCGGGCGGCGTCTGGTGCGTATTCTCGGCGTGCCAGCGGAAGCCCTCGTACTGGATGTACTTGGGCTTTCGCCCGGTGCGGCGAGGTGGGGGCATCTCCCGCGCCCTCAAGGCAATGGGGAGGCGTGCCAGGCGTCGGCCAGCAGGCAGCCACTTTCGACATGGGACCTAGGAGATGCGATCCGTCAGCTGGCATCCGGCCACGAGAGCGTCCTCCTTCTTGTAGCCGCTCGGGATCGGGTTGTCGGGGTCGCAGTTGAGGTAGAGCAGGCCAGATCCCTGGAACTCGGGGCGCACCTGCAATGAGGCGTCCAGGGCGAAGTCCTGCCCGACGAGGTAGCCGCCGCCGTGCTCCTTGGCTTTGGTCTGGAACTGCTTCATGTTGTCGATAAACAGAAGCGTGATCCCGTCGCCGTCCGCGTCGTAGCAGACCGCGCGTTCCTTGACGCCCCAGTCCTTGCCGACCGACTCCTCGTCAGGGTCCTCAGCTTCCAGGTGGAGTTTCTCGCAGGTGGTCCGCTGGCCGACGAACGCCTCGATGTCCGCCATCGTGCCCGCGCTCGGCAAAGCCGAAGTCGTCTCACCACCGCTTCCGGTGGTCGGTGAAGTCGAATCGCTCGGTGAGCTGTCGCTCTGGCAGGCACTGCCCGTCGCCAGAGCAACGACTGCTGCGCCAACAGCGACCATTCGCCGCAATCGCATGTCCTCTTCCCGTCAGTCGCGCGGGGGGTGGTATCCCGCCGCAGGGGTGCGTGCACCGTTGCCGCCGCGCAGCGGTTCCTGTAACGATCCGCGACAACGCCTCGGCAGCTGATCATTTCCCAACTCGGTCCGTCAACTGCCTTGTTGGGGTTGAGAGCAGAAGGCCAGGGAAGCCCGGCACACTGACGTGGTTCGCGATGCTCGACCGTGCTGGAGGTCCTGCCATGATCTGCGACTGCGCCACCGGTGAGCTCGTCAGCTTGACAATCCCGAGCCAGATGCCCCTGGGCCTTTGGTGTCGCCCCGCTACTTCCGACGTTGGCAGAAGATGCCCAGCGGGACCACCGGGCGGGGTGCTGGGTGAAGCCTGGAGAGTCGGCTAGAGGGCGTATATCGGAAGTGGATCTTGAGCGCGACATGATCCTGATTCGTGGCACGTGAAGATCTGACGGACGAGCAATGGGCGGTGCTGGAGCCGTTGTTACCGAAGGGCAAAAAGTCCGGCCGCCCGCCGACATGGGCCCGGCGACAACTGATCGACGGCATACGGTTCCGGGTCCGCACCGGTGTCCCATGGCGGGATATGCCCTCCGAGTACGGACCCTGGGGCCGGGTATACGACCTGTTCCGCCGCTGGCAGCGGGACGGCATCTGGCATCGGGTCTTCGCCACCCTTCAGGCACGGGCCGACGCGAAAGACCTGATCACCTGGGACCTCAACGTCGACTCCACCGTCGTGCGGGCACACCAGCACGCCGCGGGAGCAAGGAACAGGGGGCACCTGCAAAAGGAGCCGCCTGGTGGCCACACTGTCGAGCCGGACGACCACGGACTCGGACGCTCGCGCGGCGGCCTCACCACCAAGCTGCATCTGGCCGTTGAACAGCGGCAGAAGCCCATGTCGATCGTGATCACGGCCGGGCAGCGGGGTGACTCCCCACAGTTCGAGGCTGTCCTGAGCCGCGTCCGAGTGCCGCGGCTCGGGCCGGGCAGGCCCCGCACCCGGCCCACCCGCGTGCGCGCCGACAAGGCGTATGCCTCCAGCAAAAACCGCGCCTACCTGCGGCGGTGCGGCATTCGCTGCACCATCCCGGACAAGGCCGACCAGGCGCGGAACCGTAAGAAACGCGCCTCTCGTGGCGGCCTGCGCCGTCGCGTCCCAGCCGTACAGGCACGTGGCCAGAGAGCAACACTAGGCATCCTCACGGGCAACCTGCCGGGCGAGGACGTCGCGGTCGATGTACAGGTAGACGGCGGCGACCACCTCCGCCAGGCCTGTGTCCCCGTACACACAGCACATCCCGCGCGCCGCGACCGTATGCCCGCGTGGTCTGCGGAGCGCCGTTGGGGGCGCGACGCTGCTCGTCCCGATTCGGCGACTGCCGGACACGAGTCCGTCCGGAAGACCCCGCATCGCGAACGTCGGATCGGGATCACCGGATCGGGGGAAGGCCCCCGAACTCCCGTGCCCTCCCACAGGGCAGAGGGGTTGAGGTCGTGGCATGGGCTCGATGCGGTGCGGGGAGGACCGGGGTGTCGGCGGTGGCCGGGACGGCAGCGGCCGTTCAAGAACTCGACGAGGACCAGCGCGCGGCACTCGACGCCTGCGTGGTCGCGGCGCTCGCCTTGAGTAGCAGTGAGGGCGAGGCACAGGGGCAGATGCGGCTGCTGATGGAGTGCCATGGTCGCTACGTGCGCTCGTTCGGGGTCGTTGAGCAGGCACCGTCGTACGAGGTGTTCACCCGTCGGCTCCGTGGAAGCCGGGTGGCCGATCTTCTGCCGGGACGGCCTCAGGGGTCAGTGCTCGGCAAGCTGTGGCTGCTCGATGACGACGGCATGCCCAGCTTGGCGCTGCACCGGCTCGCGGTGGAGGCCTCTGAGCACGGCCACCAGGCCCCGGGGATTGGTGCCGACATCCGGCATCTGCACAGCCTGCTGCGGGCGGTAGGGATGCTGCCGGTGAGTAGCGGGCTGTCGCGGATCTCCGGCGAGACCGTCCAGCACGCCGTCTTCCGCGCGCTGAGGGGCGCAGGTTTCGAGGCGTACACCCGGGGCCGGGAGGCGATGGTCCGTACGCCCGTCCTGACACGGCGCGCTTTGTCCCGGAACACCGCGTTGGTCGAGCTGGGCGCGTACACCGGTATCTCCCCGACGCGGCAGTTCGGCGGCCTGTGGGCAGCGTGTCCGATGTGCAGATGGACGATGCGGGCCACCTACCGCCCCAACGGCGTGGTGGACGTCGAGTGTGAGGACGAGCGCCACAGCCTGCTGGGCTCCCGGTATCGGGCCGAGCCGGCTGCGGTGGAGGGCTGGCGCCTGGCCCCGTGCGGCGAATTGCGCACCGTGCCGGAGTTGCTGCCCGTGGAGGGCTACGTGGCGTTGCCTTACGCCCTGTGGCTGTGGGTGACGCTCCCGGGCTTGCTGGAGGTCGAGCTGCGCGACCGGCTGGTCGTCTTGGGCGCGGAGGTGCGGCTGTGGCCGTTCGGCGACGCCTATGACCTGCATGTCACTCGTCCCGGCCGGTCCAGGGCGTGGCGCGTCGACGTCAAGACTTGGGCCGACCCGTACGGGCTGGCCCAGAAGCTGCGCGAGGATCCGGAGGGGCCTGGCGAGCTGTGTTTCGTGGTGCCTGAGCACCTGCGGGGATATCTGCCGTTGCTGCGCCGGGTGGTGCGCGGCAGCGGGGCGCGCGTGCTGACCGATGCCGACCTGGTGGCGGAGGTGGAGGGGGCGTGAGCAGGACGCTTGCCGGGGCTCTTGCCTTGGCCGAGTATCTTCTTCCCGCCCGGTTCCGCGATGGGCGGCAGGTGGTACGTGTCGCGGACGCCCATGTCCTGCTGAGCGGGCACGCGCCGCGTGCCGTGGCGGGTTGGGAACAGTGGTCGGAGGCGGACAAGCAGCGCCTCGGCGCGCTGTTGGGTACCCGCCATCGGGGGGAGGCGCTGCTGCACCACGTCGAGCGGACCGTCTACGACGTCTTCCATACCCCGGGCGCGGATGACCCGCTGCCCGCTCTCTACGCGCTCGGGTACAGCGAGCGGGGACGGGCGCTTGAAGTGCTGCCTGCTCACGGGCAGGACCCTTCGGACGTCGCCGAACGCCTGCTCGCGCCGGCCAGGCGCCGACGGCTGCTGCGGGTCGCGAGCGGATCGGGCTGGTCGGCGCCGACATCGCGTGGGCGGGTCCAGCTCGCTTTCCCCGACGAGCAGGGGGTGTACAGGCCGCCTCAGGTCGTGACCGCGCCGTCGGTGGAGTTGGTGGTGGACGCCGATGAGCTCGGCTGGCAGAGCCGGGACACCGACCAGGACATGAAGGGCCCGGCCTTCCGCGAGAAGCAGATCGCGCTGCTGCTGCGCGGGACCATCGGTGGCGGACGCCGTCCTCTGGAACCCGTCGTCCTGCCGCCGGGCCGGATGCACCTGCTGAGTGCGCCCCCGGGCGTAGGCAAGAACGTCTTCGGCCGGGGGCTGGCGATCCAGCAGGCAGGCCTGGGCCGCACCACCGTGCTGGTGGTCAGCGACAACGGCGACGTCTACGGCGAGGCCGCCACCTTGCAGCAGGAGCTGCGGGCGGCGGGCGTCGAGGCGACGGCCACGCCGTTCATCGCCCCCAACAGCCGGTACAACTTCGCGCTGCGCTCCGCCGCGAAGCTGGAGGGCACCGGCGTGCCGCTGGCGCAGGCCTCGGCGAGCATCGCCTTCCTCATCAACAACTCCGCCTACGGGTGCGCCGCGCAGGCGCAGCTCGAGGGGCGCGACGCCTTCGAGGCCGGCAGGGAGCCGTGCACGGTCATGGCGTCGGATGCTTTCGGCCAGCCGGAGCGGGCGCTGTGCCCGTATGTGTCGTCCTGCGGGAAGTTCTCCCACGTCGAGGCCGCGACGACGGCCAGGATCATCGTGACCACCCATGCCTGCTTCCAGTCCGGGATGATCAAGGTTCCGGTGGAGGTCGACGGGGAGGTCCGCAACAGCATCAGCGTGCGGGAGTTCCTTCTGCGCCTGGCGTCCTATGTGGTCGTCGACGAGGTCGACGCCTACCAGTCGCGGGGGTTCGACGAGTGCGGCGTGCTGGAGCTCGCGTCCCGCTCCCACCCGACCACGGTGCTGCGGCGCATTCGCGACAGCCTGAACCAGGCGCCGCCGCGGCTGGCGATGGCCGTGCGCCGGCCCCTGACCCGGGCGGTGTTCCTGGCCGAGCAGCTGCTCGACCTGGTGGCCGGGGAGGAGGTCTGCACCGAGGTCGCCCAGGCGCGGGCCCTGGCCCGCGGGCAGGACCCGCGCCGGACGCGGCAGGTCCTGCAGGACCGCAAGCGCTGGTATCAGCCCCATCAGTGGGACCGGCATCTGCTGGAGAACCTGATCGGGGTGGACCCTGATGCTGCGGCCACCGCTGAGCAGGCCGACTGTCTGCAGGCTTTGCTCCCGCGCGTGGCCACCCGGCCGGGCGACCGCCCTTCCTGCGCCGTCCTGCCGGATCGGCTGCTGCCCGTCCCGGGCGTGCTGGAGCGGATGCTCACGATCGACGAGGGCGGGGAGTGGCAGCTTGGCCCCCTCAAGGACGAACTGCGGGAGATCATCTGTGCCGCGCTGCCCGCCTTCTGCGCCACCGAGTGCGGAGACGACGGGGCACCTGCCGAGTCCACGGTGCCGGCGCAGCGCGGGCTCGACCGGCCAGAGCCGGTGCGGGCGCCCACGCGCACCGAGGTCACCGCGGGCGTCTTGCACGCGCTGATGATGAAGACGTGGCTGACGGCCATCGTCCACACGATGTTCAACCTGACGGACAGGGCCGGCGAACTCGCCGGGCACGGCATCGACGCGGCCTCCGAGCTCGCCGACGCGATCGGCCACCAGGGCGCCGGCACCGTCGTCCCGTTCGGGCCGCTGGGACGCCAGCTGGGCGGGTTCCGCTTCGAGGGGCTGGACGATCCAGATGCCCATGCGAGCTTGAAGATGGAGGTGCTGCGCGCCGACCCCCACACCGAGACGCAGTTCCTCGGCAGCATCGTCTCCCTCGCCCTGAGCGGCCGCCAGCGTACTGTCCTGGGCATGTCCGCCACCGGCTTCATGCCGGGCGCGGCACGCACCCACCTGCTCGCCCGCCCAGACTGGGCGATGCCCGACACCCTTTCGGGCGGCCTGACCATCTTCAACAGCAGCCCCGTCGCCGACGGGAAGCTCTTGGCCGTCGGCAGCACCCCCTACCGCGAACGCGACCAGCGGGTCATCTCACTGGCCGCCAGCTATGCACCGGGCTTGGTGCGCGACCTGGACCGGCTTGCCGCGGATGCGCGCACCCGGCATCGCGCGCGGGCCCTGATCACCGTCAACTCCTACCGGCAGGCCCGCCTGTTCGCCCAGACCCTGTACGACACCGCACTCGCCCTCGGGCGGCGGCTGCGGATCTACGTCGCCGTCGCGGACACCCCCGACCCCTCTCTGCCGCCGGTCTGCGACGCGATCGGCCAGCTCACCCGCGACCGTTTCGCGGAACTGGCGGACCTCGACGGCGAGGTGCTCATCTCGCCGCTGCCGCGCACCGAGCGGGGCTTGAACGTGCTGACCGTGTTCGAGGGCGTCGCCGTGTCAGCCATCACCCTGATCGCCATGGCTGTCCGGCCGGTCATGCCGGCGGACGACCCGGCGGTGCTGGCGGCCAGTGTCGCCGCCCGGGCTTGGCGCGACACCGTGCCCGGCGATGACCCCGCCGCCGTCCTGGCCCAGGCCCGCGCGACGGCCGGCGCGCACCTGCGCCTGAACCTCAACGCGCCCAAGCGCTTCTCCGCCCTGCCCGACGAGCTGAAGTACGAACTCGTCGCCACCCTCCTCGGGCAGAGCGTCCAGCTGGCAGGCCGCGGACGTCGCGGGCAGACCCACGTCGAGCTCCACTTCATCGACGGCGCCTTCCACGACCCCACCTGGGGATCCGACCTGCCCACCCTGATCCGCGGGCTGCTCGAGCAGTCCCCGCAGGACGACCTCGCCCAGCTCGGCGCTTCTTACGGCCACACCATCGAGGAAATCGCCGAGTACGCCCACGCCCAGCACCTGCTCCCCGCGCTGCGCGCGGGCTTTGACGCCTACCTGAAAGAGTACGCATGAGCCGCCCGCTCGACAGCGTCGCCCGCAAGCAGGCCCGCTTGCTGCAGTTCCGCACCGCTCCCGCCGACCTGGGCGAGGTGATCGCCTACCGGCCCGACGCCCCCGTCATGGACCTGGCCATGGAGCTCTCGCGCGAGTACAAGCGCAACGTCGGCACCGGTCTGGACGTGCAGCCGCCCTACCGGGCGCTGGAGTGTGTCCTGCGCGCGGCGGCGGGCACCTGGGCGCGCTGGCAGTGGAACGACGGCTGCTACGAACTCCTGTGCGCGGCGCCGATCAGCGCCGAGGACCGGCGCGACGTGTTCCGCTACTGGGCCGAAGCCGTGGTCCCCGGCCCCGACGGCCGACGCATCGGCGAACAGCTGGCCGAACTCCTCGCCCGGGCCGAGCCCCGCTCCGCCGTCCGGCCCCCGCCGCCGAGCGCCGGCAAGCGCTCGCGCGGCTGGTGGCCGGGCGAACTCGCCCGCTGGCGCCTGGCCGAGGAACTCGCCGCCCTCGAGTGGCCCCGCAACGACGGGGCCCCCGTCCGTTTCGCCCTGTGCACCGACGGCCGCCTGGCCGCGATCGGCCACGAACTGCCCGCCGAACCCGACCGCAAGGGCACCGTGCGCCACCTGCTGCCCCGTATCACCATCGGCACCGCCGCCAGCGGGCACTCCCGGCGCCACGCGCTGACCGTGAACGCCACCACCACCCTCCTCGCCACCTCCTGGAAGGGTGTCGCCACCGTCCTGCTGGCCAACCCCGACCAGCCGCTCGTCGTCGCCGCGGCCACCGACGGCCCGCCATGGAAGCGCCGACTGAACGTCCCTGCGGTCGCCGCCAGCCGCCGCCTGGCCGCCCTGCCCCGCCTGAGCGCGAACGTGCCGCCGTTCCCCGAGCACCTCGCCGACGGCGCCCTGGCCGACACCGCTCCGGGGCCGGTCTGGGCCGTCGCCCCGGCCAGCGTCAGAACCCCGGGCCTGGGCCGCGGACACGGCATGGAGTTCTTCCGCCGCCTCGAAGAGGCCATCGACACCCGGTGCGAGAAGTACAGCCACCGCAGCCCCGTGTTCATCGAGGTCCCCGGCATCAAGGTGCCGCCCACCGAGAGCGGCTCACGCGTCAGCGGACCGATCCCCCTCGAACGGATCCCCACCGCCCTGGACGCCGCCGGCGTGGGCACACTCCTCGTCCCCGTCCTGTGGAGCACCGACGAGGTCCGCGCCCGGGTGAAGGCCGCGATCGCCGCCCAGTGGGGCCCCGGCGAGGACTGGAAGGCCGTCGAGGGCGTCGCCGAATCAGCCGTCGGGAGGCGTATCGAGGTCGTTTTCCTCCACGACAAGGTCGGTGCCCTCGGCCACGGACCGCGCACCAGCGCGGAACGCGAGCGGGATCTGGCGCAGATACTCGCCCCCTACATCCGCGAGGACACGCTCGTCGCGGCGATCTGCGAGACCGACTGGGACCCCGAGCGCTGGTACCCGAGCGTCGAAGCCCGCGAGAAGGCCGAGGCCGAGGACGGCAAGTGGCCCTCCAAGCAGGCTCTCGCGCGCCTCGCAGCGACCTCCCAGTACATCAAGCAGGCCCCGCCGCCGGTCCCCACCCACACCCGGGAGGGCAAGCCCTACAACGAGAAGTACCGCGCGAAGAAGGTCGCCTCCCGCCAGAGCGGCCTCGACAGCTCGACCGCGAACGTGCTGCGCGAGATTCTCAGCGGCGTCGGCGCCACCGACCACCGCCTCGGTGCCGCGTTCGGCAAACTGCCGCTCGAGAACTGGTGGCACATCGGCATCCACGTCCGCCGCCACGCCCAGCGCCGCACACCCGGCAAGCGCCGCACCACCGAACCGGCACCGATCACCGCAACCCTCACCGCCATGCGCCCTACCGGCGGAAAGGACGACCCCTGGCAGATCTGGGCCTACAGCCCGCAGGCCGGGCGGTGGCAGCCCCACAGCCCGGCCACCACCGCGCTGCACGCCGCCGACCTCGCCTGGGACGTCAGCGGATACCGCCCTGCTGCGGACGAGACACTCCAGGCCCGCGCCGCCGCGGACATCGTCGAGCAGGCCCTCATCGCCACCCGCACCCAACTCCCCGCACCAGCCCCCGCGGTGCTCTACGTCGACGGCGACGCTGTCGAGTACATCTGGGCGGGCCTCACCGACGAAGCCCTGGGTCAGGATCCGCCGCCCGGCATGCCCCGGCCGGCGTCCTGGCTGCCCGGCCACAGCCTCCCCCGCGCCCAGCGACCCCTGGCCACCGTCCGCGTCATCGGCGACCTGGAACGCATCGGCCGCCCCACCGGGGCCCACATGCGCACCAGCGACGGCAACTGGCGCGCCACCGACACCACCAACAGCCTTTTCCAACTCGCCACCGACGACGGCGCCGTCACCTACCCCGACCTCCTGCTCGTCAACGTCCCCCGCACCTGGGCCGCCGGCCCCGCCGGCCGCTTCGGCAAGGACGAGACACGCTTCGACAGCGCCAGCCAGAGCAAGAACGGCTACGCCCACACCGCCACCCGGTTCACCGTCATCGCCCAGAGCCCCGACGCCGACTGCGACCTCATCGGAGCCGTCGCCGCCGTCCTGACCAACCAGGGCATCACCTCCGACGTCCGCCAAAGCACCCCCACCCCCCTCCACCTCGCCCGCAGAATGGACACCACCCACCCCTACTACCGCCGCACCGCGGAAAGCACCGAGGACGCCCCCGACGCCGCCGAAGACGGCAACACCGCGCAAGAGGAGACAACCAGCCTGTAACCAAGGCGCGCTCCGACGAGGAGGCGCTCGAGGCGCTTCCGTCATACCGGATCGACGGTGAGGAGACGTCGGTCGAGGTCGAGGCGGACAGTGCCACCAGAACGGCCCGCTACCGTCCACCCTCACTTGCCCCCGGGCACGCTCATCCGTCAGCGGCTCCTCAAGCCAAGCGTGCAGCCCACCCAGCCATGCCCGACCCCAGGCACAAGGGGCTCGTCCAGACACCACCACATACCAACGATCACTGAACCTGAACCCTGCACAGCACAGATGACACGGCCTGATCACCAACCAGAAAACTGACAAACCTGCAGCTCAGACCCCACCCCACGATCAGCGCCCACAGCCACTGTCTGTACAGAGGCATCACGATCACCTGATCCCAGCCCCACCACAAACTGATCAGCGCAGGCCAGACCACCGCCTACTGATCACAGAGACTGATCCTGGACAGACGCGCTGCGGGAACTGGGCGTGGACTGGGCGTAGGCGAAGGAGGTGGGTCCAACGTGCAGAGTTGGACCCACCCTGCTCAGTTCTTCTTCGGGAGCCGTACGACTCGCCGAGTTCGGGGAGCCTCCGTGAGTCGGGCGATCTTGCTGTCGCTTCGCAACTTGTCCGGTGTGCCAGTGAAGGCACGTACTGCCTCGAACAGTTCACGGTCTGACCGTGATGTCAGTTTGGGCTCGATCGTGTCGAGCAGCACGTCCCAACGTGCCTGCGGCTTGACAGCCCAGAGTTTGGCGGAGATCACCGGCTCGGTGAAACTACGCAGGGCGCGCCCAGCTTGGCTGCTGGTCAGCTTGTCGAGCAGTTTGTCGTAGCTGGTGCCGGCAGCCCATGACACGCCGTACTCATTACCGAGGAAGACTTCGACGAGGGCGAGGACGTACTTGCCTTCCACGGCTTCTGGGATGTTGCCGTACTGGCCGGCGAGGGCGGTTAGGGCTCGTGCGGGTGCCGGCTCAGTGTGGAAGTTGTTGTACCCATGATGAGCGGCCAGCAGGTCGTCCAGTACCGCGTCCATCTCCGCTGCACGCTCGTGTTCCGGCAGGTAGGCACCGCCGTCGACGAGGTTAAGGAGCTCCTTGGCGGCGCGGGCCTGGGCAGTGTCGGCGCTGGCACGGAAGCGGCCGTACTGTACGCCGAAACGTTGCCGGGCGTCTTCGCTGATCTCCGGCCACAGCTCCGGCCACAGCATGAGGACGTTGTCGGCGACGATCGGTGTGCGGCTGGTGTTGGTGTAGAGGCCGAACAGGCCAGCGCCAAGTGCGTCAGCGCGGTCCCTGGGCAGGTCCTCGAAGAACGCGGTGGTGCTCTTGACCTCGCTTGGGTCAAGCCGATCCTTCTTGATGTTGGCCAGAAGCCTGCCGGTCTCTGCAGTGACCGTGTCGTACGGCAGTGTGATGACCTGCCGGACGCATGTCTCCAACCAGGCCGCGAGTTGCATGCCTGTCAGCTCCACCTGGTTGGGATGGGCCGCGCTGGCGTAGTTCCGCATGTAGCGAATGTGGTCAATCTGAGCGTGCCCGGTGGCGGAGAGCAGGCCGATCTCGCGGGCGGCCCTCAGCAGGTCAATGTCGTCGACCTTGACCAGGTCGTCCTCTGTCGACAGGTGCTTACGTCGATCATGCGACGGCACAGCGATGTCGAAGAAGTAGGCCAGGTCGTAGCCTGCACATCAGCAAGCTGATCGAGGAGCATCTCCTCGAACCGCTCGAGGTCATTTACGGCAGGCGACTGCGCATCTCGGCGCGCGATCTCATTCACCGCTCGAATGTATCCAGTCGGCGTAGCCGACGCAGGTCTGTTTCGTGGAAGACCCCTGCGGCCAGTAAGCCACCGCAACGTGACGGTGCAACACTCCCCCACCACGTTTCCCGCCGGGCTTCGACGGGCTGACGGGTGGCACGGGCGCGGCAGCCTCGGCCGACGCGCGACCGGCTGAGCACGCGCCCCGATCCCCAGTTGCGTCCACGCCGCCCAACCCGCCCTCCCACTCGCAGAGCGGCCGCAACGGGGATGTCAGCGGGCCGACCACGGCGAACTGCGTGGTGATCTGCCCGGATACGGGGACGGCCTTCCGGGTCGCGAATCAGCCAGGCTCAAACCTTGTCGCAACCCAGTGCTCCTGGTCGACCGAGGCGGCGGGTCAGCGGTCCACCTGGAGATGCGCGACGTCTACGCGGACGGCGTCGAATGGGGCGGCCGGGGAGACCCACAGCCGGGACGCGGGGCGCGGGCGGCGCGGAGGGCGGCGACGGAAACTGCATAGCTCCCACCAGCATGTGCGCCCGGTGCTACGTTGTTGCAAGGTTCCCTCTTGCCGGGACCTTGCTGCGGCACGCGGCCGCACGGTTCGACCAGTAGTGGGGGACGTGGCGCAAGCGCGATCGCATTCGGCCGCGGGCCAGATGATGGGCTACCTCTATCAATGCGAGCTAGCCCTTCTTGAACTCGCACGCCGCAGCTGGGACGAAAATACCGTTGAAGTGCGTATGGAACTTCTCGATGACATCGAGTTCCTGCGCCACGAGACGCAGGATCCCGTTGAGCTGCTGCAGTCCAAGTATCGAGAGGCGGCCGGGCAGCTCAGCGAGACTGGAAAAGACTTCTGGCGCTCAGTCACCTCTTGGATCGACTCTCTGAACGTCAGCGCCGACCAATCAGCCCTCCCGCTACCCATCCTGCGACTCGTTTCGACACAAGTTGCCAAAGAGGGGACCTTCCTCCACTTCCTGCGTTCAGGCCCTGACCGGAACGTAGGTCGGGCTCTGGCGCGCATGGAGGAAGTTGCCACCGACGCAGACGGACCCGGAACCACGGCTGACGACCGCGCGCTCTTCATGGAGCTCACGACAGCGCAACGGCACAAGCTCGTCACCGCCATGGTGGTCGATGACGGTGCACCAGTGATGTCAGACGTCGACCGTAGTCTCGCCAAGGAGCTGGGGATCACCCCTAGCGAGCACGCGGGTGCAGTGCTAGACGAGATCAAGGGCTGGTGGTATCGCGTGGCCGTGCGTCTGCTAGAGCGCAAGGACCCTACCTACATGCTGGCCTCGGTCAGTGCTGAAGAACTCCTGTGCCGCCGCGATGAAGCCGTCGATCGGTACACCGGCAAGAGCTTGCCAATCACCGAGACCCTCCGCAATCTCACCGAGGCAGAGATGGCCCCCTACCGGAACCGGCTGGTCGTTTCGCAGATGCAGTGGATTGGTCTCCCCGACACCGAGATCGCGATGCATCTACGCGACTACCACTACGCGCGGGCTCAGCGTTCCGAGTGGCTTAGGAGCTTCAAAGTCACCGCGGATGGGCTGGATGCATACGAGCGTGATCTGCACTACGAGTGGGAGAGCGTCTTCCGGCGTCGTACCCGCCGCGTCGATGATGCGACCAGCGAGGCCGCTCGGCAGGACATCGGTCAGGACGTCTTGGACGGGACGATGGAGAAGGTCGCTGATAAGTCGGCTCGGCCAGGCACCAGCACGGCCCCCTGGATCGGTCGCGGATCCATCCACGACCTCTGCGACAGGACGGAGTACGTGGGGAGCGATCGAGCTGTGGGCTGGCACCCCGACCACCCCCGTCTGTGCAAGGACCACATCGAGGCCGCGGACCAGTGACCACACCGGCCCCACTCCACCGCTCGGCGGAAGCGCAGGCGCTTCTCAACCCGGCATTCGGCGCCTACCTGCTGGCCCACAGCATCTACGCTGCGCAAAGCAAAAAGGGGCGGCCAATGCCGTGGCCGTCCGCGTTTCTCGTCCTGCCGCTCGTCCTTCCGGCCAAAGCTCGAAACAGCCTTCCGGGCAATTCGACGGTCTCACTCATGGCGTGGGCGGACAAAAACCCCCTTCAGCACGCAGCCTTCGCCGAGCGGGCGGTCTCGCTGACCAGCCTCACACGAATGAGTCTGCGTATGGCGATGCGCCACCAGGCTGTGGAAGTCACACCGCTCGGCCTGCGTTGTCCGCGCAAGCCCAAGGCGGCCCCTGGCTTCGGACAAGAGGTTGCGGAGTGTGCGCGCGCTGCGGCTCTGGTAGGCCGTTGGCTTGCAGCAACCGACCCGCATCGCGCCTACACCGCTCTTGGTGTTCGTCCCTGACCAAGGAGTCCCAGAACCGCCATGCAACTGCTTGCCCTGGCCCTCTACCACCAAGACAACAGGAAGCCCCCCAGGGTCCTGCGGTTCCACCCCGGGCGGCTGAACATCCTGACCGGAGAGTCCGAAACCGGGAAATCCGGCGTCCTCGCCATCATTGACTTTTGCTTGGGTCGTAGCAAGCCCGGGCTGCCCGACAACCCCATCGACCGTACCGTCGGCTGGTACGCGCTTCTAGCCGAGTTTCGTGACGGGCGCCGGATGGTTCTCGCACGGCCTCGCCCGGCCGGCGAGTCCACAAATGAGGCGTTCGTGCGCTCCGGAGACCAGACGCTCAGTCTGCCCAGCGCTGCTGAACTCCACGTCAACTCGAACGCCGCCGCGCTGCGCGGCGAGGTCAGCGCGCACCTCGGAATCGAAGATTTCCGCTTCCAGCCTCCAGCTGGTGCTGCCCGCTACCCCTTCGACGTCTCTGTAGCTCAGGGCGCCCTGTTCTGCTTCCAAAACCAGGACGAGATCGCTGCCTCCAAAACTCTGTTCCACCGTCAGACCGAGGATGGCATCGCGCAAGCCATTAAAGACACCCTGCCCTACTTCCTCGGCGCTGCTGGCCCTGAACAGGCCCTTCGGCAATACCGGCTCGGCGAAGCCCGCCGCGAGGTACGCACCGCGCAGCGCAAGCTCGACGCCGCCCTGCGACAGCGCGAGGTCTTGGACACCAATGGCATCGCCTTGCTCAGACTCGCGCAGAGTGAGGGGCTTCTCAGTGACGTTCCCGCAGCCCCTGACGCCGACACGGTGCAGGCCCTGCTCCGAAAGGCGCTCGCCGTCCCACCCCTCGCTCCGATCAGTTCCGACGTCGGCGACCGCCGTCAGGAGCTGAATGAGGAACGTCGAACGCTGCGGGCCCAGCTGCAGGAGTTCGATGCCGCCCTGGCCACCGTCGACCGTTGGCAGCGCAGAAGCTTCGACTTCACAGGAGAGCTGCACTCCAGGTCGACCGGCTCAAGACACTCGATCTTCTGGGACCTGAGAGGGATCACGACACCGGCGTCTGCCCAATGTGCACCCAGCCCCTTGAACACCGGGACCCTTCAGCCCAGGACATCTCGAGGCTGACGAACCGGCTCTCAGAGGAACTGGAACAGGCCGCCGGAGTTCAGCCCGTCCGCCAAGAGCATCTTCGGGCCCTGCAAGTCCAGCGCGATGGCCTGGCCGAGCGACTCAAGGCCAACGGCGTGCTCCTGAGAGAGCTGATGGCGAGCGATGAGAACATGGCTCGCCTGCAAGAACAGCATCTGCGAGCAGCGCACCTTCAAGGACGCATCGCACAATCTCTGGCTCATGACCGCCGGCCCACCGACGACGTCGGTCAGCTGCGCAATGCGCTGGCATCCGCACAAGAAGTCGTCAGCGTTCTCGAAGAGCACACAGCCAACGACGACGTACCCGCCGAGACGGAACGCCGTCTCGCTGACATCGCGGCTCAAATGACCCCGTGGGCGCGTCGGCTCGAGCTTGGTCAGTCAGAAGAGCCGAACGAGGCCGGCATCAGCTTCAAGAAACTCAGCGTGGTCATCCGGCGGCCCCAGGACCGTCTCCCTCAGGAACGCGTTGGCAGCGCCAAGAACTACATCGGCTACCACCTCGTGGCCCATCTCGCCCTGCACACCTACCTGCGCCGCCACCACAGGCCCGTCCCTAGCTTCCTCGCGCTGGACCAGCCCACGCAGGCGTTCTTCCCGTCCAAGCCCCGCGACGCGTCCACCGTCCCAGACGCCGACTGGTCCACCGTCACCGAATATTTCCGACTCCTACATGACGTCTCGGAACTCAACCAGGGCGATCTCCAGATCATCGTCTGCGACCACGCAAATCTCCCGGACGACTGGTTCCAAGAAGCAGTGATCGACAACTGGAGGCCCGACGAGGACGGCACACGCAACGCGCTCATCCCACCGCACTGGCTCACCTGACTTCACCAGCGAGCCCTCAACGCTTGCGTTGTGCCCCGCCCCCTCAGCACGCATCGAGCCCCGGCAGCCAGTCCCGGCTGCTGGGGCTCAGCCATCAACGCGGTGTGACATCGCCGCCGGGCTGGGCAGGCCGGGCCCCAGCGGCCGTCCTCGTCACCGATCAGCTTGGCGATCCAGTGCCCGGCGGCGCGATCATCTGTCCTCCGTGGTGTTGCAGGGCGCGGGCGGACCGCGTCCGCCCGACTTGATCAAGTCGACAACGGCGCAGCGCGCCGAAAGTCACTCCGAGGCTGCGGGTTCAGACACAGGCACTGACCATGCGCCGCACGGCTCAAGTGTCTGTCCGGTGGGTGATCACTGATGCGATGTGGGACCGGATTGAGCCGTTGATGCCGGCCAATCCGGTCCGCGGCCGGCGATGGGCCGACCACCGCCGAACTTTGGAGGCCATCGCGTGGAAGTACCGCACCGGCTCGCCCTGGCGAGATCTGCCGGGCGAGCTCGGCTCGTTCCAGACGGCGCTGTCACGTTGGTTGACCGGGTGGGATGATCTTCTGGTTGATCGTGTTGGAGGGGGCTGTCGGTGGGGGCCGTGTCGCTGTCGTACAAGGGGCACCGGTACCCGGTCGAGGTCATATCCCACTGTGTGTGGCTGTACTTCCGCTTCCCGCTGTCGTTCCGCGAGGTCGAGGAGCTGATGCTCGAGCGCGGGATCGTCGTCTCGTACGAGACGGTGCGCCGCTGGTGCGCCAAGTTCGGGCAGTGGTACGCAGGGCGCTGCGCCGGCGGCAGCCCCGGCCTGGTGACAAGTGGCACCTGGACGAGGTCTTCATCAAGATCAATGGGGAACAGAAGTACCTGTGGCGGGCGGTCGACCAGGACGGCAACGTCCTGGACATCCTGGTGCAGAGCCGCCGGGACAAGGCCTCGGCCAAGCGCTTCCTGCGCCGCCTGATGAAGAAGACCCGCATGGTGCCGCACGTGATCGTCACCGACAAGCTCCGCTCCTACGGCGCAGCCCACCGCGAGGTCATGTCCTCAGTTGAGCACCGGCAGTCGAAATACCTGAACAACCGGGCCGAGAACAGCCACCAGCCAACCAGGCAGCGCGAACGGGCGATGAAGGGCTTCCGTTCTGTGGGCGGGGCCCAGCGGTTTCTGTCCGCGTTCAGCGGCATCTCGCCCCACTTCCGGCCCCGCCGCCACCTGATGACCGCTGCCGCCTATCGAGCCGAGATGACCGTCCGCTTCGCGATCTGGGACCAGACCACCGGCGCTGCCGACCGGCCCACCACGGCCTGACCACAGGCCCAGCTCCCAAGCCCACCCTGCCCCGACGGGCCGTCAGGCAGTCACACCCTCAACAACGTGACAACGCCCGCCAAGGCGATGTCGACCACCGGTCGCACCCGTGCCCACACCGCTGCGGCCGCCGCCCGCGCCCGCTGTGCGAGCCGGTAGACGGTGCAGGCGCCGAACGCCCGGATCGCGGAGGTGCGCCATCGCGTCCGCAGCTCGGTCAGCGACAGCAGCTCGGTGCGCTTGGGCGGGCGGGTCTGGTCGGCGGCCTGGCAGGCCAGCGCGTAGGAGGCCCGCTCCTCCGGCGCGTGCCCCTGCTTCTCTTCGTACTTGGCGGTGAGGACGGGCAGCACGTCCTCGATCTGCTGGCGGCGGGTCGACTGCCAGCCGATGAGTCGCTGGTCGATGCCCGCGATCTCCATGACGGGCCTGCGGCCGGGCGTCACCTCGCGTGGCTCCCACGCCCATCCGAGCCGCGCGGACACCTCCTCCATGAAGTAGAGGATGTAGGTGGTGTCGGCCGCGACGATGTGGGCCATCAGCGAGTCCGCTGACAGGTTGCCCCACGTTCCCTTGTCGTCCGGCCGCCGGACGCGGATCGACACGATCGCATGATCGTGAAGCAATGGCTTCGATTCCGTGGCTCTGGACTCGTAGTGCCGGAAGGCCGCGACGATCAGCCCGTCCTTGACCCGGGCGCGGCGCTTGCCGCCGCCTTTCCAGCGGATCTCCGCGACCTCATCCCCCAACCACGCCAGCGTCTTGTCCCGGGCGATGCCCTGGCACAGCTCCAGCACCACGCAGGTGTCGTCATCCCCGAGCGCCCACGCGATGTGTGCCGTCGACGGCGCCCGGAACACCAGGTGCATGGCCAGCCAGGGGGTGCGTTCCTTGGCCTTGTCGGTCTTGGCTGAGCGGTTGTGCTCGATGGGCCTGCCCAGCACGGTCGCCCGCCTCGCCTGCTCCGGGCTCTTGCCCTGCGCCAGGAGCTCGCGCTCGATCCGGTCGGCGTCCGGGTGCCGGCCTTCCCCCAGGAGGAGTTCGGCCTGCCGCTCGGTCACCACGTCCCCGTCCTTGAGGCCGACCGCGGCCAGGCCCCGGCCCTTCCACACGCCGGGCGGGACACCGGCTTCATCCTGGGCAGCGCGCAGGGGCTTGCCCGCCCGGCGTTGGCCGTCGCCGACCATCACGCCGCGGAAGAGATAGCGCCACCCGCTCCCCGGGCGAACCTCCGACATGCTGATCATCGCCCCATGGAACCCCGGAGGTGACCTGCGAAAAAGCGCGATCCGGGGTCCTTCCCGCCGGGCGGGAGGCCATCACCAAGCCTTTAGCGTGGCGCCCGTCAGGCGGGCCGTCCTGCCAGCCGAACCCGGGATTCAGACGGTCTCGGCAACAGTGCCGCTCGTTGTCGCGCGCGACATTAGAGCGGCCCGCAGGCTAGCCCGGTCCGCCAGCGATTGCTCGATCTGCTCTCGAATCTGGTCGTGGACCCCTTCGTAGGTTTCAACGTCCTGTACGGGATTGCGTTCCTTCTCGAGGAAGTGCTCCCACAGGGCGGCGTCTTCGCCAGGGATCGTCAGGCGGGCTTCGTTGTCGTGGAACTCGGTAACCCAGCCCCGGGCTTCGGCGAGATGCAAGCCCAAGCTGGCCGCTTCCGCACTCAGGCCCGTCAGCGCCGCCAGCTCGCTGCGTGAGCAGCGCACGCCGTTGGGGTCAATAAGCCGACCGGTGTTAAGGCGGCCAGAAAGGACATAGAGGATGGCTTGCACCACCTCGGGCAGGTCGGCTTCCCACATGGCGTTTACGAAGACCTCTCGAATCTCCGCGAGTTCGTCCAGGTTCATGCGCGCGGCACGCTGAGCCAGGAGCTCACTCTCGTCGCGCTGCCCGTCCAAGGCCTTGGCGGCCCGGCGGTAGGTAGTGCCCGCGCTCTTGGCCTGGGCGCGGATACGGGATTTGCGGCCGTTGGAACCATTCTTCGTCATGCGCTTCTCCAAGGGACCCACGCTCCTCCCGGGGCAGCAGAACGAGTCTGGCGGCGGGACGTCTGCACGGGCCCGTGCCGGCTGAAGCCGGGGGAGCCTTGGCCGGACTGGGTCGCGGGCGGCGTGGGCGCTGCGACAGCGGCGAGGCGGCGTTCGTGTCATGCCGACTCGCACCGTAGTGGTCCCGGGGCCGCCCGCCGAGGCGTTCACCCTTACGTGGGCGTGCCGCTCCGTCAGGGGTCGTGCGAATGCTGCGGTGCCGACAATCTCCGGTCAACACACCAAGTGCCCTGCGCTTCTCACCACTTGGCTTCACCAAAGCTACCGACGCCCGGGGAAGAGTCTCCCCCACGGTTTTCGATCCGCCCTCGCCCGCGCTGTTCCACGCTAGCCGCCCCTAGATACCGGGCTTCCTGCCGATACTCTTCCCCCCGTGAGTTGGGCGTATCGACTGAAGGTTCTGACATGAGCAGAGTGCTGGCGGTCTACAGCGAGAAGGGCGGCGTGGGCAAGAGTGCCCTCTCCGCAGGACTAGTCGCGGCCGCGCGGAAGCGGAAGCTCGGTGTCATCGCGGGCGACCTCGATCCGCGAGGAACCTTCACGGCAGAGCTGGGCATTTCTGCCGATGAGGCGCCAGCGTTCTCCATGAACGACCTGCTGGCGCTGGATCCGCAGGGGGAGACCGGCCTGGCCGTGGACGCGTTCGCTGAAGCGGGGAAGGCCTGGTCCGGCGTGCAGGTCATCGCTGCGGAGCGGGCTCTCGCCAATCGGGAGACCGACAACGTGGCCGTCGGCCTCGAGTTCCGGCTGCGGCTGGGGCTCAAGGGCGTAGTCGGGCCCGACATGGTCGGCGTCCTGGACCTGCCGCCTCGGGCCGGCGGGAAGCTGGTGACGTCTGCTCTCGTGGCGGCTACCGACGTCCTCATCCCGGCGACGCTGGACGAGGACGGCCGCATCGGTGCGGCGGAAGCTCTGAGCACGATCAAGCTCGTTAAGGATCTGGGCATGAACCCGGACTTGAGGGTGGTGGGGATCATCCCGTCGATAGTGCCGGGTGGCCGCAGCACGCTGAAGGACGCCATAGGGGAGTTCCTGGCGGACACCTACGGATCCCTCTACCGGGACGACCTGGTGATCCCTCGCCACTCGGTGCGCCAGCAGACGCGATTTGCGTGCGTGCCGATCACCGATGCGCCGGGCCGGGAGGCGCAGGCGCTCACTGACGTATACGACCGGATTCTCACCGCATCAGGAGTGGAAGCGTGAGTGGCAACAAGCTGATCGCGGCGGGCAACAGCCGCCTGAAGAAGGCTGCGGACTCGTCTGTCGACCCCGCGGTTCCGGCTGAGCTACAGAAGCGCGCAGCGACGTCAGCCGCGAAGCAAGGTTCGGTCGACGGGCCTAGCGTCTTCGCTCGCGGCCGGGTTCTCAGCGCCGACGACATCACCGGCACCCCTGAGGAACAGCTCGCCTACATCACCGAGCGCCTGCACGAGATCGACCTCGCCGGTAAGCGCGCCGAGGACTTCACCGTCCTGAACAAGGCGGTGCTGCTGGAGGTCGCCCAGGAGCGCGAGCTGCACCTGGTGGCCGGTCACACCAATTTCTCGGTGTGGGCGGCGGATGTGCTCGATGTCGAGCCGAAGTACGTGTTCGAGCTTCTGCAGGACGCGGCGCGCATCCGGGCCATCAGCGAGCTGGGGCCCGACCTCGCGCAGCATCTGACACGGGCGTCGGCCCGCAAGGTGATGGCCGAAGTGATCGCCAGCCAGGGCCTGGAGACCGCTCAGGTAGTGATGACCGAGGGGTTGACGCAGGCAGCGGAGCAGGGCAAGAAACGGCCGACTGCCTCACTGCTCGCCTCGATCGTGAAGGACCTGACCACGCCTGCGATCCCCGCACAGGAGGCGAGGTCAGAAATTTCTGACCTCCCGGCGTCGCCACCCGCACCGGCCGCGATCACGGCTTTGGAGCGGGCGGCCGGCTCACTCAAGGACCGTGTCTACGCGCCTCTGGCGCCGGCTGCGGTGCAGGCCGCCCTGGAAGCCGACCCGGTCGCGGCTCGCGAGCACCTGGAGCGTCTGGAGTTCGAGGTGCAGCGCGTGATGAAGCGGCTGACCGCCGCGAACCGTGCCGTTGCCGCCGCCTCACCGGAGCAGGCCGAAGCCACTTCCGGCTGAGAGTCGAGACAGAGGTCAGAAATTTCTGACCTCCCTGCGTCACCATCGACACAGATCCCCGCCTCGCCGGAGTTCGCGGCTCGCCACAGAGCCCGTGAAACGCAAAAAAGGGCCGTGCCCACCGCAGATCACGGTGGGCACGGCCCTATGTCGTGCCGGTGGTGCGTGTCAGGCCGCCCAGGTCGCGGGCGCGCCTTCTTCGTCGGGTTTGGGGATGCTGGCGGTGGCCGCCGGGCGGCGGGGTGCCGCATGGCGGTGATCGGGACGGCGCCGGGTTCGGCGGCCGGCGCCCAGACCACGCGCCAGGAGTCTTCCCCCCCCTGCGTGACGTGGCAGAGCGAGCCCCTGTGAGCCTTGTGTTCCCGGTCATGCCGGGAACACAAGGCCCAGACGGTACGCCGTACCATCTGCCTCCCGCCGGTAGCCGACAACACAACCGAGGCCCGCACGGATGTGTCCGTAAGGGCCTCGGAGCGGCTCCTACTTCGCGGCGGCCGGTGCCACGGCCGTCTTCCTCGGCCACCCAACGCTGCGCCGGCGATCAGGCCGAGCTCGGTGAACGTGGCATCGCTGTCGAGCGCCTGAAGGTCGGGGTGCTCCGCGGCGATGTGCCGCAGAACAGTCTTGATCGCCAGCTCGTAGTTCGAGCGGGTCGCACCGGAGGCGCCGGCCCGCCAGGCGGCAACGCTGGGGCCGGTCCGCGTGCTGCCCGGTCCGCTACGCCTCCTGCTCGCTCTCCGCGGAGTCCTTGGTCCACTTCAGCCGTACCTGGAAGGTGGCCTTCGACTCGCCGTCGGCCAGGACGGCGAGCAGGCGGGAGGACTTCACGCCCAGCTCCAGGCCGAACTCGATCTCCATCTCGTCCGGCGCGGCGGCGCGCACCGCGTCGCGCAACTCGGAACTCAGCTGGCGGACGGCGTCCGCGACCTGGGTGAAGGACAGCGCCTGGCGCAGGCCGACGTCGGTAGGGCCAGCGCCGGAGCCATCTGCCGTGCGGGCCCGGACCAGGATCGTGGTGCCATTGCCGAGGTCCACCTCGTAGGTCTCAGTTCCCATTCCAGTGCCCTTCCCGTGAACGAAACCGGCTTCCCCCGGCGCCTGCTGAGATACTGTCAGCAGCGCTGAACCCGTGCAAAGCGGGGGCGGAAGGCGCTGGGGAGCGTTGTGGTGGATCCCGACACGGTCGATGGTGTGCTGATGCGCTGCCTGGTGCGGCTCACCGCCCCTGAGGTGCCGGGCGGGACCGGGTTCTTCGTCGCCCCGGGCCGGGTGCTGACCTGTGCCCATGTGGTGGCTGCCGCACAGTCCCCGCAGGTGCGGGTCGTGCACCTCGACGGGGAGTTCACCGGCCGGATTGCGGCGCTCTACCCGCCGGTCCGGGGCAGCGGTGTGCTGTACCCGTTTCCCGATCTGGCGGTGGTCGAGGTCGAGGTACCCGGTGCGGAGTGCGTGCTGCTGGACCAGGAGCTGCCAGGCTTGGAAGACCGGCTGCACTGCCTGGGGTTCAGCGACGTCTTCAGCGGGCAGACGCCGACGGCAGAGCCGGCCACTTTCACCTTCGAGGGCGTGCACGACACCGGGGAGGGTCGGCTGCTCAAGCTGGGTGCTGGCGCGCACGCCAGCCCCGGGATGAGCGGCGCGCCGCTGGTGAACCTGCGGACGTACCGGGTTTGCGGACTGGTCAAGACGGCTCGCGACGCATCGGCCCCGTCCGGGGGATGGGCGGTGCCGGCCGGTGCGTTCGCTCCGGACGTGGCGGCTGCCAACGCGCGGCACGTTGCGCGGAGCGGTAGTTGGGCACGGCTCCTGCCGCTGTCCGGGCCAGGGCACTGGTCGAGCGCCACCGCTGACGCCGTGCCCGTGCGCCTGCGCGGGCTGCTGAGCCAATCCTCGGCGTACCTGGCGGCGGTCGACTCGATGGTCCGGAGCTGCGCGGGCACCCCGGACGTCCTGCGGCGGTGCCGCCGACTCCTGGAGTTGGCCACCGCGATGGCGGAGCCGGAGGCGCTGCGGGGGCTCTCCGCGCGCGATGCCGTGGTGCTGACTGCGGCGGTGCTGACCCTCGCTCGGTGCGAGGAGTTGCCGATCGGCGAGCTGGCCTCGGCCATCGCGGACGACCGGTCGCTGCACGCCGCCTGGACCAGGTATGTGCACGCCGTCGAGTCCATGCCGCCGCACCTGTGGCAGGAGCGGGCCGGATACGAGCACGAGCCCGACCCGAGGGCGCTGGAGGCCCTCGCCGCCGACCTCGGCGAGGCCGAGCAGCGAGCGGTCGCGCTCTTCCGGGACGCGCACGGCCACCTGCTCGCTGCGGCAGTCACCGGCGCGGACACGATGCCGCTGCTGCTGCGCAGCGAGCCCTTCGAGGGGTGCGGCGCGGTCGTCTCGGCCCTGCTGCGCACGCTCGCGGATCCGCCCGACTCCTTCGCGGAGCGTTGCGTCGAACTGCTCGGCGGCGCACGGTTCGTGGCCGGCTGCCGGGTGCTGTACCTCGGCTCGCTGCTGCGGGTGGCGCTGCGGATGCGCCCACTAATGGAGGTCTCGGCCGACGAAACCCTCACGCCCGTGAGGACGTCCAACACGACCGACCACTGGCAGCGCCGGCTGCAACGGCAGGTCGGCGACATCCGCCTGGAGAGCGAGGAGGGCGCGGAGGCACTGCGCATCGTCTGCTCCCCGGGCAACCCCCGGCTGCTGGAGGCCCTGCACACCACGGTGGTCGAGCTGCGTGACGGCGTCAACCAGTGCTCGGCCGTGCTGGCCCGGAACTACCCGGTCGGGCGTGAGGCGGTCTTCCGGTTGCGCTTCCCGGTGATCCGGAGCAATATCGACGACCCCATCCGCTATGTCCGCGAATCCGGCCTCGCCTTCGAGCCCGAACTGGGGCGGTTGACCCTCAACGCCTCCGGTGTGCTGCCGCTGCTGGTCCGGCCGCTGTACGGCCACCGACCGGAGGTCGGCGTGCGCGAACTGCTGCAGAACGCGCTGGACGCGGTCTGGGCACGCCAGGCGATCCAGGCGGGGCGCACCGGAGTTGACGCCGAGCCGGTCGACCACCGGATCGTCATCGCCATCGCCGACCGGTCCGCTCTGGAGCTCCCGCTGCTGGCCGGCGAGATCGCGCCCCCGGAGGACTGGGAGCAGTGGATGGAGGTGCGCGACACCGGGGTCGGCATGACCGCCGATGTGGTACGCCAGAACTTCCTCACCGTGGGCGGCACCTGGGACCCCACCACCGACCCCTCCCTGCCCCAGCTTCGGGAACGTCCACGGCGGCTGCGGATCGGACGCTTCGGTATCGGGGTCAACGCCGCCTTCCTCCTCGGCTCCGAGATCCAGGTGATCACCCGCCACCTGGCTGCCGCCGAGGACGAGGGCGTCTGCTTCCGCTTCGTCGAGCGCGACGACACGACGGAGATCCACCGGTGCCGGGCTCCGATCGGCACCACCGTGCGGATCCGCCTGGACCAGCAGACCAGCGAGAAGCTACTGGAAGACCCGGACGCCTGGGACTGGTTCCGGCACACCGACCCACCGGTGATGCGCGGGGTGGTCCGAGACGGCGAGTTCCTGCCGATCGTGAACCAACTCGCCCGCCTCACACCGGGCTCACAATGGCGCAGACTCCAACTGCCCCCCTACGGCGAGGTCTCCTGGACACCGTCGCCGGAATCCTTCAAGTCCCACATCTTCGTCAACGGCGTGCGCATCGTCTCGCTGCACCAGAACTTCGACAAGAACGTCATGGAGCCGGTCGACCAGCTCAAGCAGCCCGTCATCGACATCGCGGACCGGAACTCCGCGACCGCGATCCGACTGACCCGGGACGACTTCATCTCCTACCCGGAGGACGCCTTCCGGGCCGTCCGCCGCGATGCGGTCGCCGACCACCTGGCCTGGCTGGCTCTGGTCGCCGCCCAGGGGCCAGACGCGCACATCCCGTGGGAGTCGCGGCTCTGGGAGGATTGCCAGCACCACCCAGGATCGGGCGATGGTGTAGTCAACGCCGCACCGTTCGTGGTCAGCGAGAGCGGCATCATCCCACTCCACCCCGTGCTGCTGCACCAGGCGGGCATCACCGAAGTCGACCTGCTGCTGTCCCGAGGTGGCCTGACCGCCCCCAGCGAGGGCCAGCCAGTGGATGAGCAACTCCGCATCACCCCAGCAGCCCTGCTGAAAGTGCTGCCACCACGTCCCGGCAGAGCGATCGGACTACTCAAGGTGGACATGTTCGGCGGCTTCGGGTTCAGCCCGTTCGCCGCCGGCGTGTCGGACACCTTCTACTTCGCCAAGCGCGCCCTCAACGCCTCCACTCGCGTCCAACTGCTCACCACCATCCGAGGCGACGCCTACGCCCGGATGAACGAGGGCGCGCAGGTCCAGCAATGGGGCGACATCCTGCTGCTCCGCGACTGGGGCCGAGTCACGATCACCTCCACCAGCAGCGAGGAGCGGCGGCAGAAGGAACGGGAGATCGGCGAGCGCCACCAGCGCGAAACCGAACAAATAGCGGCCTACTGCGCCACTCTCGGGTCCCATGGCCCGGAAAACGTCCACACCATCTTCAAGCGCGTGCTTGCCACGCGCTGCTACGGCGTGCTGCGCGCCTGGCTCACACCGCCCGAGGGCCATCCCGACGACGTAGTCGAGCTGTGGCAGGAGTACCGCTTCCCGCCAGTCCTGCCATTCAGCGCCCGGGAACGCCTCCTACTCTCGCCGCGGGCAGCCGAGCTGCGCATGCGGATGGAGCGCATTGCCCGGGAGGAGGCGGACGGCGTGCCCGACGGCCTGGTCCCAGGCAAGGGGATCAGCACTCCGACCTGGCGGGCGTTCCCATACTGACGGTGGACCAGTCACGAGTGCTCGCTGCCTCGGTGAGTGCGGCTGCCGGGGCCGGGACTACCAGGCCAGTACCTCCGTCGGGCCCATCACGAATGACGGGGCGGGCCTCCGGGTGGCTGCGTAGGTCAGTACGAAGAGCACTTGTCGGTGGGAGCTGGGAACAGTTGGTTGCTGCTTGGCCTCCGAATATTGAGGACTCACTGGTCACTGACCGCCTACGCACAAGGGTGCGGGTGCCGTAAGAAGACGCCGTGCGTGAGGACGGCGCGCGGGATGCGGGGGATGAGCTCCGCCGGGTCATCGCCCGGATAAAGGTGCAGGTTCCGCCAGCCATGGATGCGGGCCATGTACGCGGCGGCGGCCTCGATGACGTCGGCCCACCGCTGGTGTCCGAGGACGACGAATTCCCTATTGCTTAAGCGTGTCGAAGCGGCTACTGAAGGGCTGGTCTGTGAAGGCATGTTTTCTGGGTACGGGCGGCCGGTCCGCGATCGCGGTCGGGAGAACTGCAGACCTGGTTCGAGGGCTTGGCGGAACGCGAAGCGGAGTCGGGTGTCCGGCCCAGCGACGCCATCTTCCTGTCGCCAGAGTATCGAGTGGACCCGCTACTGACCTGGTACGTCCAGTCCGCCTGCCCGACCCTAAACGTCAAGCTCAGGCGAGCAGCTCCTGCACACTCAGGCCCGCCAGGACCTCGGGTGCCGACCGGGCCAGCCACCGCCGGGTCTGGTACCAGCTGCCGAGGCTGACCGCCTCGGCGAGCAGGGCGAGCTTGCGGGTCTCGTCCGGCTCGTTGAGGGCCACCTTGTGAAGGGTTTCGATGCCCTTCACCGGGTTGCTGACGGTACGGGCGAGCTCCGCGCTCCGCCCACCTTTCCCGGTCTGCCGCAGGACCTCTGCCGCTGCGGCCAGGCCCTCGTCCTGAGACTCCGTCCGCTCGGTCAAGAGGGCCAACCGGGCGATCTCCTCGGCGAGCTCAGCGGCCCAGCGGGACTGGCCGGCCCCGGCCGCCGCCTCCGCCACCCGGGCCAGACCTCGGACCATCCGCTCCGGTGCCAGGTGTGCCCGGGCCAGCTCGGCGGCCCGCTCGTGCCCGCCGGCCGCGGCGACGGCGTCCAGGACGTACTCCAGGGTGGCGTCCATGATGTTCTCGTCGGCGAGTTCTGCGGCAATTTCGGCCGCCTCGCGGTGGCGGCCCCAGTGGGCGGCTCCCACCGCCACCTCCGTCAGCGCGGACTTGCGCCAGCCCTCCTCCTGGGCGAGGGTGCGGGCGATCGTGGCGGCGGCCTCGATGTCGCCGACTTCGGCAAGCGCCCGCACCACCTCCAGCACGGCCATGCTCCGCCCCTCCGCATCGTCGATCCTGGTGGCCAGGTCGAGGGCGACCCCAGTCCGGCCCGCCAGGGCCACCATCGCAACCTGCAAGCGGAGAGCTTCGTCCCGCGAGGCCGAATCCCCGCTCGCGGAGGCGAGCCGGACGGCCTCCGCCGCCACCTCCTCCGCTGCATGGTGCGCGCCGTCACCGGCCAAGGCCCGAGCCACCGCGGTCAACGCCTGGTACCGGCAGTAGGGTTCGACGATCGCCTGGGCGAGATCGACGGCCTCCTGATGGAGTCCGGACTTGGCGAACGCCTTGGCTTCATTGCCCAGGACTTCCATCGAGCGAGGCTCGGTGAGGGTGTCGGCGAGGTCGAGCGCCAAGTCCAAGTGCCCGGCGCGGTACAGCATGCTGACCACAAGGGCCTGCGCCGACGGCCGGTCGTCGGCGTCACTCGTCCACGTGACGTTCCATGCCTCCTGCGCCAAGTGAGCGGCGTGCTCGTGCTCCCCGGCCCTGATCAGCATGTCCATCAGATTCGACATGGCCGTTACCCGGCTTTGCAGACTCTCGATCGAGCAGGCGAGGGCGGCGGCCTGCTCATGAAGGCCAGCCTCCGCCATCACCTCCGCAACCGTGGCCATGCCCCGGTTCCGGTGGAAGGGCTGGGTCAGCGCGCGGGCGAGGTCTGCCGCCAGCCGGAAGTGGCCCGCGCGGGCCATGGCCACGGCGGTGTCCTCCTGCTCCTGCTCGAACGGCTCGGGGAGGGTCCGGGCTAGATCGGCCGTCCGCGCGGCGAGTTCGGCGGCTCTGGGAAGCAGACCGCAGCGCGCGGCCGCTGCTGCGGCGGCGGCCAGTGCCTCGATCTGCCGCTCTCCCAGGGGGTCGGCTGCCCCGACGGCCTCGGCCGCGAGCTCGGTCGCTTCCCGGTGCAGGTCCGACCGAGCCATGACCAGGGAGAGCCCGGCCAGGGCGGCGCTCCGGTAGTACCCGACCTCGATGGTCCGGGCCAGGTCCAGAGCCTCATCGGACCGGCCTGCCGCAGCCATGGTGCACGCCACCTCGCTCAGGGTCGCGTTCCGTCGGCCCAGAAAGCCCTCGGGGACGGCATGGGCCATCTGGACCGCCTCCTCAAAGTGGCCGACCTCCGCGAGGGCCTTGGCCACGTCGGCCATGGCCCCCTCCCGATGAAACTTGTGTGCGACGCCGCAGGCGAGCTCGGCCGCCCGTTCGACCTCCCCGCACAGGGCTAGTGCCTCGGCCGCTATGGATACCCCCGGGTTGTGAGAGCGGCTCATGGTTGGAACCAGCAAAAGGGCCCGGTCGGCCACGTCCATGGCTTCGCCGCCGTGGTCGGCCCGGGCGAGCGCTGCGGCGAGCCAGCCGAGTTCCGCACCCGCCCACTCGGGCGCGCCGGTACGGGCGAGGTCTGCGGCTTCGCGCGCCAGCTCGGCGGCCTGTTGGTGTCCACCGGCCCGGCCGACGGCCGCGGCTACCCGTACCAGGGCGTGCGCCCGGTAGGTCGGGTCGCCCACCGCACGGGCGAGGCAGGCGGCGCGGCTCTGGCAGCCGGCGCCAACCAACACGGCCACTGCGGCGTCGATGCTCTGTTCGTGGCTCTGTTCTCGCCAGGGCCTGTCTCCGGCTCGCTCCAGCAGGTCAGCGATCTCCTTCGCGAGCCGGTGTGTCGCGTGCCGGTCGTCGCCCTGTGCCGTCGCCTCGGCCGTCCGGACCAGGACGGTCAGACGGGCGTCCGGATCGGGCAGTTCGCGGGCCAGGGCGGCCGCCTCCGCAGCCAGCGCGGAGCAGGCCTCGGTGTGGCCGAGTGCGCCCAGCCCCCCCGCGACTGCAGCGATCCGGCTGGCGGACGCGGATGCGCGGGCGTGCCCCACCACCAGCTCCAGGCTGGCGTGGTCCTCCCGGAACGCCGCGACCGCCCCGCGGAGGACCTCGGCGGCCTTCGTATCGTCCTGGAGCAGGTCGGCGAAGGCCAGCGCGCGGTGCGGCTGGCCCAGGTGAGCCCACGTTACGGCCAGGTCGGCGGGCACGTTTCCAACGCTTCTGCGCAGCAGGTGGCGGCGCTGGGCAAGCCGCACGCAGGCGCCCAGGTCGAGTGTCGCCGGGCTGGCCAGCTGGAGCCGGAAGGCGTCGGCGATCTCCGCCAGCGCCTGGGTGTCGGCGCCGGTGGTGTACCACAGTCGCCGGTGCCGGGCGGTGTCCGTCGCCAGCGCGGTCGCGCGCGCGGTGTCCGTGCTCTCGCGCAGCAGCTGCGGATACCCGGTGAGGGCATACTCGGGCGTCTGCTCGGGCCAGTCGGCCGCACGCCACATCTCGACAAAGGCGTGCACGCGCTCCCGGTACGCGGCCAGCTCGGCCGGTCCGAGGCGTCGGAGAGCACCCGCACGGAGTTCCTCGTGGGCGAAGGAGTACAGCGGCTCGTGGTCGTGCCCGCTCGTCGGCCAGCGTTCATCGCGGGCCTGGAAGGAGCGGCCCAGGGAGCTGCCAAGGAGTTCCGTCACCTCCCACGGGCTGGTGTCCCCGACGAGCAGGGCCAGGTCGGCGGCGCTAAGCCCGCCACCGGCAGCGGCCAGCAGCCGGGTCAGCTCCCGGCCGAGGCCGGCACCGCCCAGCAGTCCATGCAGGTCGCGCTCGGCCGCGCGGCGCACGGCCAGTGCCTCGGGGGACGGCCGGAGGCGGCGGTCAATGGCGGGGTCGAGCAGCGGATGGCCGTCGGGGACGTCACTCGGCACCGGCGGGTTGGGACGCCCGGCCACCAGGACCCGCAGGCTGGCGGGCACCATCCGGGGCAGCAGCGCCGCGATGCTGTAGCCGCTGCTGGCCGTGTGCACACCGGTGTCCTCGTCCAGCCCGTCGACGACCAGCACCAGGCGGCGGCCGTTCCCGGCAGCAAGCTCGGCGGCGCGTTCCAGTGCGTCGAGGAACTGCCCGAGATCCGCGCAGTCGGTGTCACTCTCCTGCAGGTACGCCCGGAGCTGGCGTTCGAGGGCCGACAGGAAGGCGGTGCGGTCCGACCGGCCCGCGGAACGCGCGGTGACGAAGAACGCGAGTACATCTACACCCTTGGGCGGGCGCAGCGCGAACTCCGCCATCAGAGCAGTCTTGCCCGACCATGCCGGGGCAAGCCACCGCCAGTACCGCCCGGTGCCCGGGTCGGCGCCGTCCGGGCCGGTGCAGAAGGCCGCCATGTCGGCGAGTTCGGCCTCCCGGCCGACCAGTTCAGCTGCGGCGATCTGCCGAATCTCGTGCAGGTACCCCGACCGCGGCACGCGGTCGGCTCGGCCAATGACCAGATTCCCGCCCACCCTCAGGACACCACTGACCGCGAGGCTGCCGCTAGAGGCTTCCGCGTCGCCGGTGCCCTTGGCCACGTCCCGGTGCATCGCGCCCCTCCCCCATCGCGCCCCGTCCTCGCCCCACCTGCCGCTACCGGAGCTCATTCCCCGAGATCGCCTCGCCACCGTTCTCTGACCGCGCCTCGCCGGTGTGTTCGGAGGTCACGTCACCCCGCGGCACACCCGAGACGGCCACACCGCTGATCGAGCGGGAACCCGGCCCGAGGGCGGTGGTGGCACCCGTGTTCGAGGCCCGCAGCGTGCTGCCCCCGCCGGACCCAAGTGCGGCCCACACCGCCACGCCCAACGAGACGACACCCACCACTGCGGAGACCACCCCGGCCACCTGGTTCGCCCGGTCCCATGACAAGAAGCAGAGCGCCCCCGCCACGACCGCCACGGCGATGCCGGTCCCGCCCGCCACCACACGCTGTGCTCCGCTCATCGCTCAGCTCCCCTGGCGCTTGCCCTGCAGTAGCCCAGGACGACTACGATAGTGCGGCCGACTCCCGGACGAGGACGAACTGCCGTCAGCTCCGGTTGATCCGAGGGGCTCGCGCTTACGGTCGCAGGCCGCTCGATACGCCGCATCAGCAGCCCAGCAGTCACCATGGCCAAGGTCACCGAAGCCACCAACCACTACCAATGCGCCCGCAGTACGTCCAGGACACTCGGTCACCGCACGTCGCCCTCGCATCAAGTCCTTTTCCTCTTGGTCGCGTTCAGGATCAATCGAAGGCTTATCACCGTCCCGGAAACACCCGGACGAGTGGTTACGTGGCCGCCTGTTCGAGGCCGGACGTTAAACGACAAGCTGACTCAACATGCTGACTTGCCAAGGAAGACGAAGCCGACCGGGTAGAGGTGGTCGTCGGTGGGATCGTCGATGCCGGTGACGTGCAGGCCGCGATGGACGATGAAGCCGTCCTCCACCGCGTCCTCGCCGGGCGTCCAGAGCTGTTCGACCGGGTGCGTCGTGCCGTCGTCGCCCTCGCTGGTCACGATCTCGTACAGGGCGGTCACGCGGTCACTCCTTCCACGGCGGCCGCCAGGAGCTCCACGGCGTCGGCCTCGTACGGGTCGGCGAACAGATGGTGGTCGCTGACGTCGAACGGCGCGTACCGCACGGAGACCCGGCACCCGGGCACGGCGGTGGTCTCCTGCCTCTCCAGGGCGGCGGTAAGCCGGTCGTAGTCCTGCTGGGCATGCCGGGTCTGGGTGTACGGACCGAGACGCAGCAGGGTGTAGCCGTCGCGGCTGTCGTCGCATTTGCGGGCTTCGACGTAGAGGGCGTAGTGCGCGGGGTCCATGCCGACGTCGTCTGGCCGGGGCAGGCCCGTGGCGGCGTGGGTGAGCATCGCGTAGCCGGGCTGCCAGACGCCGAGGATTGCGGTCGTCTCGCAGCGCAGCCAGCCGCGGTCGGTGTAGCCGAGCTGGCGGCCGTGGAGGTAGGCCGCGGCGTGCGGGGTGTCGGGGTGGACCAGGGCCACGGCGATCATCTCGGGGCCGTGGTCGTCGCGGGTCGAGGATGGGCGCGCTCGATGAACGGGCCGATCCGTACGGCGATGTCCCGGCCGCTGCCGGGCGTCCAGGGCTGCGGGTCGCGTACGGCGGCGAGCATCGCGCGGAACTGGTCGACGACGGCCTGGTCCTCGGGGGTCAGGGTGCCGGGGGCGTGGCCGCAGCGGCGGAAACGGCGGATCATCGGGCGGTCTCCTGTTCGGTGCGGGCGCCGGCGGGCGTCTTGAGGGCGCGCGGCAGATGGACGTGCAGGTGCTCAACTACGACCTCGCGGCCGCGGGCGCGGAGTTCGCGGGCCAGGAGTTCGGTGAGTCCGGATGCCCTTTTCCGGACTAAAGGCCGTGTCTTATGTGGTGAGGCCGACGAGTCGCCTGCGGCGGCAGAGGGGCGGCGGGCGAGGCCGAGGAAGGCCAGGTAGTTGCGGGGGGCGCTCGTAACGGTGGCTGAGTCGGACGGTAGCCAGTCAGCCAGGAGATGGTGCACTCGATGACCCAAGCTTGCAGAAGGCTCAATGGCCGATTTGAAGCAGCGTCAGTTGACGTGTTCGGTAGTACCGGATACGAATTTTCCCGGCGAATCGGGAGGTTCCTTCACGCCATCGAGATTGATCATTGACCGGGCAGGAAAGGTGGTCAGGTGCCTGCCAGATTCCGCAGGCGTATGGGTTGAGCCGAGTTCTAGGAGTCTCCGCGCGGATGCCCACATCAATGGCGTTGGCGCAGCATGCGAAGTGGGAAGCCTTGCAGCCGCGATGGAGGGGAGGATCGCCGATGTCGACCTGTTGCTAGTGAAGTTGGGTGCGAGATCCAAGTCGGTACAGACCTCTCGGTCGTCCCGCTTCGTTTACGTCGGCGTCTCCTTGACCGTCCGGTTGATTGGGATGCCCACCGCAGCGGCGCACACATCAAGGTGTGCGAGGACATCAACAGCACGACCGAAATCTTCTCCCCTGCCGCAATCAAGTTCTTCAACTACTGATGATCACTCATCGCATCATTCCTCGGAGGCGTAAAATGGTTACCAAGGCTCTCAAGGCCATGGCGGGTCTAGTCGTAGTGGCAGCCGCCACCATGTTGACACCCGCACAGGCAGGTGCAGTTGAAACGGCAGCTGCACCGAACTGCCAGTTCGGCAACAGCTACGGCACCCTCGTCGACGGCGAGAACTTGAAAACAACCAGTGGCGCGGTCGTCGGCCAGATCCAGTTGTGCCGGGACAGCCAGTACAACTACTGGGGCTTTCTGCTGCTCAAGGCATCGCCTACTGCGAGTCAGTATGGCAACGCCGTACTTGGGCGGTGGCGCTCAGGTCTGCCGAGCTACGTCGACTGCGACAGTGCTGGCGGCAACGGCATCGTCCTCCCTGGGCAGACCCGGTGCTGGACGCCGAAGCTAACCGGGCTCAGTGGTGCCTACACCTTCCGTGCGGAGGGAAAGCTGATCAGCAGTCACACCAATCAGGAGATCGCTTGGGGCGCCACCCTCGAAACCCGCTGACCCAGGTGAACGTCGTGCACCGACGGAGGGGGCGGCGGGTCCTACCGTAGTCCGGTCAACGACTCTGTGCCTACCTCCTGCACAACCGAGGGCAATGCGGCTGGGGCCTGCGGGCAGGTCCGCGTAGTCGGCGAGGTTGGCAAGCAGCTCGCGGGCGCCCGGGGTGTTCAGGACGACGTCCTGGACGCGGGGACTGAGGCCGTCCAGGTCGAGGATGTCGCGGGCAGCGGCCGGGTCGCGGAGCCGGTCACGGACGTCTTCGATCCGGTCGGCGGCGGGTGGGACAGGGGAGCCGTCCGGGCTGGTGGGCAGGTGCAAGTAGCCGAACGAGATCAGACGGATCGGGTGCAATGGAGCCTCCTGCTCGAGGATGAAGGGCGGGAACATGCGGAGCGCCGCGCCCGGCCGGGAAGGGCGGGGCGCGGCGCTCTGGGGCGGTGCTACTGAGTGGTGATGTCGGTGATCACGAGGAACTGGTCGGTGCGCAGGTCCATGACGACCTGAGCATTGGTGCCCTGGGCGCGCTGGTTGGCGGCGTACTCTTCGGCCGGCCAGGAGCCGCGGGGGCCTCCGGCGGGAAACCGCTCCAGTACGGTGCGGGTCTGTTCGGGGGCGGTGGCCATCAGGCGTCACCGCCGTTCACGCGCTCGTGGATGTCGATGAGAGTGGCGATGGCGTCGGGGTTGTCCGCGCGGCCGACCCTCTGCCCGAGCGCGGTGAAGACGGGGACCTTGTCCTGGTCGGCGTCGAAGATGACGCAGTAGTCGCCGTACCGTTCCATCACCATGTCCCGCAGGACCGGGATGAGCCCGGTGTCCAGGACCTCCAGGGCGTCGACGGTGAGCCGGGCGTTCTCGCCGGGCGTCTGGGGTTGGACCAGGACGCCGGCGACGCGCAGCAGGTCGCCGGGCTGTATGCCGTTCAGCAGCTCGTGGGTGATCCGGGGGTCTCCGCTGGTGCAGGTGACGACCGTGTCGGGGGCGTCCTCGTCGACGGTGTCGATGTCGGCGGGGCGGACGATCAGGTCGAAGGTGGCGGTCCCGATGCGCGGGCCGGGGGCGGGTATCGCGTCGACCCAGCCGTCGACGGCGCAGTGCTTGGTGTCCATCAGCTGGCCTCCGCCAGGGGCTTGGTGGGGCGAGGGGAGCGGGGTCGGGTGGTGCGCTGGGCGATGTCCAGCAGCTCGCGGTTGCGCCGCTGCTGGGCGGGCGTGAGCGGGCGGGCCTTCGGGCCGTGGCGGTGCCAGAGCGGGGAGGCGGGCGGCTCGGGGTAGGCGAGGGCGTGGTCGACGTCGCGGTCGGTGCTGCTCATGGAGGTCCTCCAGGTGGAGGTCAGGCGTGGTCGCCTTGGCCCTTGTCCTTGGACTTGGGCTGCGGCGTGAGGGGCGAACCGCCCGAGGCGGGCCTCAACGGGGTTGGCGGTGAGCCAGTCCTCGGCGCATGCCTTGTGCACTGGCTCGCCGGAGTGGGAGCGCATAGGCGTGGGCTTGGAGCACAGCGCGCAGGGGAGGTCCTGCCAGCGGTCGAAGTGCTGGTTGTCGCGCCAGACGAGAAGCTCGCCGGGAGCCGGGATCAGGCCCGGCTCGAACGGCTGCTTCTCCTTCTTGCGTCGCGGGCGGGTCACGGCCGGAAGGCGGGCAGCTGCTGGAACACGCGGGCCAGCAGCTCCTTGGTCGGCTTCCAGGGCACGACCTGCCCGCGTGCGGGGACCGGTAGCGGCAGCTCCTGGACGTCGTCGAGGACCAGATGCCAGGCGCCTGGGTGCGCCCACTCCGAGCAGAGCGGCGCACCGTCGAGGTCCTGGTGGCAGTCGGTGATCCGGGCGATGCCGACCACCGCTCCCCTCACCAGCTCGCGGCCGCGGATGGTGCGGCCGATCAGCGGATTGCGCAGGGCGGGCTGGTCGATGGTCTTGCTCGTGTGCAGCAGCACCCAGCCGGTCCGCCACCGGCCGGGCCGGTTCTCGATGGTTTTGGCACCAGCGAGGATGCAGGCCTTCTCCGGGGGTTATCCCACTGTCGTGTGATGTCGCACTGAGTGCCTGCGTGGGGCACAGTGCAACGGTTCTCACGGGGTGTAGCTCTGTGGCTCTTCGTTGGATCACGCGAGGAGCAAGGACAACTAATGCGCGCATTCCCTGTGAGGATGCCGTCCGGAACCCGGTACTGGACGGTGCTCGACGACGAGTTGGAGGTGATGCCGATCGCGGATGGGTTCCTGCGCCACGTTCGCTTCGGCCTGGACCGTGCCGAGTCGACAACGAAGGCTTATGCCGGCGCGGTGGTTCTGTATCTGCGGTGGTGCCTTCGCACCGGCCGCGACTGGCGGGAGGCGGCCACCGACATGGGCTTGTTCATGGTGTGGCTAAGGTACGTTCCGGTCGGCGCCGAGGATCAACAGGTGGTACGCGGACCGGGCACGCGGCCGGTCCGCGGCGAGCGACGCATCAACAAGGTGCTCACTGCGGTACGCGGATTCCTGACCTTCGCGGTCGCCCGGGGTGAGGCGCCGTCGTGGATCCTCGGGCAGATCTACGACCTGGCGGACTCGCGCGACCTGCCGCTCGAAGCCCAGGCAGAGGATGCCCGGCTGGCCTACCGACTGCGGGCTCAGCACCGGTTGTATGAGCCTGAGACGGTGGTCGACCGGGCCGCGGACGTCGAAATCGTGGCGATGTTCAGGGCCTGTCGGTCGGCCCGGGACCGCCTGATCGTTCTGCTCATGGCCCGGGCCGGCCTGCGCCGCGGTGAGCTCACCGGTCTGCGACGCAGCGACGTGCATCTGCTGGTCGACAACGCCAGCCTGGGCTGCCTGGTCGAAGGGGCCCACGTCCACGTTCACCGCCGGGCCAACAGCAACAGCGCCTGGGCGAAGTCCCGACGGAGCAGAGTAGTCCCGCTGGACTTCGTTTCCGTGCAGGCCCTCGACCAGTACGTCGCTGAACGCCACCAGATCCAGGCCGCCGGGGACAGCGACTTTCTGCTGGTCAACCTGTTCCGGGCACCGATCGGGGCCCCGATGCGACCAGACGCGATCAATGACCTGATCGACGCGCTGGTCAGACGCGCGGGTATTCCGCGCCGGATCACCCCACACATGTCGCGCCACGCCTTCGCCAGCAACGTCAGGGATGCTGGCGGCAGCCAGGACGAACTGCAGGACCTCTTGGGGCACGCCTACGCATCGTCCAGCGAGCCTTACCTGCACCCTGATCCGAGTCGGCTACGCGAGGCTGTCGAGCGCGTTCCGACGCCCCGGGTCTTGGCCGAGGAGGCCGGGCGATGACGGCGATGCAGCTCGAATCCTTGCCGGGGCCCGAAGTGGTTGCAGACGCGGCCACCACAGCCCTGCTGGCCGCGATCACCCCGGAGTTCGCTACGGCGGTCCAGTGGGACCAGACGGACCTTGTGGTGGTCTTCCCCCAGCAGCACCTGACGCTCGGTTGGAAGAAGTGCGTGGTCCCCGGCTGCGTCAAGGCCCGCTCGCTCGCAAGCGGCATCTGTGCGAGCTGCCACGGCCGATGGCGCCGACTGGGGAGCCCGCCGGTGGAGGAGTACATCAAGGCCCCCAAGGTTCTCATCCGAATGGTGGGCGTCCGTCTCTGCACGGTGACTGGCTGTGAGCGCCCCTGGAAGAGCGAACGGACGCAGCTGTGTCTCGCCCACGAGGTGCAGAAGCGCAAGCTAGGGGTGTCTCTAGAGGAGTTCTTGGCCATGCCGGAGGCGACGGCCCACGCCTCGCTGGGACCCTGCCGGGCTGCCTCGTGTCTGCGAGAGCGCGCCGGCCGCGGCGCCTACTGCCTGGGGCACTACAACCGCTGGCGCAAAGCCGTGTGGGCCCAGCCGGATCTGGACGAAGAGCAGTGGCGCCGTACCGTCCCCGCGATCGCCGAGGACAACAAGATCAGCCTGCGAGGACTCCCGCTACGAGTGGCTGCCGAGTTCGTCTACGGGCTGCAGCAGCGCAGTCATCACGGGGTGAAGACCAGGTTCAACATGGTGCGCCCGCTGATCGATCAGATCCGGCTACAGCAGGCAAGGACGCTGAGTGAAGTGCCGCCCGAGTCCTTGAAGCCGTCCATGCGCCACCTGCGCAACGAGTTCGTACGGCACTGCGAGTTGCTTCAGTCCACGCCGGAGACCGAGCGGCACAAGGATTTCTGGACCCTCGCCGTCTTCGGATACGCCGGCAATCTCCGGTTCACCGAAATCCACCAGCGGTGGCTGCGGGAAGCGACCAAGGCATGGGCATTCGATGCCCTGCCACAGCGCCGGGGCAGAGGCGTCGCCGGCAGCATGCAGGCGTCGATCGAGGGCATCGTCCAACTCTCCGAGAGCCTGCGCCTGCAATGCGACGACGATGGTGAGGATCCGCGGAACCTGACCCGAACAGACGTCACCGCCTTCTGCAACCGCCTCGCCTATCTCCAGGACCAAGGCGAGCTGTCTCCCCGCCTGCGATCGCGTCACTGCCACTCGGTGCTGCGGCTGCTTGCCCGGATGCGCGCCATGGGCCTGACCCGACCTGGTCGCCCGCTGCACGGCTTGCCCGAGGATTTCACACTCGGTCGCGAGGACCTGCCGGACGAGCCCGAAGACCAAGAAGCCGGACGGGACCTGCCCATCGAGGCCATCCGCCACTTGTGCTCCCATCTGGACAAGATCGACGGAGGCAGCGGCATTGAAGTCCGCGCGGCCATCGAGCTCCTGATCGACACCGGCCGCCGTCCCGATGAGATCTGCCAGCTTCCCTGGGACTGCCTGGTGCGCGACCAGGACGGCAAACCGGTCCTGATCTACGACAACCGCAAATCCCATCGCCTCGGGCGCCGACTGCCGATCTCCGAGACCACTGCTTCCGTGATCGTCAAGCGACAGGAGGCGGCCCACGGCCGCTTCCCCGGCACACCCGTGGCCGACCTGGTGCTGCTGCCCTCCACCGTCGCCAATCCTGACGGTCGCAAGCCGATCAGCGCGGACTGGGTGAGCGGCCGACACCGGACCTGGGTCGACAGCCTGGCAGAGATCCTCGTGCCCACGGCCGTCGAGAGGAACGGCAGGACGGAGACTCGGATGCTGCCGTTCGACAAGCGGCGCATCTATCTCTACGCCTACCGGCACACCTTCGCACAGCGGTATGCCGACGCCGGCGTCCGCGTGGAGGTCCTCAAAGAGCTGATGGACCACAAGCAGCTGTCCACCACCCAGTGCTACTACCGCGTCGGGGAAAAACGCAGGCGAGAGGCCGTCGATCGCGTCACCACGATGCAGTTCGACCGGCACGGAAGCCGAATCTGGCGCCAGGCCACCGCCCTGCTCGACTCCGAGCACGCCCGCCGCGCGGTCGGCGAAGTCGCGGTCCCCTACGGCATCTGCACCGAGCCCACCAACGTCGCCTCCGGCGGCGGAGACTGCCCAGTCAGGTTCCGCTGCGTCGGATGCGCCCACTTCCGCACCGACGTCTCCTTCCTGCCCGACCTGGAGGCATACCTCAGCGACCTCCTGCGCAACCGGGAGCGACTGCTGGCCACCGTCGAAGCCGATCAGTGGGCGAAGGACGAGGCCATGCCCTCAGACGAGGAAATCCGCCGCGTTCGAAGGCTGATCACGCGCATCAAGGCTGACGTCGACGAACTCGACGACGACGAACGAGCCCAGATCGAACAGGCAGTCACCACCATCCGACGTGCGCGAAACAGCGTCGTCAACCTGGGTATCCCCCGCCTTCGCCAGCCACTCCCCGACATCCGTCCGGACCGGAGCGCATGACCATCACACCCATGACTCAGGGACGACGCGCCGACTCCGCTCGCAGGCGCCAGCGCGTTCAGAAGGCACTGAACGACGCCGCGAAGAACGGCACGGAGATCAGCGTCTCGGCGATCGCCCGCAGCGCGGGCGTCGACCGGACCTTCCTCTACCGGCACCGGGACCTGCTCGCTCAGGTTCACGCCGCCGCATCCGAACCGCCGGGCAGCCCAGACGCCGCACCGCAGGTCAGCAGGGCCTCGCTGCAGGCTGACCTCGCGAACGCTCAGAGCCGTTCTGTTCGCCAGGCCGCCCGGATTCACCAGCTGGAGAACAAGCTCAGCGAACTGCTCGGCGAACAAGCTTGGAAGCAGTCCGGCCTGGGCGCACCGGACGACATCGAGCAGCTCAAACGCCGCATCACCGCACTTGAGCAACAAGCCGTGGACCTCACGCGCCAGCTCGACGAACGCCAGCAAGAGCTCGACGCCGCTCGAGCCGCCAACCGTGAACTGATCACCCGCCTGAACACGGCACCCCGTCCAAGGGAGGCCCCTTGAGGAGTCGTCTCATTTAGCGAGGCGGCGATAGCAGATCAGTGTGCAGGCGATGCTGGTGAAGGCCAGGAACGGCCTTGCGCTCGTAGCGGCGGTGGAGCCGACGGCAGCCAGACAGCCACGCCATCGTCCGTTCGATTGTCCAGCGGTGACGGCCGAGGCGCTGGGAAGACTCGATGCCCTTGCGGGCGATGCGGTGGGTGATACCTCTGCCTCGCAGCCATCGCCGCAGGTGGTCATAGTCGTAGCTCTTGTCGGCGTGGAGCTTGGCGGGGCGCCGTCGGTGCGGCCCGCGGCGGGAGCGGATCGGCGGTTTTCCACGGACCAGGGGCTCCAGGGCCTGACTGTCGTGCAGGTTAGCGCCCGAGACGCCGAGAGAGAGGGGCAGACCGGTCCGCTTAGTGATGGAATGTCTCTTCGAGCCCTTCTTGCCCCTGTCGACAGGAGTCGGGCCCGCAAGTCCCCCTTTCAGAGCCCGTGTGTTCACCGAGTCGATCGCGCGCCGGCTCCAGCCCAGTTCTCCGCGTGAGCCCAGTTTGTCCAGGACTAGTGCTGTGACCAGGAAGGTTTACCGGGTTGCCGATCCGGTTGAGCATCGAACCTTTGGTTGCGTTGGGGCGGCCGTGTGGAAACCCGTTCGCCCCGTACAACCAACCCGCCTATCGTGCCTGCCGTGCAGATCACCACGATCGATCCACAGCAACGGTCCTACGGCCAGGGCGCTTTGGTCACCGACGCCACACGGCTGCTGTTCATCAGCGGCCAGATCCCGGAGGACAACGATGGTCACGTCCCGGATGACTTCGACGGCCAGTGCCGCCTGGCCTGGCGCAACGTACTGTCCGTGCTGGAAGCAGCGGACATGACTGTGCGTAATTTGGCGAAGGTCACCGTGTTCCTGTCCGACCGGCGCTACCGGGAGGCCAACGCACAGATCCGCCATGAAGTCCTGGGAGACCATGCTCCCGCCCTGACCATCATCATCACCGGCATCTACGACGAGGCTTGGTTGCTGGAGATCGAAGCGGTCGCGGCGGCCTGAGCGTCGGCTTCAAGCGCGGGTACGTCTACCTCGGCACGGCCACAGCGGCAGCCCTTGGCATCTGGCTTCGTGCCTGAGTCGGAGTGGATCCTCAGAAGCCCGCATCGGCGGGACGCTGGTGCCCACATGGGGCCGGATTGCCGTTCTTGTCGAAGACCTCGGACTCGTTGGCCGAATTCACCCACACCGTGATGCCCTGGCTGTGAACGACGACATTGAACGGGGACTCCTCGGGTGCTGTCTGCGTTACGACGGTGAACTCCTCACCCGGACGCATCCAGTGATCGGTTCCCCACGGCTCGACCCACAGGCAGAGCATGCTGTCCGTCTCGTTACTCACGCTCGTCTTCGCCACGCGAACACCGTAACGAGCAGCATGATCGGCCGGACAGCTCCTAGTAGTGCTTCGTTAGGTTGTGGGCTGGCTGCGGCTGCTCCGAGGTCTGGGCAGGGGGCGTCCGCAGGTGGTGCAGGTACCGGTCCAGCACCTCAGCAGGTCCTGAAGAACGTCGAGGACCTG
>NZ_JBVIAY010000033.1:0-62267 GCF_055573695.1 Streptomyces sp. NPDC030143
ATGTCGCCCCCGCCGGCGGAGTAGTAGATGTACCAGCGCTTGCCGTTGGGACCGTCGAGCAGGTGCATCTCCGGAGCCCAGACCATGCGGTCACGGCCGGCGGCGTGGGCACTGAACACCGGCACCGGCGCAGCCGACTTCAGCGCCGCGACCGTGGGCGCCTTCCGCATCGTCAGCGGCCCGCTGTACGGCGTCGTCATCAGGTAGTAGTTGCCGTTGTAGTAGGTCATGTACGGGTCGGCGCCGGAACTGTTCAGCGGGTTCGTGAACGTCGACGTGGCCGCCTGCGCCTCGGGCGCGGCCACCGCGCTACCGACCGCGACGAGTGCGATGAGCGCCGTCGCCGTGGCGAGGAGTCGGCGGATGAGAGAGGGACCCCTCTGCACGCATTGCCAAGCGCGCGGCCGTAGTTGTTCCACACCGGCCATGACGGGAGTACTGCTCATGACAGAGACATCCTTGTTTCGTGTCGTGGAGAGCGGGAAGGGAGGAGGGACGACGGATCCGACGGCCATGCGTGCTGGACGGCGTGCTCTGGGCAGCGTCGCGTCCCGCGGTCCCGGAGGTGTCGGTGGCAGCCGGCCGGTCCAAGACCTGGAACAGATGTGGCGGATGCGGGTTGCGCTGCTCACATCGCGTCGCACCCCTACCTCGAAACGCGGAGCAAGAGAGCACCAAGGCCGACTCGTTCGAAATATGGGACAGTGTTCGTAAATACGGCCAAAAGTTAGAGGGCGATGTGAGGGGATGTCAAGAGGAGTGCTGTCATCGCGTCCTTGATTGGGTCGTACGCACGGGAGACGCGGCGGGCACGTCGCTCACAACAGGGAACAAGAACGGAAATCACCTGCCCTGCCCCACGGGCGCGACCGGCTGCCCGTAGCCATGGCACGGGACCTTGAGGAGCACTCACTCACGCGCAACGCGGGGTCGACCGGGGCGGCACGGATCCCGACTCCGGCAGATGGAGGCCACGCTTTTCTGCTGCATGCACACCTCTTGACACCTGCTTTCACTCCCCTCTAACTTTTCGCCGAATTGCCGAACAATGTTCGAAATATCAGACACACCTGTTGGGTCGGACTTCTGTCTCGTCTCCGCCTCGGCTCCGCGACGTGAAACAAGGATGTCTCTGTCATGAGCGTTGCTTCCGCATCTACCGGTGTGGAACAAAGCGCCCGCCGGCCGTTCGCCACGGCGACGGCGCTCCCGGTCCTCGCCGGCGGCGCGACGGCCAGGGCGGGGCCAGTCGCCCCCGTCGCGCAGGCGGCCACCACGACGCTCCCGAACTCGCTCGGCAGTTCCGCCGATGGCACAGGCATCACTCCAGCAGCCCTGCCCCTTCGGTACGACCAGCAGTTCGCGCGGGTCGCGGCCGACGGCCGTCACCGGCTCAGAGCCCGCCACGGCGGCAAGCGCGTCAACGTCGTCGGCGCCTCGACCGCGTACCCGGCCCTGCTCGGGCAACACACCTGCGGCACAGCCACCGGCTTCCAGGGGTCACACGTCCCGCACCCTGCTTCCACACCGTCGCGGCACCCGTAGAAAGTAGGAAACGTACATGCGCATGCTTCTCTCCCGGCTGGCGGCGATACTGGTCGCCGCCTGCCTGCTCTTCACATCCCAAGCCTTGATCACACCGGACCGGGCGGCCGCGGCCGACCCGGGCTACCTGATGCTGCACTTCACCGGGGAGGGGTCGAACGGCCAGCAGATGTACCTCGCGCACAGCGCGGACGGCCTGCACTGGAACGACCTCAACGGCGGGGCGCCGATCCTGCGCTCCACGATCGGCACCAAGGGCGTGCGCGACCCCGCACTGGTGAGGTCCCCCGACGGCAGCAAGTACTGGATCATCGCCACCGACCTGTGCATCAGCTGCGGGCAGAACTGGGAGGCCGCCGTGTACAACGGCAGCCGCAGTCTGGTGGTGTGGGAGTCGACGGACCTGATCAACTGGTCGGAGCCGTGGCTGCTCAACGTCGCCGGCGCGATCCCCGACGCACGCAACGCCTGGGCGCCGGAAGCGATCTGGAACCCCGAGACCAACGACTACGTCCTGTACTGGGCGACGAACGTGCCCGTCAACGGCGTGAAGAAGCACCGCATCTTCTACGCCCGCACCAGCGACTTCCGCTCCATCACCACCCCGCAGACCTACATCGAGCGCCCCGGCATGCAGGAGATCATCGACACCCAGATCGTCGAGGTGCCGGCCGGTGTCGGCAGCCACCGCTACGTGCGGGCCTCCGGTGACGGCCAGATCACCCTCGAAGGCAGCAACTCGATCCTCGGCACCTGGACCCCCCTCGGCAACCTCTCCGGCATCGGCCTGACCGGCGCCCAGGTCGAGGGCCCCATGTGGATGAAGTTCCGCGACCGCAACGAGTGGACCCTGTACCTCGACCAGTACTCCTCCGGACGCGGTTACATGCCGGTCACGACGACCAACCCCTCCGCCGTCGGCACCTACCAGCTCCCCACATCGGGCAGCTACAGCCTGGGCGTCAACAAGAAGCGCCACGGCTCAATCCTGAACCTCACCGCCGCCGAGGAAGCCCGTGTCCTCGCCCGCTGGAGCGACATCCCCGCCAAGCGGCTCCAGTCGTACAACTTCCAGGACCGGTACGTACGGCACGCCAACTTCGACGTGCGCATCGACCAGAACATCACCAGCCTGGACGCCCAGTTCCGGATCAGGCCCGGTCTCGCGGGCACGGGCACCGTCTCCTTCGAGTCGGTGAACTACCGCGGCTACTTCCTGCGCCACGCCAACAACGACTTCCAGCTGGTCCGCAACGACGGCACCGCCCAGTTCGCCGCCGACGCCACCTTCCGCCAGGTCGCCGGCCTCGCCGACCCCACCTGGTCCTCCTTCCAGTCCTACAACCACCCCGACCGCTACATCCGCCACTACGCCTACTACCTGAAGCTCGACCCGATCACCACCGCGACAGGACGCGGTGACGCCACCTTCCGCGTGACGGACTGACCCGACAGTGACAAGGACGCCGGCGCTCCACGGGAGAGCGCCGGCATCCCCTTCCTTTCGCCCTCATGCGCTCCGCGCATGCCCATGCAGGCAAGAGACACCACCACCGCGTCGCACTCGGGGGTGGTGGTCGGCGTTCGCGCACGGGCCCGTGCCCATCCCGTTCGAACGACGTTCGGCATAGCGACATCTGGAAAGGAAGTACCGTGATCCTCCGTCATCTCAGGTTGTGGTTGGCCGGGGCCGTGACCCTGCTCATGGCGCTGGTCTGTGCCCAGGGACCCGCGTCCGCAGCGGACGGCCGCCCCTACACGAACCCGCTGAAGTCCTTCAAGGGAGCCGATCCCTGGCTGGAGTACTACGACGGCAACTACTACCTCGTCACGACGACGTTCACCGGCGTCCTGGGCATGCGCAAGTCTCCCACCCTCGCCGGCCTCGCCACCGCCCCCAACGTGCAGATCTGGTCCGACACCACCCCCACGCGCAACTCCAACATCTGGGCCCCGGAGATCCACTTCTCCGACGGCCACTGGTACCTGTACTACAGCGCCGGGCAGAGCGGCACACCGTGCTGCGGAGCGAACGGCACCCAGCGCACGCACGTCCTGGAGAGCGTCGGCACGGACCCGATGGGCCCCTACACGTACAAGTCGATGATCACCGGCCCCAACCTCTACCCGACCAACTGGCTGATCGACGCGAGCGTCCTGGAGGTGAACGGCCGGACGTACATGGTCGGCAGCGGAAGAACGAACAGCAGCACGCCGCCCAGCCTGGTCATCGCCCCGATGACCAACCCGTACACGGTCAGCGGGAACTGGACGGTCATCTCCACGCCGACCCTCAGCTGGGAAACCGTGAAGGCGGCCATCAACGAAGGCCCGGAGGTGCTGCAGCGTGACGGCCGCACCTTCCTCATCTACTCCGCGAGCGCCTGCGACACCCCCGACTACCAGCTCGGCCAGCTGGAACTGACCGGTGCCGACCCGATGGACTCTGCCGCGTGGACGAAGAATCCGTCACCGGTCTTCAAGCGCAACGACGCTGCGGGCGTCTACGGCGCCGGCCACAACGGCTTCTTCACCTCGCCCGACGGCACCGAGAACTGGATCGTCTACCACGCCAACGACTCCACCACCGACCGCTGCGGCAACGAACGCACCACCAGGGCCCAGAAGTTCACCTGGAACCCCGACGGCACACCCAACTTCGGCACCCCCGTCGCCCTCGGCACCACCCTGCCGGGTCCCTCCGGGGAGACGGCGGCCACCCCGACCGCGTACACCCTGATCAACCGCAACAGCGGCAAGTGCCTGGACGTGTCCGGCGCCGGCATCGCCGACGGCACGAACATCCTCCAGTGGACCTGCAACGGCAGCGCCAACCAGAAGTGGCGGATCGAGGACCTGGGCAACGACACCAACCGGCTGGTGAACGTCGCGACCGGCAAGGTCATGGACACCGCGAGCTGCGGCACGGCCGACGGCACGGACATCCGGCAGTGGTCCTGGCTGAACAACAACTGTCAGAAGTTCCGCCTGGTATACACGGCCACAGGCGACTACGTGCGGATCGTCAACGAAAACAGCGGCAAGGTCGCCGACGTCGCCAACTGCGGCACCGCCAACGGCACCGACGTCCGCCAGTGGACCTGGCTGAACAACAACTGCCAGCAGTGGCGGCTGGTCCCCACCACCTGACCGCTGTCACCCGACACTGTCGACCGCCCCGCCTTGGAAGGCAGAAAAAGAGGGGGTGCCGGCGCTCTCCTGGAGCCGCCGGCACCCCGGTCGAGTCAGCTCGCCACACGAAGAATCACGTCGCCGCACCCCGTCTCCGAGACCGGTGCTCCGCGCGCGAGCGGGGATGGTCCCTGCCGGCACTCCATCTCGATGTACCTGCCCGGGTGCCCCCCGCGCGAGCGGGGATAGTCCCGCGAGTGCGTGGGTGTGGGTGTCCGCGCCGAGGTGCTCCGCGCGAGCGGGGATGGTCCCTACCAGGGACAGCCGCCTCTGCCGCAGTTGCCGTGCTCCCAGTGCGGGGATGGTTCCTGGCCGCTCGTGTTCGGCATGAGCTGGTGGTGGAAGTCGGCGTCGACGTCGCCCGCGACGCCTCCGGTAGCTGGCGGCACGCGGCACGCTGGCACCGGGCGCGCCTCGACCTCTCCCGGCCGGCGCCCCGGCTGGCCGCCGGCGAGCTGACGGGGCACCGGCGCTGAGCGCAACCACGGAGTTCGCCGTGGCATCCGGGCGGGTGACTCGTGCCTCGAGTTCTGTGCCGCACTCGGTCCGGGTGAGCTGCGCTGGCTGGTCGCCTTGCTGCCGTGACTCGCCCTTCGCCCTTTTGGGCGTGGGGCGTTGCTGCGCTCTGCCCGGGGCTGCGGCCGTGCCTGCCTGATGATGCGTCCTTCGCCCGCCGGCCGCTCCGCTGCGCCTGTGCGCGTGGAGAGGACGGCGGACAGGGCGGGCCCTCGCAGGCATCTCGGAGCGTTCAGCCGCCGGTCGGTGCTCCCACGTTCGCCCGGAACTGGCCGATGATGTTCCCTGCCGGGGCATAGCTGCACACGATGAACGTCTGGTGCGATTCCTCGCCTTCCCGGTATCCCGAGGCACGGCCGCAACCGAGCGTGTCGGTGTTCTCCCACGTAGCCGCCCGTCCAACGGGCCTCGTACCAGAGATTCACCGCCTCCGCGCACGAGGCCGGCTCGTTCTCCGTGCTCCCCACCGCAACCACCCGTTCGAGCACATGCACACTCACATGCACGCCCAGGACCACAACCGTCCCTGATGCCCCACCTGGCAGTACCCGGCAGGTGGTTCCACCCAAACGGGAGCCGAAGCGTCTGCCGGATGCGGCCGCGTTGGGCGGCGAGCTGGTCGTATGGGATGCGGCGGGGCGGCCTCGCGTTCGCCGACGTCTGGAGCTCAGCCGGCGACCCTGCCGAACAGGTGGTTGGCAGGGGCGTCCGGGTCGTTGCCGTAGAAGAACTCCGCGACTGCCTGGTGGAATTCGGCGCGATCCAGCGCACCGGAACCGTCCCGGTCCAAAGCGGCGAAGACCGCGGCGCAGTCCTCGCCAGGAACGCCGGCGACCGAGTCGAACATCTGCTGGAACTCCGCCTGGTCGATCTTGCCGTCTCCGTTGAGATCGACCAGGTCGAAGAAGCAGTTGGTCACCGGCTCGATCTGGTCCGGGTACAGGGCGGGGTCGGTCAGGACTCGCCTGAATCCTTCGGTCATCTCCCGCAGATCGACCTTTCCGTCACCGTCTTGATCCATCGGGGCGATCACGTTCGTCCAGAACCCGTCCATGCCCTCGGTGAGCAGGCGGGCGGTCGCAGAGTCCGGCGGGGTGCCGCGGGCGGCGATGTAACGCTCGCTCATCATCCGGACGTCCTGCTGGGTGATGAACCCGTCTCCGTCGACGTCGGCGCCCCTGAACCACTGGCCGTACTTGAGGTCTTGAAGTGCAGTCACGACTGCGCACCGTAGTCACGTGGTCACGTACTCGCAAACGGGCACGCGGCGTGCGTCTTGGTGGTCAGGCCGGCCTGGTAAGCGCTTGACGATGGCGAACACCGGGATAGGCCCGAAAGCGGCCGGAAGCTTTCGTGTCAGTGTTCGAGGTGTGGTGGCGTAAAGGCGAGTACCTCGGGAAGGGGATGGTCGTAGAGCTCGACGTCGACGAGCGCACTGAGAGCACTCGGTCCTTGGGACAGGCGCGAGCACGGCCGGTCCGCGGTGAGGACGTTCGGATTGCTGTGGCGGTCCATTGTTCCGCTCAGGCCTGGCTGGACCGGGTCCCACCACGCTCCGGTGGACAGTTGCACGACGCCCGGCATGACGTCGTCCGACAGGACGGCTCCCGCCAGACAACTGCCCCGGTTGTTGTAGACGCGTACGATCATGCCGTTCTCTATGCCGCGCGAGGCTGCGTCCAGCGGATTGATCGTCACGGGTTCACGTCCACGGATCTTTGAGTCGAGGCTGTGGCCGCCGTTGTCGTACTGGCTGTGCAGTCGTGAGGCGGGCTGATTCGAGATCAGATGCAGCGGGAACCGGTCCGACAGATCGGCACCGAGCCACTCAACCGGTTCGAACCACGTCGGATGCCCGGCGCAGTCGTCGTAGCCGAACGAGTCGATCTCCTCGGAGAAGATCTCGATCCGGCCCGACGGCGTCGCCAGGGGGAAACGCTGCGGATCTGCACGGAGTGCCTCGAAACTGCCGGGAAACGGTCCGCTCAACGCCGGCAGCTCAGCGGTGGAGCTTCGCCAGAAGTCGTCGAAGCCCGGCAAGGCGGCATCCTCGCCGAGTTCGGCCCTCGTCTGCTCGTACAGGTGCCGGACCCATTCGATCTCGGAGCGCGACTGCGTGAACTCCTGCTCGTATCCGAGCCGGGAGGCCAAGGCGGCGAAGATGTGGTGGTCGGTGCGCGACTCGCCCTCCGGCTCGCGCACTTTCGGCATCGCAACGAGGTGGGGGTCGCAGAATCCGGCGGCGAAGTCGTCGCGCTCCAAGCTGGTGGCGACGGGAAGGACGATGTCGGCGAACTTGGCCGTGGTGTTCCACCAGGCTTCGTGAACCACCACCGTGTCAGGGGTCTGCCAGGCTCGGGTCAGCCGATGGAGATCCTGGTGGTGGTGGAACGGGTTCCCTCCGCACCAGTAGACCAGACGGAGCTCGGGCAAGGTGAGGCGCCGGCCGTCGTAGTCGATGGTCTTGCCCGGGTGCAGCAGGGTGTCGGCGATCCGTGCGACAGGGATGAAGTCCGGGACAGGGTTGGGCACGCCGGGGATCGACGCCACGGAGGGGCGGCCCCTGGCAACACCGGTCGCGTCCATCGTCGCGTAGCCTGCGCCCCAACCGCAGCCGGGCCGGCCCATCGAGCCCGTCATGGCGGCCAGCACGACAGACATCCAGATCGGCTGTTCACCGTGGTCTGCCCGTTGCACCGCGTAGTTGACCATGATGAGGGAACGTTGCGCGCTGAGGCGGCGAGCGAGGTCGGTGATCGCGTCGCGGTTGATGCCCGTGATGTTCGCTGCCCAGGCAGCGTCCTTGGGGACGCCGTCGAGTTCGCCGGTCAGGTAGCAGGCGAAGCGGTCGAAGCCGATGCAGCACCGGCGGAGGAAGTCCTCATCGTGCCAGCCGTTGACCAGCATCGTATGGGCGATGCCGAGCATCGCGGCGGTGTCGGTGTTGGGGGTGATGGGCAGCCACTCGGCCTCGAGGAAGCCCGCGGTGTCGCTGCGGATGGGGCTGACGTTCACGAACCGCACGCCGGCCTCACGGCACTGGCGCTGCAGGTTCTGCGTCTGGTGCCTGGCCAGCCCGCCGGGGTTGATCTGGCTGTTCTTGAGGGCCAGCCCTCCAAACGCCACCACAAGCTCACAGTTCTCGGCGATCTCGTCCCACATCGGCATCCGGGACTGGTAGCTCCACGGATGCCCGCCGATCACATGGGGGAGGATGACCTCTAAAGCCGCGGTGCTGTACGTGTTGCGGGAGTCGGTGTATCCCCCGCCCAACGCCAGGAACCGGTGGAGTTGCCCCTGCGCGTTGTGGAACGCGCCTGCACTCGCCCAGCCGTAGGATCCGCCGAATACCGCGCTGTCTCCGTGCTGTGAACGCACTCGGCGGAGTTCATCGCTCACCAGCGTGATCGCGTCGTCCCAGCTCACCTCCACGAAAGCGTCCGCGCCTCGGGCCGTGTCGTGGGCGCGCGGCAGGCCGTTCAGCCAGCCCTTGCGCACCGCGGGGCGCAACACGCGAGCGCTGTCGTCGGCGGCTGTCACCATTCCGGGGCCGATGGGCGACGGCGCGGGGTCATCGCCCCTCGGCTCAATGCGCACCAACCGACCGGAATCGACCACCGCGATAAAACTTCCCCAGTGGGTCGCAACCGGCATGCGTCGTTCCACCATGGATCAACTCCACCCCCCTGAAGCTTCCCCTGCTCCCGGACAGCGGACGCTCACGTCACAGGGCTCTGCTTCAGTCGACGGTCCGCAGAAACGGAGACTTCCCCTGTGGCCTGCTGCCCAACCTTGTCGGTGCACGCACAACTGGCCCTGTGCGGCAGACGCGGCATCATCTGGCCGACGACCTGTCCGTCCATCGCGTCCCGGTAGCGGGCGATCAGCTCGCGTCGTCCAGCAGTTCGGTGAGCGTGGTGCGCATCCCGTCGTCGGCCTGGACGTCAATGGCGGCGAACAGGGGCACGTTGCGCCGCCCGGCGACGTCGAGCGCGCCGGGTACGTGACAGGCTGCAGGACATCGCCGTCGGCTGCGCCGGCGCCACCGTCACCTACACCCCCGCTCCGTGAGGACGTGAAGGTCGTTTCGGCCCGCGCTGTCCGTCGGCTGGGGAAGGGCCGGCAGGCCGGCCCTTCCCGATGTCCTCGTTATCTTTCCTGCCCGGGAGCCCGGGAGCCCGGGTGGCACGGCCACCTGTCCGGACAGTGTCTCCAAGTGCGATGAGGAGCCCCGGGGCGATGCCCAGGGGCTCCTCATCATTGCTTCCCGCCAACGACTCGGCAGGTTCAAAAACGCCTACTCACGAGCCCCGCCACTACCGACCGGCCTCGCGCGGTGCACGCCCGGCGGGATCCGCTGACACCACCGACGGCGAGCACCCGCTGGAGGCGTTGACCCGCTGGTCCCTCGGGCTGGGGGGCGGGCGTCAGGGGGAGATCGCGTATCCCGCTGCCGGCTGGCCGAACATCTGGGCGATGTGCCAAACGGCGTGGTCCGTCCCGTGGAAGAACACGTCCAGGCGTCCGTGTCCGTCGGCCTCGACGACGGGCTCGCCGCCGATGTTCTGCGCGATCTGCTCCCAGGCGCTCCAGCCGGTGCCGTTGACGATGGTCTGCTCGTTGACCCACAGGTGGCCGCTGCCCCAGTGGAAGGTGGCCAGCCGGGCGTCGGCGGCCCGGGCGACGGCCGGGTTTCCGGTCAGGGTGCCGCCGAGGCTGCTCAGTGTGGCCCAGCCGTTGTAGTCGTCGGTCTGCGGCAAGTGCCACAGGGCGTTGTCGGTGCCCCGGAAGAACACTTCCAGGCGTCCGTCGGCGTTGGTGCCGACGACGGGGTCGCCGCCGATGTTCCGCACGATGTTCCGGGGGCTTTCCCAGGCGTTGTCGTTGGCGTCGCGCTGTCGGACGACCCACAGGTGACCGTCGGTGCCGCGGAAGAACACCTGCAGACGGCCGCGGGCGTCGGTCGCCACGGCCGGGTCGCCCGACAGGGTGCCGCCCAGGACGGCAGGGCCGGTCCAGTTGCCGTAGCCGGACTTGGTGGTCTCCCACACATGCCACAGGGCGTTGTCGGTGCCCCGGAAGAAGGCCGCCGGGCGGCCGTCGGCGTGCAGCCCGGGGACCGGGTTACCGCCGATGTTGTTGGCCAGCACCTTCCCTGCGCCGTAGCCGCCGTTGATGACCGTCTGCCAGGGATGTGCGAGGTTGCCCTGCCCGTCTTTGAAGAACACCCCGATGCGCCGAGCGGCCGTGTGCAGGGCGCAGGGGTCGCCGGCCAAGGTGGCGGCGCCCAGGTTCTCCCACTCGGACCAGCCACCCCAGGTCTGCTGATGACAGTGCGACAGCGCGTTGTCCGCGCGGCCGCGGGCGAACACCTCTAGCCGGCCGTCCGAGGAGGGTGCCACCGCCGGATTACCCGTCAGATGCCCGCCGAGCGAGGTCACCGGGCCCCAGGACATACCCGGCGTCGAAGGAATCGTCATGTTCTTCCCCTCCTGCTTCCGCCCCCGGAACTCTGACCGGGGGAGCCACCCCTTGGGTTTGTTCAACTGCCTTTCGTGACCGCAGGGCAGGCGTGTCCTGCGGTTCTCTGGCGGAGCGTCAACATCTGCCGGGAGCCGGCGTCGGCCAACGCACCCCTGTAAGGACCCCGTCACCGCCTCAGCGAGCCCCTGGTGAGGGGCTCGCAGGAATCGGTCCGCGGGACGATTCGAGGCAATCGTCGGAGCGCTCGCCGGCTCCCGCCTCGCCCGGGCGCTGCGGTTCGGCGGGTACGACACCGAGGGGCCGCTTGGTCATCAGCCGCACCACGGCGCTTCAGGCGGTAGGCGGTGCGGTCGCCGGCCTGCGAGCCGCAGGCCGGCGCGCCATCCACCGACAGGCTGGTTCAGCGCCGGCCGGGTGCGACGGTGACGTTGCGTGCGCGGTCATTGGTGTCGAGCTGGACGGCCTGACAGCCGCACTCGCCGCCGATGGCCGGTCGCCGTGCTGCAGCGGTGGAGGATCTTGGAGGATTATCGGGTTCTGAAGCGGCGGAAGAGGTTGCGGGCCACGTACACGCCCGGCCCGCCGAAGCCGACGATGTCGATGCGTCCGTCACCGGTGATGTCGGCGACGAAGCGGGGGTGGTGGCCGACCCGCCAGGCGCCTGCGTCGTCGTTGTAGCCGAAGCCGCGGCACACCAGCTGCGCCTGCTCGAACCGGCCGTCGCCGCGGTTGTGCGACACCCAGACCCCTTCGTCGCCGAAGCCGACGATGTCCGGGTTGCCGTCGCCGGTGACGTCGGCGAGGAACCGGAGGTGCTTCTTGCTCGTCCACCGCTGGGCGAGTCCGAAGTCGTTCAGGACGAGCTGGGAGGGCTCGAACGTGCCGTCGCCGCGCCCACGGGCGACGACGACGCCCTGCGGGCCGAACCCGACGATGTCCACAGCTCCGCCGTCGGCGGTCCGGACCAGGGACCGGGGGTGCTCCTCGACCGAGCTCCACCCCTGGTCGACCCCGAAGTCGTCGAGGACCCACAGAGGGTCGGCGAACTTTCCTTCCTCGTCCTGGAGTGAGATCCAGACGCCGTCGTCGTGGAAGCCCACGATGTCCGTGCGGCCGTCACCGGTGGTGTCGGTGACGAAGCGGGGGTGCCTGTCGGCAACCCACCCGCCCGCCTTCTCGTCGTGGCCGAATGCCCGGAGAGCCGGTTCCGCGGCGAGGGGTGCGAACTTTCCTTCCTCGTCCTGGAGTGAGATCCAGACGCCGTCGTCGTGGAAGCCCACGATGTCGGCGCGGCCGTCACCGGTGGTGTCGGTGACGAAGCGGGGATGCTTGTCGGCAACCCACCCGCCGGCGGGCTGTCCGTGGCCGAACGCCTTGATGGCCGGCTCGCCGCTCGCGGGCGCGAATTTCTTGTTCTCGTCCTGCAGGAACACGCGGACACCGTCGGCGGCGAGGACGACGACGTCGGGCCTGCCGTCACCCGTCGTGTCCGCGAGGGTCCACAGGTCCTCGGGGCTCGGGGAGGGTAGGGGTGGGTGCAGGACGCGCTCGTCGTCCCTGAAGGTGCCGTCGCCTTGGCTGGCGGCCGTCACAGCTCCCTTCGCGGGTTTGAGTCCGACGATGTCCGCTTGCCCCGCTCCGGTGGTGTCGGCGAGGAACCGGTCACCGAGCCCGGCCCACCGGCCTGCTTGGCCGCCAGTGGAACGACTGGCTCCGAGGCTCTGCCATGCGCCGGCGTCCTGGTCGCTTCCGAACCGCTTGACGACCAGCAGCATGTCGCTGAAGGAGGGTGTCGCTGCGGGGGCCGGCCGCAGCGCGGCCGAGCGGGACAGTCGCCAGGACTGGCGGCTGTTCCAGTGGCTCAGTGGTGCCCAGTGCAGGACGGGGTCGCTGGTGCGCTCGGGGGTGGCCGGGATGAACCGCCAGTGCTGGCTTGTCGCGCTGTCGTCGTGCTCGCGCAGGACGATCCGGATGTCGTCCGGTGTGGGGTCGGCGAGGTCGAGGACGGCGCCGTCGGTGGCGTCTTCGATGAAGTAGAGGCCGGCTTCGCCGTCGACGGGGACGAGGTGCCAGTGCTGGGCCTTCCTGCCAGCGGTGGCGTCCCACTGGCGGACGCCGCGGTCCGCGGCGGCGGGGTTGTCGAGGACCTTGCCGCTGACCGCGTTGCGGATCACATAGGCCTGCTCGTCTTGTGCCGGCCCGCCTCGCGTGGCCTGTACGGGGGTGAGCTGCCACGGCTCCGGGTCGGGGCCACCGTCAGGGAACTCACGCACGACCAGTGCCCCGTCCGTTCCCGGCGTGGACCTGGCGCCGAGGCTCTTCCCCGTGGCGGCGTTGACGATCTGAAGTTTCAGTTCTTGCGTGGGCACGGGCATCGTGGTGCCTCTTCCAGGCGGTAGGGGCGTGGGCTCGGGACAGGTGTGACGGGGAGGCTGCCGCGGCTCATGTGAAGACGTGGTGGTAGGGGACGTTCCACTCGTTGGGCAGCCGCGGGTAGAACGTGTTGATGACCGTCCCGGTGAAGTCCCCGCCCCAGTTGTAGGTCACGCGCACCTCGCTGTCGGCTGCCACCGCGTGGTCCTTGAAGCCGAGGATGGCGTCGGGGTGGGTGATGGGGACGAAGGTGATCCCGCCCCACGGCGTCAGCGTGACGACCCACAGCTGGGTGTCCTCGGGCGCGCCGTTCTTCCCGCGCCACAGGTCACCGACCTTGTCGGGCAGGCCCACCTGGACGGTGTCGGCCGTTGCCTCGGGGGCTTTCTGATGGACGGTGATGCGCCGACGCTGCGGCTTGGGCGCGCCGTCGTCGCCGCGCCCCGCGTCGGCCTGGCCGGCGCCGGTGGGCTTGGGTGTCACCTGGCCCGCGGCGCTCTCGATGAAGTACAGCGGTCGCTGTCCGAAGAAGCCGGCGGGGGTGATGTGCCACAGGTGGCCCTGCGCCTCCTTGGTGGCCGAGTCGAGCGCGGTGGACAGCTTGACTCCCTTGTCGTGGACGCTGTCCTTCAGCTCGACGGGCCGCAGGAAGCCGCCGTTGAAGGCGTGGACGAGCATGACCGGCCGGTTTTCGACCAGCGCGGCCACGATCGCGTTGTCGTAGCTGTTCACCGCCACCGGGCCGCCGACCACCAGATTCGACATCGCCGTGCGTTCTTGGGTGTACATCGCCAGACCTCACCTGTTCTTGAAGTGGAGAACATTCAAGCCAGCCACAGTGCAGCGCTTTGCCGCGCGGCACAACCGAAGGCTTTAACCGCCCTGGATCGAAATAATCCGGCCTTTATGGACGGCCGAATCAAACACCCTAACCGTCACCTGAATCACGGCTGCAACAAGCGTTTGCAGATTTTTCGAAGCCCCCGATCGAGCGGCCGGCAGCGCTTCAAGTTACCGTGAATCTCGGCGACTTGGGGACGGCCAGCGAATGCCTTTCACTCGATTGAGTGCGATATGTGAAGGCTTCTTCCCGGGAAATGAGGCCGCTGATAGCTTCGAATTTCGGAAAGCGCGCAGATGCCTGTTCGGTTCCATCGAGCGCGTTTCGGAGAGAATCAGCCGAGGACGGGGAATGCCTTCCACTGCTTACAACCTGGAACGGTTCAAGCGCCATCCGCTGACGAAAAAGAACCTGCGGGAACTCAGCATCGACCTGCCGTCCCTCCTGAACCACCCCAACCTGGTCTACACCGACAACAACGGCGTGCAGCACAAGCCCGTCGGCATCTCCATCAACAAGTCGAGCTCCGGCACTTTCACCGGCTCCGCGTTCGATCTGGGCTGGCTCGCCTACATGAATCTTGGAGAACCGCTGATCGAGGAGCGGGGCGACATCACTCCGCCCCCGCCGGACACGTTCTCCTCACGCGCCTACGTCAACCGCAGCGACACGCACGAGATGACCTTCACCGACGCGGTCGAATTCACCGTGTCGAACGGAGTGACGTGGTCGCTCCACGGGGACGCCAAACTCACCTTCGGCGGCAGCATCGGCGCACAGCTGCAATTGCAGCTGCAGAACCAGCTCAAGATGGACCTCCAGGCCCAGTTCGGGACACAGCTGCGGAACGACATGGCGAACAAGAACGCCAACACGGTGACCAACAAGAACAGCAAGGACAGCGTCGGGGTCGACAACGCCAACGCCAACGAAACGGCCACGACGAACTCGACGGGCAACACCGCGTCCAACTCCGTGACGAACTCGGTGGCGTTCACGACCCAGGGCAGCGCCACCGGCAGCGCTTCCCTCAACGCGCAACTGGCACTGGGCCTCGCGGCCACCGTCGGCGGCTCCCTGACGACCAGCTGGACCTCGAAATCCCAGATCTCCGGCAAGGTCCCGAAGGACTCCCGTGTGGAAACCATCGCCACGCAGCGGCGTGCCCACAGGCATTACGAGTACGAGATCCCGGTGACCTTCGCCGGGTTCCTCGCGGTGAGATACGCCGTGCCGGTTCCGGTCCTGTCTCCCCCGCAGCCCGGGGCCTTCCCCGGCCTCGCCCAAGTGGTCGCCCGCGACATCGCCGACATCAACCTGGCCGGCGGCGGATACCGCATGAAGGGGCGGATGGAGGTCGTGTCCTCCCTGGACGTCCACCACACGATGTTCGAAGCCGAGCCCCTGACCTTCAGCCCACGAGCCCTGTACAAGGGACCTTGACCGGCCGGCAGCACCGCCACGACGACGACCAGGGGTGATGACCATGGTGTTCGACAATATTTTCGGTTTCGCGCAGAACAGCGCCGGGCTCTTCTCGGTGGAGGCCGGCGCAGCCGAGTCGCAGCCGGGTGCGGACGTCGACTTCGAGGACGCCCAGGAGGACACATACGACGACAAGAACACGAGCCTGTTCGTCCATTCGATCCACGGGGCATCCTCCCGGGCGAAAGTCGTACAGGAGCAGTCACCCGAAGCGCGGGTCATCATGGGCATCCTCGGCTCCTTCATCCAGACCACCCGGGACTCGGCCCGTACGCAGTCCCAGCACGCCCACGCCCACTCGGTCTCCGGCACAGCGTCCGCCGGCATGTCAAAGGCGAGTGAGACGGTGAAGAGGGAAGGCGGCCTGCAAAAGAACGAGGACCTCCAGGACAAGCCGGACAAGGAGGCTTACGCCAAGGCCCCCGAGGCTCCGGAGCCACCCACGGCCGCACCGCCCCCCAAGGCGCCCCAAGCGGCCGCCGAGCCTCCACAGAAGCTGGGGAAGACCAAGACGACCGAAACGACCACCGAGGAACCGTCCGGCTCCCAGTAGCGCTCAAGCCACGAGGAGGCAGGGGCATGACCGCCCCTGCCTCCTCGTGCGTCACACCGGGAGCAGCTGCCACTGACGGTCCCGGGGAGCACCCGCCGCCTCGTACTGCTTGATCACCGTACGGGCGTTGGTGTCGACTCCCAGGAGCAGACCACTGTTGCGGTTCGCGATCTCATACACCCGCGGAGAATCGGTCACCGAGCCCACAGGGATCAGGCGCCAGTGCTGGTGGTGCGCGTCAGCGCCGTCGTAGGCGCGCTGCGCCACCACCGCCCCCTCGCTCTCCTGCGCTCCGACGACCTCCAGGACCTTGCCGCTGCGCACGTTCTCGATCCGGTACAGGACCTCGCCGTCGTCCTGGCCCGCCGCGATGAGCCGCCATCGCTGGTGATCCCTCGGGGCGGTGAGGATCTGGTGGACCTCGGCCCCCTCCTTGGTGGACTCACGCACGACCGACATCCGCAACCTGCTGCGGACGTTGGCCCAGGAGACCACCGTGCCCGAATCGGGCAGCCCGGCCAGCTTCGCCGACGTGACCTTTCGGATCCGGTGGTTGGTGTAGTCGGCGATGTAGAGGGTGTCGACGCAATCCACGGCGAGCCCGTGCGGGCTGCTCAGCTTGGCCGAAGCGGCCGACTCGCCGTCACCGTCGAAGGTCGCGGCGCCCGTGCCGGCGACCGTGGTGATCGTTCCGTCGGCCGCAACCTTTCGGACCCGGTGGTTGTTGGTGTCGGCGATGTAGAGAGTGTCGGTGCTGTCCACCACCACTGCCATGGGCGAGGACAGCGGTGCCGAGGCAGCCTGGACGCCGTCACCGCCGAAGGTCGCGGCACCTGTGCCGGCGACCGTTCTGATCTTCCCATCGGCCTTCGTGACCTTCCGGACCCGCTGGTTGCCCGACTCGGCGATGTAGATGTTGCCTGCACTGTCCACCGCCACCGCGCTGGGGTACTTCAACTGAGCGGCGGTGGCGAGGGTACCGTCAGGGGCCAAGCCCGGGGTGCCCGCCCCGGCGACCGTGCTGATCTTCCCATCAGCAGCCGTGATCTTCCGGATCCGGTGGTTGCCGTGGTCGGCGACGTAGACGTCGCCTGCGCCGTCCACCGCGACATCCAGCGGCGTGTTCAGATGGGCGGTGGTGGCCAAGACGCCGTCACCGCCATAGGTCCCGGTACCCGTCCCGGCGAACGTACGGATCTTCCCGTCGGCCATCGTGATCTTCCGGATCCGGTGGTTGCCGCAGTCGGCGATGTAGAGATCGCCCACGCTGTCCACGGCAATCCCGCGCGGGTAGGTCAGCGGGGCTGAGGCGGCAGAGACACCCTCTGCCCCACGTCCCGGGCTCCCCGTCCCCGCGACCGTGCTGATCTTTCCGTCAGTCGTGACCTTCCGGACCCGATGGCCGATGTACTCGCAGATGTAGAGGGTCCCGTCGCGGTCCACCGCGACCCCGTACGGACCGTTCAACAGAGCCGAAACGGCCAGCTCCCTGTCCCCTTTGGGTCCCCCCGCAGTACCGGTTCCCGCAACCGTGCTGATCAGGCGAACAGAGTGCTCGCCATCTCCAGCTCCCGTGCTTGCAGTGCTCATCATCGTCCCTTCACTGTTCACCCGACCGCCGACCTGATGGTGACGCCCAGAGCGGACAAACAGAACGAAAAGCTGGACGCCGGATGACACCACTGTCTGGAAACGGAGCGTTTGCCGATCTACGGCTTTGGGGCGCCTCCTGCGCAAGCCCAACGCACTCGTCGACACGCGACCGAAAGATCAGCCACCCTCACGAGGGAACGACAGGCACGGCGTTGACGAAGCAGACGACGTTGTCGCTGTCGCGTCGCAACATGCAGCGGTGACAACCGCCCGCATCGTCGAAAGGCGATCACCCTGCACAAGGCGTGACGAGAGGCCCAACGCGAGCGCCTCTCCCACCTGCCGCGCATCGCGGAGGCGTGCGCGCTCAAGCCGAGCGCGTCAGCCAGATCACCCGGGGCACCACATCCGTCACCGCGCTGGCAACTGTCGAGCGAATCGCCGGCGGACTGCGCATTCCCGGTGCGCTCCTGGGGCTCGCTGCGCAGCCCTGGGAGGAAACCGCCGCCCTCAGCACGGAGTCCAACCATGGAGATGACCCGATGAAGCGCCGCAACCTGGTGCGCGGCGCGCTCACCGCCGGCCTCACCGCCCCAGCAATCGCCGCCCTCACCGCCGCCTGGAGCGACGTCGACCAGACCCTCTCCCCCGACGTACCCCAGGACCTGGCCGACCTCGAGGCCGCTACCGAAAGCTACGGGTACGGTTACCACGGCCAACAGCCCACCCGCGTCTGGCCGACCTGGGCACGGACCTTACGACTCTGCGTCCGTTGCTCTCCGTCCCTCAGCCCGCACCGGTCCGGGCGCGGCTGTGCCGTACGGCCGGGCAGATGGCCGGGATGACGCGATTGTCCTACACGACCTGGGCAGCCGCCGGGAGTCCCGTGCCTTGTTCTCCACGGCCGCCCGGGCCGCCGCCGAATCCGACGACGAGTTGCACGCGTGGGTCCTCGCCCACGAGGCGATGGTGCCGCTCAACTACGGCGCTCCGAGGGCAGCGGCCAGCCTCGCCGAACAGGTCCGCCGCATCGCCGGCACCCAGCCGACCGCCGCGGCGACGCTGGCGGCCGCGGTCGCCGCTCGTGCCTACGCCCTCAACCACCAGAGCGAGCAGGCCCGCGCCGCGCTCGCCGCCGCCGACACCCTCATGGAACGGCTCCCCGAGAGCGGGCGGTCGGACACCTGGCTGACGTACGGCGAGCAGCAACACCACGTCCACCTCAGCCACGCCTACACCAAGCACGCAGACACCAGCCGCGCGAACGAGAGCCAGCAGCGCGCCCGGGAGCTGTCAGCGCCGACCACCACGATGACGCGCACCCTGCTGGACATCGACGCGGGGGCGTGCTCCTATCACGACGGCGACACCGAGCAGGCGTGCCGCCGTACGGTCGCCGCCCAGCGCACCCCGAGCCTGACAGACCGGGGCGGGGCACTGTACGAACCGCGTTCCGGCGAACCGGCCTCATCCTGACGAACCCCTCGCACCCACGACCGTGGCGACGGGCTCAACTCATTTTCGCGCCGGATCGATGTGCCCCGAGCGGGGTTCGCCGCTGACTTCTCGGCTGACGTCAACTCCCTGGGCCTGTGTTTCGAGGTCGGCGCGGCCGTCGGGGTCGTCGCCCTGGGCGTCGCCGTTGTTCGGGCCGTGGACGGCGCAGACGATGTCCTCGTCGTTGTCCAGGTCGCCGCTCGGGCGGGCACGGCACCATCACGTCCAACTCGGTGTCGCCCTCGCCGTCGACGTCGGTGCGCAGGCCGAGCCGAGGTACTGCTGACCGAGGCGGATCTCCGCGCCGCGGTCGCCGCTGGCGACGTCCGAGAAGGGCATCGTGAATCTTGGGCCGAGTCCGACGAAGGCCCAGCCGGTCTCGTCATCCAACCGTATGAGACAGCGCCTCGTCGGGACGGCTGTCAGTTTCTCGTTCTTGCTGCTCTCCCCTGCCGCAAGGTGTGCACCTTTCCCGTTCGAATCGAGCGGTGCTCTGCCGCACCGTTGCGCTGGGTGCGGTACCTGTGGGTGACGCTCGGTTAGGTGGACCGAGTGCCGCCGTCCATCCGTTCGAGACCGTCCAGACAGGCTGTGGCCTCGGCAAACGACCGGTTCGCCACGCTCTGCAACAACAGCTGGCTGCCTACGCTGAGTTGCAGGGGCATCCGCTCCTGTGAAAAACACTCGAGGCTGAGGAGCACTGACTTGAGCGACCTCCTCCTGCTCGCGGGCGGATCGGTGACGATGACCCACCACGTCACCGGTACCTACTTCATGTGCAACGACTGGCACGACGGTGTCGGCAACCACACCCAGACCTGGGCACAAGACCCATTCGCCAAGGACAACAACTCGCACCGGTGGTTCCTGCGGCAGAACGCCGACGGAACCGTGCGCATCGAGTCGTACGCCAACCACCGCTGCCTCACCGCAGGGGCCAACCCGCCCGACATCGTGACACTTCGTGAACGCACCGACAGCCTCAACCAGCACTGGCGGCTGGTCTCCCACGCGGAGCGCGGCAACGACTTCTACATGGTCTCGGTCGTGCACCCACGCTACGCCCTGGCCATCGCCGACCACCTCCAGGGCAACGACCGGCTGGTAGGCCTGACCCGCATGTGGGGCGGACCGAACCTCTCCCAGCTGTGGCGGATCTACCCCTCCTCAGAGGACCAGGGATGACTCCGAACGAGCACGCTCGCCACCCCACCGCGGGGAGTGCTGCCTGAAGCGTGCCGGGCCATCAGCGGGTGGCCGCCAAGCATCAGCCTACGACGGCGATGCAACGGCGGTCACCCGCGGCTGGCGGCGCCGGCATCGCTCTGCAGTCCTGTCAGGGCCCGCAAACTCAGCGGCTGGCCTCCGGCCGAGGCGGTCCAGATTCCGGCGACGACGTCCGCGACGTACGCGGCGCGTGTGCAGTGGCGGAGGTGCCGTTCGCCGGCGCCGTGGCCGCGCTGGTCGACAGCGACGACGCGGTGCCGGGCACGAAGGTGCCGGACCGTCGTGTCCCATTCGCCGGCAACGTCATCTGCGGCGGCGTAGCGCCGGGCGTCGGGCCAATTGCCATGACGTCCTTCGGTGAGCGGACCAGTTCCTGGCCGGGTCGCCCGCGCTGACCAAGGGCTCCAGCCCAATACCGCCCGCCCACAAGGTGGGTGGCAGCTCCTGCATATGATGCGCAAATGCGTGACTACAGCATCAGGGAAGCCACAGCAGCGGACCTCGACGGGGCGCGGGTCGTGATGCTCGACGCCGTGTACCGCGACTTCGGCACCGGGTACGTGCCGCGCTGGCACGCCGACATCATCGACCCGGAGGCGTTCTATCTCGCACCGCCACGGCACACCCTGCTGGTCGCGGTCGACGAGCGGGACGGCACGGTTGCAGCCACGGCCGCGCTGGACGCACGGGGGCCGGCCCATCCGCCGAACCCGCGGTGGCTGGCCGAGCGGTATCCCTCGGGCAAAACCGCGCAATTGCGACGGGTCTACGTGCGCCCCGAGCACCGGCGGCGCGGGCTGGCCCGGCAACTCGTGCACCACCTGCTGGAGTTCGCGAGGGCGGACGGCGGCTACCGGCAGGCGTATCTCCATACGTATCCGCACTCACCCGGCGCGATGGGCCTGTGGCAGGCCCTGGGCAAGGTTGTCCTCGATGAGCGGGAGGAAGCGCCCGGCGGCGGGAGCGACGTCGTGCACTTCGAGATCCCCGTTGTTTAAACGAAAACGATATTCATATACTCTGCGTCCCGTGCCGGACCTGCAAAGACCGCACACAGAACCACACCACAGAACGACGAGGGCCATGAGAACTCCCCGCCGTCGGCTGATAGCCGGCCTGCTGCTCACCCCCCTGCTCACGGGCTGCTTCGCCTCCTCCGGCGACGACTCGTCGGCCCCGGGCTCCGCCGACGGCGCACGCCTGCGCGTTGCGCTCGCCTTCGCTCCCACCGAGAACTACTCGCCGTTCGGGCAGGACGCCATGCTCCTGTCCCGGCTGGGCGTCACCGAGGGGCTGACCAAGCTGGACGCCAACGGCACAGCGGCCCCCGCGCTCGCCGAGTCGTGGAGCAGCGAGAGCGGCGGCAAGAGCTGGGTGTTCACCCTGCGGGAGGCGAAGTTCCAGGACGGCGAGGCCGTCACCGCGAAAGCCGTCGCGGCAGCCCTCACCGCCGTCGGCAAGGCCGACCCGGCCCCCTCCGCGATCTCCGGCGTGAAGCTCACCGCCGAGGCCGTCGGCGAGAACCAGGTCCGTGTCGACACCGCCGAGGCCGACCCCGTACTGCCGCTGCGGCTGTCCAACCCGTCCCTGGCGGTATTCGCCCCCAAGGCGTACAAGAAGGACGGCACGGTGAACGTGGTCGGTACCGCCACCGGCCCCTTCGAACTCACCAAGATCACTGGCGACACGGCGGCCACCCTGGACCGGTACGACGACTACTGGGGCGGACGCTCCCAGGCGTCCGGCATCGACGCGAAGTTCGTCTCGGACGGCACCGCGCGCGCCAACGCCCTGCGCACCGGTGACGTGGACATCGCCGAGTCGCTCCCCGTCGCCCAGGTCGCCTCCCTGGACAAGGGCACCGTCCACGAGGCCAACACCGCCCGCAACACCAGCCTGTACCTCAACACCAAGTCCGGCGCCTTCACGGAAGCAGGGCTGCGGGCCGCCGCACGCGAGGCGATCGACACCTCGGTCGTCGCCCAAAGCGCCTACGAGGGGTACGCCGTGCCCGCCCAGGGCCTCTACGGGCCGGCCCTGCCCTGGGCGTCCGGCAAGCGGACCGAGCCGACCGGGCGGGCGAAGGCGACCGACCCCAGGGGCAAGAGCATCACCATCGCCACCTACACCGACCGGCCCGAGATGCCGGAGGTAGCCCAGATCCTCCAGCAGCAGCTGCAGAAGGCCGGTTTCAAGGTGAAGCTGGAGGTGCGTACCTACGCACGCCTCGAAGGCGACATGATGGCCGGGAAGTTCGACGCCGTCGTCTACGGCCGCAACATGATGCTGGACACCGGCGACCCGGTCACCGTCCTGGGCAGCGACTACACCTGCGACGGCTCCAACAACCTGTCGTTCCTGTGCGACAAGAGCGTGGACAAGCTCGTCGCCGCCGCCCAGGCCGAGTCCGACACCGCCAAGCGGCAGGACGCCGCGCTGAAGGCGGAGGCCGCCATCCTCGGCACGGACGCGGTGATCCCGCTGGTGCATCTGAAGCTGGTCACGGGCATCGCCAAGTCCGTGCAGGGCGCGCTGCTCGACCCGTACGAGCGCTCCCTCATCGGGACGGGGACCCGGCGCTGAACAGCTCGAACGCCACTGTGACCGGCGGTATCGGTGCCGCCCTGCGCGCCCTCGCGCGCGGCGGCGGCCCGGCGCTGCTGTGGCGGGCCGTGCTCACGGCCGCCCTGGTGTGCGGGATCGGTCTGCTGCCGTGGCTGTCGCGCACCGATCCCGCGCTGACCGTGCTCAGAGCCCGGTCGGCCGAGCGGGACCCGACGCCCGAGACGCTGCGGGCCATCCGGGACCAGCTCGGCCTGGGCGACGGCCCGTTGCCGCTGCTCGGGCGCTGGCTGGGCGGGCTGCTGCACGCACATGCGGGCACGTCGTGGGTCTCCGGCGGCGAGGTGCTGCCCGCCGCCGCGCAGGCCCTCGGTGTCTCCCTGATGCTGATGGCCGGGGCCCTCGTGGTCGCCGTCGCCACGGCAGCGGCGGTGTGTGCGCGCACCCTGCGGCTCGGCTCCCGGCGACGCCTCGGCGACCGCACCCCCGGAGGTACCGCGACGGCCGTCCTGGCCGCACTGCCCGAGTTCCTCCTCGCCTCCGTGCTGGCCTCGGTGATCGGCGTGCAGCTGGGCTGGCTGCCGGCGCTGGGCTGGTACGGGCCGCAGTGGATGGTACTGCCCTCGCTCGCCCTGGGCCTGCCCGCCGGAGCCGTGCTCGGGCGGATGCTGGACGACCTGCTGCCCTGCGCGTTCGCCGAGCCGTGGGCGCTGGCCGCCGCCGCGCGCGGCGTACCGCCCAAGTCCGTGGCCCGGCAGGCCCTGCGCCGGTGTGTGCCCGGACTGCTGCCCAATCTGGGGCTGTTCGTGGTCGGTCTGACCGGCGGATCGGTCGCCGTCGAGCAGATCTTCGACATCCCGGGGCTCGGCCGGCTCACGCTGCAGGCCGCCCTCGCCCAGGACCTGCCCGTGCTGCAGACCGGCACGCTCGCCCTGGTGCTCCTCGCTGCGGCCGCCGGGCTCCTCGCCCGGCTCGCGGCCCGGTGGCTGATCGGGCCGGCGCTGCGCGACGGCGCCCTGCACTCCCTGCACCGGCCCACCCCGCCCGCGCCCCGGATCCTGCCCCTGCTGTACGGGGCGCTGCTCCTCGCAGTCATCGGCCTCGGCCTGCCGCGCAACCCACTCGCCCTGCACACCGACGCCCGGCTCCAGGCCCCGTCCGCCGCGCACCCCTTCGGCACCGACGCGCTCGGCCGGGACCTGCTGGCCCGCATCGCGCACGGGGCGCTGGACACCCTCGCCATCGCCGTCGCGGTGAGTGTCGTCGCACTTGCGGCCGGTGTGCTGCTGGGACTGCTGCCCCGGCTGTCCGCCCCGCTCGTCGACACGGTCAACGCCGTACCGGCCGTGCTGGCCGGCCTCCTCGTCACCGGCATTGCCGGCAGCGGCCCGTGGACCCCGGCGTTCGCGGTGGCCGTCGTCGCCTGGTCACCGCTGGCCACCCACACCTCCGCCCTCCTGCAACAGGAGCGGGCCACCGCCCACTTGACCGCCACCCGGGCCCTCGGCGCCGGACGCTGGTATCTCCTCTGGCACGAACTGCTGCCCGCCGTGCTGCCGCCGGTCACCCGGCACGCCCTGCTTCGGCTGCCCGGCATCGCCCTGTCCCTGGCCGCCCTCGGCTTCCTCGGCCTGGGCTCCCAGCCGCCGTCCCCCGAGTGGGGCCTGCTGCTCGCCGAGAACCAGCCCTACGCCGAGCGCGCGCCGTGGGCCGTCCTCTTCCCGGCCGCCGTCCTCGCCCTGCTGGGGGCGCTCGCGGTGACCTCCGCGGGCGGCATACGACTGCCCCGGCGACGGAAGCGGCCGGGGAGCCCCTCCGGAGCACCCGGCGAGGCCGACAGGGCCGTGCCCGAGCCGGAACGACAGCCGAACCGCCCCGACGCCCTCCTGACCCCTGTCCCCGCCTCAGCCTCAGCCTCAGAAACCCCATGACAGATCTCATCTCCCGCGCCCTGACCCGCCGAGCCGCCCGCACCCCCAAGAACGGGACACCCCGAGGCCGCGCGCCCGCAGCCCCGCGCGAACGGACCTGGAAACTCTGGAAGGAACTGTCACCGCTGCTGCGGCTGCTGATCATCACCCAGGCCGCCTTCAACATCGGTTTCTACGCCGTCCTGCCGTTCCTCGCCGAGCACCTCGGCACCGCGATCGGCATGGCGGGCTGGCTGGTCGGCTTCGTCCTCGGTCTGCGCACCCTCAGCCAGCAGGGCCTGTTCGTGGTCGGCGGCTGGCTCGTCGACCGGTACGGCGTACGCCCCGTCGTCCTGGCCGGTTGCGTGCTGCGGATCACCGGGTTCGCCTGGCTGGGGTACGCGGAGGCGACCTGGGCCGTGATCGGCGCGGTGCTGGTGATCGGTTTCGCCGCCGCACTGTTCTCCCCCGCCGTTGAGTCCGAGGTGGCCCGCCAGGCGGTGGTCTGGGAGGAGGAGGGCCACGGGCCGCGCACCCGGGTCCTGGCCCTGTTCACCGTGGCGGGCCAGGCCGGTGCCTTCGTCGGCCCGCTGCTCGGCGCGCTGCTGCTCGCCGTGGACTTCCGCACCACCTGCCTCGCCGGGGCGGGGGTCTTCGTCCTGGTTCTGGCCGGACACGCGTGGCTGATGCCGCAGCACATCCCCGGCAGGGTCCGCACCCGGGGGCAGGCCGGGGTGCGGGTGCTGCTGCGCAACCGCCCTTTCCTCGCCCTGTGCTGCGCGTACGGGACCTACTTGCTCGCCTACAACCAGCTCTACCTCGCCCTCCCGGACGAGGTACAGCGCGCGGCGGGCTCCCAGGCTCCGCTGTCCTGGCTGTTCGCCCTCTCCTCACTGCTGGTCGTTTTCGCGCAGCTTCCGGTCTCCCGCTGGGCGGGCGACCGGCTCGACCTGCGCCGCTCCATGACCGCCGGGCTGCTGCTCATCGCCGCCGGCTTCGCGGTCGTGGCCGCCGCACGCCCTGCCCACTGGACAGGGGTTGCCGGGCTGCTGCCCGCCGCGGGATACGTCATCTTGCTCACCCTCGGCCAGATGCTCGTCGTCCCCGCCGCCCGCGCCTGGGTGCCCGACCTCGCCGAGGACGGCCGACTCGGCCTGTACACCGGTGCTCTGTCCTCGGTCAGCGGCCTGATCGTCCTCATCGGCAGCGCAGCCACCGGCCTTCTGCTCGACCTGGGTCTCCCGGCCGCCGTTCCCTGGCTGCTCCTGGCCATGGTTCCGGCGCTGGCGGTGGCGCTGGTGCCGCGCCACCCCAGCCGAACCCGGACGAGGCGTTCGGTCACCACGGCGGCACGCTCGTAATGGGGGCAGCTGCCGTACGGTGACGATGTATTCGGCGTCCTCCCCCACGGCGGGCTTCGGTCCCGAAACGGTGTAACCCCCGCTGGTGGGGGCGAGCTCCCAGCCGTCCGGGCCTTCCTTGCAGGTGATGTCGCCGGGGGTGACGTCCTTGGGCAGGATCGGTTCTAGTGCCGCATCAGGCAACGTTCGCCCTGTCGACCACGGCCCGCAGGCGCCGTTCGTCGGCGTGGCGGATTGCCCCGCCGAGCGGGCGAGGACAGCGTCCTGGGCGGAGCTCATGCTCCGCAACTGCCCTGTCCCCGAGCTTGGACGCGTGCCAACGGAGCTGGAGCGACGTCACACGCTCACAGTGGTCAGCCCTGCGGATCCTGCGGTTTGACCTCGACCTCGCGCAGACTCTGCTCTTTGAGTTCGGTGCGTGCCTCGGTGCGGTGTCCCCGGGCGATGTAGTCACGCACGACCGCTTCGACGGCGTCCTGGGGAGAGCCGACCCCCGCCAGGACCATCACTTCCACCACCAGTTCGGCATCGAGGCTGATGTTGACCTTGGCCACAAGCGGCTCCCTCCGTCAGTCCGGGACTCTAACAGCCGCACAGCGGTGACTCGTTGCCGCTGCGGTTCGTGGCACAGGACAACAACAGGGCGAACGTCTGCTTGATACGGCACTCGCTTGGTGATTCCGGCGGAGGCGGACTGGCGACTCCGCGGAGAAGGTCAGGGCGACGTTCTGATCGAGAGCCCGCGGCGCCCTCCGCCTCGACCTCCGCGTGGGCCGCGGCCGGCCCCGCGGTGGCGACAGTGACCGCGAGTGCGGCTGCCGTGAGGGCGCCAAGACGGTGCAGGCTGCGTGTCAGGGTCGGGCGATGCACGGGAACTCCCTCGTTCCGGTGGCGTTGGAGGGCGTCAAGTCCGTTTCTGGTAGCGGCCCCGCGTTCGGGTTGTTCGAGGAATGGCCGGCGGACGAGTCGTCCCGGGCGGGAGCGGGTGACGTGGATCGAGGGCTCGTCGGTGGGCAGGGCGAGAACCGGTCCGGGATCAGTGGGGTTCGGCGGACCGTTGTCGATCGTGCTCGGGCAAAGGAACCGTTTGTGAGCGTAACCGCGTGTGTCAGTCTCCGAAGTCGGCTGCGCAGAGGACTGGAGTCGGGTGCACGTCACCGAGGACAACCTCGCCGCCCTTGCCCACCAGACCCGCCGCATCAGCCCGGCCTCCGTTCGCGTGCCGCCGGCCCCTGGCGGCTGCTCAGTCGGGCGGGACGGCTGGGTCGATGATCCGATACCCCACCCCGGGTGTGGTGGCGATGACCGGGGGGTCGCCAAGTTTGCGGCGCAGGCGGCTGATGGTCACCGTGACGGTGTTGGTGAACGGGTCGGCGTGTTCGTCCCAGACCTGTTCGAGGAGGTTCTCCGTGCTGAGGAAGGCGGGGCTCGCGTTCAGGAGGGCTTCGAGTACCGCGAATTCCTTGACGGAGAGGTCGAGTTGACGGCCGTCGCGGCTGGCGATGCGGCGCATCGGGTCGAGTTCGATGCCCGCCGCACTCAGGGTGCGGGAGCGGGCGGCAGGGCGGCGGCGGGCCAGGGCGCGGATGCGCAGGACGAGTTCGGGAAAGTGGAAGGGCTTGGCGAGGTAGTCGTCGGCGCCCAGGGTCAGGCCGCTGACGCGGTCCCCGGGTGAGTCGGCGGCGGTCAGCATGAGGACCATCACGCGACTGTCCCGTTCGGTGATCATCTGGCAGAGGGTGTCGCCGTGGATGCCTGGCAGGTCGCGGTCGAGCACGACGACGTCGTACGCGTTGACGTCCAGTTTGGCCGCGGCGTCGAGCCCGTCGTGGGCCACGTCCACAGCGATGCCCTGGTCGCGCAGTCCCTCGGCGATGACTTCGGCGAGAGCGCGGGCGTCCTCGACCACCAGGACTCTCAACGCGCCACGCTCGTCTCTGTGTCGGGGGCTTCCGCCGTCGCCCTGCCGTCCGTACGGGGGAGGGTGATGGTGACGCGCAGGCCGCCGTCGGGGCGGGCGCGCAGGTCCAGGGTGCCGTGGTGGGCCTGGGTGATGGCCGCGACGATGGAGAGGCCGAGACCGCTGCCCCGGCCGGTGCCGGTCCGGTCGGCGCCGAGGCGGCGGAAGGGCTGCGCGAGGTCCGCCACCCGCCGCTGGTCGAGGACCGGTCCGCTGGACTCGATGACGAGGGACACTGCGCCTGCGTCGTCTCCTTCGGCCCGTACCGCGACACTGATCCAGCCCTCGGGGTCGTTGTGCGCGATCGCGTTGTCGACCACGTTGTCGACCGCGCGGCGCAGCAGCGTCCGGCTGCCCCACACCCACGCGCGGTCGTCGATCCGGTTCTCACGCACCGTCAGGCCCTTGGCCGCGATGTCCTTTGCCCGTCCGGCCAGGGCGGTCAGCGCGAGCCGGCCGAGGGTGAGGCGCGCCGAGTCGGTGAACTCGCCGTGCTGGGTGCGAGCCAGGACGAGGAAGCTCTCCAGCAGCCGGTCCACCTGGTCGAGTTCGGCGCGCATCCGGGCGGCCAGCGTGGCCGTGGTCTCGGGTACCGGGCCCGGCTTGGCGAGGGCCACGTCCAGGGAGGCCCGCATCGTGGTGAGCGGGGTGCGCAGCTCGTGGGAGGCGTTGGCGACGAAGAGGCGCTGGGCGTCGAAGGAGCCCTCCAGGCGGCCGAGGAGGTCGTCGATGGTGTCGGCGAGGTCTGTCACCTCGTCGCCGGGGCCGCCGATGGCCAGGCGTTCGTGCAGGCTGTCGGCGGTGATCCGGCGGGTGGCCGCTGTCATCATGCGCAGCGGGCGCAGCACCCGGCCGGCGACGAACCAGCCGAGCCCGACCGAGATCACCGCCATGACGCCGAGGGCGATGGCGGAGCCGATCAGGATCTGCCGGGACTGGGTGTCGTGCGCCCGGGCCAGCTGTTGCTCCAGCTCGTCGATGCGGCCCTGGGCGTGTGCCGTCGTGGCGGGTTGATCGGGGCCGCCATCGGGGGCGGTCTGGCTGGAGCGCGATCCGCCGGATGCCACCACGGCCGCGATGGCCAGCAGCGCCGTTCCCGACAGCAGGAACAGAGTCACGTACCAGGCGGTGAAGCGGGTGCGGGCAGTGCCACGGCGCAGGCCGAGCCGGGCGGTCAGGCCCGCGAACCGTCGGGGCGCACCCCATTTCATCCGCATGCTCCCCTCTCGCCACCGCACCAGGACATGTACCAGGCCAGGCTAAGCCGAGGCGCCTAACAGCGAGATGACAGTGGCCGTTCGGCCCCTGTAACTCGCTCCGTCACAGGGTGGGCCCATGAGCGATGAGAGTACGAAGGCGACGATCGAGGTCATCGGTCTGCGTAAACGCTTCGGGCCACAATTGGCTCTGGACGGAATGACGTTCACCGTGCGGCCGGGACGGGTGACCGGCTTCGTCGGCCCGAACGGCGCGGGCAAGTCCACCACCATGCGCGTGATCCTGGGCCTTGACGCGGCTGAGGAGGGAAAGGCCCTGGTCGGAGGGGTGCCGTACCGCACCCTGCGTCGCCCGCTCCGGCATCTGGGGGCACTGCTCGACGCCTCCGCGTTGCAGCCGAGCCGCACCGCCCGTCACCACCTGCTGTGGCTGGCCCACTCGCAGGGTGTGCCGGCGCGGCGCGTGGACGAGGTCATCGAACAGGCCGGCCTGGGCTCGGCGGCCCGGCGCAAGGCCGGCGGCTTCTCGCTGGGCATGCGCCAGCGCCTGGGGATCGCGGCGGCGCTGCTCGGTGACCCGCCGGTGGTCATGCTGGACGAGCCGTTCAACGGCCTCGACCCCGACGGCATCGTGTGGATGCGCAGCTTCCTGGCGGAGCTGGCCCGGCAGGGCCGCGCCGTCCTGGTCTCCAGTCACCTGATGAGCGAACTCGAAGACACCGCGGACCATCTCGTGGTGATCGGTCGCGGCCGGGTCCTCGCGGACGCCGGCGTGTCCGAGCTGCTCGCCGAGACGTCCGGCGGCCGGGTCACCCTGCGTACCCCCGCGCCCGCACGCGCCGCCCAGGTTCTGCACGGCGCGGGCGCCACCGTTCTGGCCACCGGCCCCGACACCCTCGGCGTCACGGGCCTGCCCGACGAGGAGATCGTGGCCCTGCTCGCCCGGAACGGGGTGCCGTTCTCCCAGGTGTCCGCGCACCGGGCGACGCTCGAAGAGGCGTACATGGAGCTCACCCGGGACGCGGTGGAGTACCGGGGCATCCCGGCAGGGGAGGCGACGCGATGACCGCCACCCTCACCCCTCGCCCCCCGGCCGCGAGGCGCGCTGAGCGGGGCGGGTTCCTCAGGACGCTGCACGCCGAGTGGACGAAGTTCCGTACGGTACGCGGCTGGGTCCTCGCCATGGCGGGGGCACTCCTGGTGACGATCGTGGTCGGCCTGCTCGGCACGGCCGCCCCCGCCCCCGGCGGTCGCGGCGCCGACTCCGCCTCGTACCCGAAGGGCCCCGGCGGCGAGGCCGTCAACGACAGCTTCTACTTCGTCCACAAGACGCTCACCGACGACGGCACCCTCACCGTTCCCCTGCGGTCGCTGACCGGCGTGGCCGCCACCGGGGCCGGCAAGACGGCCCAGGGCGCCCAGCCCTGGGCGAAAGCCGGGATCATCGTGAAGGAAAGCCTCACCCAGGGATCCCCGTACGCGGCGGTCATGGCCACCGGCGGCCACGGCGTACGCATGCAGTACGACTACACGCACGACACGGCGGGCCCTTCCGGCAAGGTCTCCCGGGAGTCCCCGCGCTGGCTGCGCCTGGTCCGCTCCGGTGACAGTCTCACCGGTTCCACCTCCGCCGACGGCTCCCACTGGACCAAGGTCGGCCATGCGAAGCTGCCGGGGCTTGCGCGCACCGTGCAGGCCGGGCTCTTCGCGACGTCACCGCAGGCGAAGCAGGACACCGCGGCGGGCGCGGGCTTCAGCCCCGCCGTGGCCACCGGCACCTTCGGCCGCCCCGCCCTCACCGGCGACTGGTCCCGGGGGGCATGGCGCGGCACACAGGTGGGCGGGGACGCGGGCACCTCCGGCAGCTACACGAACACCACCAAGGGCGGCTTCACCCAGACCGACGGCGGCGGGTTCACCGTGACCGGGGCCGGTGACATCGCACCGGTCGTCGGCGGGCCCGTCATGGGCGTTGGCTTCTCCGTCGAGAACTTCCTCGTCGGCACCTTCGCCGGGCTGATCGTGGTGATCGCGGTGGGCACGGTGTTCATCACGGGCGAGTACCGGCGCGGTCTGCTGCGTACGACGATGGCGGCAACTCCCCTGCGGGGCCGGGTGCTCGGTGCCAAGGCGCTGGTGGCCGGGGGCGTCGCGTTCGCCATGGGCCTGGTGGCCGCCGCGATCACCCTTCCCATCGGGGAACGCAGCGCGCTCGGCAGGGGCTTCCATGTCTTCCCCGCCACGTCGGCGACCGAAGTGCGCGTCATGGCCGGCACCGGCCTGCTCTGCGCGGCCGCCGCCGTGCTCGCCCTCGGCGTCGGTGCCCTGCTGCGGCGCAGCGGCACTGCGGTCGCCCTGGTCATCGCGTCGATCGTGCTGCCCTTCCTGCTAGCCACCTCCGGCGTACTGCCCCCAGGCGTCTCGGAGTGGCTGCTGCGGGTGACCCCGGCTGCGGGCTTCGCCATCCAGCAGACCCTGCCGCGGTACGCGCAGGTGCTCAGTGTGTACGAGCCGTCGACCGGCTACTACCCGCTGGCGCCATGGGCCGGCCTCGCCGTGCTGTGCGGATACGCCGCGCTCGCCTTCGGTCTGGCCTTGGTGCGGCTGCGCGGGAGGGACGTATGAGTCTTCTGAGCGGTGCACGAGTCACGAGCACGGCGGACGGCGCGTGGCGAGGGGACTTCGGGCGCGCCCTGCACGCGGAGTGGACGAAGCTGCGCACGGCAGGGGGAACGGGCAGGTTGCTCCTGCTCGCCGTCGTGCTGACCGTGGCCGTCGGCTGCGGCACCGCCAAGGCCGTGAAGTGCCCGGACGCAGGGTGCGGCCAGGATGCCGTCAAGCTCGCCCTGACCGGCGTCACCGTCGGGCAGGCGGTCATCGCCGTCTTCGCGGTGCTGGCCGTCAGTGGCGAGTACGGCACCGGGATGATGCGCACCACGCTCATGGCAGTGCCGAACCGGCTCACCGTCCTCACCGCCAAGGCGACGGTCCTCACCACGGTCGTCCTGGCCTCCGGGACGGCTGCCGTCCTGGCCTCCCTCCTCGCCGGCCGCTCCATCCTGCCCGGCAACGGATTCACCGAGGCGCACGGATATGCCCCGCTGTCCCTGGCCGACGGCCCGACCCTGCGCGCGGCCGTGGGCTCGGTTCTCTACCTCGTCCTGATCGCCCTGATCGGCCTCGGCGTGGCGACGACGGTACGGGAGGCGGCGAGCGCCATCGGGATCGTGCTCGGGCTGCTCTACCTGCTTCCGGTCGTCACCCAGGTGGTCAACGACCCGGAGTGGCAGCGCCGCCTCCAGCAGTTCTCGCCCATGACCGCCGGGCTCGCGGTCCAAGCCACCGTCCATCTGCACGAGCTGCCCATCGGCCCATGGGCCGGTCTGGGCGTGCTCGCCACGTGGGCCGCGGCCGCGCTGCTGGTCGGCAGCCTGCTGCTGCACAGGCGCGACGCGTAGCCGAATCGAGCCGTCCGCGAGCACGGTGGCTTCGGGCCTGTCACGGTCAACGATCCGGTCGACCGGGAGCGACGCCGGGCGGGTCTGCGTGAACGTGTCGTGGAGCACCGGCGGGGCGGGCACGGACGGTGCCGAAGGCGGGCGACCCCAGCGCGTCGTCTTCCAGGTGCACGCACCCTTGAGCCTCCCCCTGCCCGGAGCCCGGAGCGCGTCCCGTGGGGCCTTGACCCCTGATCCTGGAGAAGGGCTCGTCGAGCGGACCCAGTTCGGTCAGGACGGCAAGGATGGGCGAAGATGAGCGGGCAGGCACGGGGCCTCTTCGTGATCAGCTGGCTTCGACACCGACATGATCACTGGCTCCGTGCCTGTTCTGCTGCGGCGTCAACCCCCGCCGCACAGCGACGATGGACCGGGCGTCGTCCTGACGTTGGCCGTTCGCCCCCTGTCAGGTCTTGCTCCGCGCCCGCCGGCGCCGGCCTGGCGGCCGTCCGGACCGGCGGACGAGGCGACGTCACGCAGGAACGCCGAGCGGCGGGTGCTCGAGCACGCGGGGCTTGTACTCGACCAGCTGGATGCGGCTGTCGAAGGTGCGGTGCTCGATCATCTCGAGGGCAACGTCCGGATAGCCGTCGTAGATGCGTTCTGCGCCCGTGGCCCCGGTGATCACCGGAAACATCACGACCCGGAAGCGGTCGACGAGTCCGGCTCGTAGCAGGGACCGGCACAGGCTGAGGCTGCCGATCGTGCTGAGGAGCCCCGGGCCACTCGACTTCATGGCGCGGACCGCCTCGACGGCGTCATCGCGGACGAGCGTGGAGTTGGCCCACGTCAGCGGCTCCTCGAGTGAGGAGGAGAACACCACCTTGGACGCTTGCGTGAGCTCGTCGACGGACGCCTCTTCTTCGGGCCTGAGCTCGTCTTGGCCCTTCGGGACCTCGCCTGCGGCGAAGCCCGACATCAGGCGGTAGGTGTTCGCTCCCATCAGGTACGTGGCCTCGGGCTGCTCGCCGAGCCATGCGAGGTACTCCGGGCCCTCGAGGCCCCAGAACCCGGGCCATCCCTCTCCCGATGCGTGGCCGTCGAGGGAGGTGATGAAGTCGACGAGAAGCTCCGACATGGCGGTGTCCTTTCCTGGGGTGTCACGAGTTTGGACCGGCCGGGAGCCACAAACTCATCGGCCGCGCTGTGGAGTAACGAGAAACCCATGACGCTGCAGCCGGTCAGGCGGGAACGGCACTGCTTCGGAGGGCCCGGAACCCTTCATGATTGTGCTATGCACGCAGTCGGGCAATGGTCTCCACGCCATTGGGAACGGCGGTTCGAGTTCTGTCAAAGCACCAGCTCAGCGCCATCCGCGAACGGCCTCGACGATCTACGCGATCCCGGAACTTCAAGCCGCCCTGTACGATCCCCAGCCCATACGCCTGCGGAAGCAGTCGAACACCATCCGCCTCGCCCCGGCTGCTCTGAGCTGACACATCCAAGGTTCCCAGCGCATGCGGAGGCCACCGGAAGCGGTCCCAAGTGTCGACGGACTTGTATGGCTGACCGCCGAGGCGAACCCAAAGGGGGCAACGGGTGCTCAACGTTGACCGCGTGGCAGCTCGCACCGCGGCATGTGGACCGCTTCTACGCTGGCCCGAGCCGCTTCCCTCACCCAGGCCCGGCAACTCCGTCGACCGACCTCCCCCGGCCGGCGGGAGGCGATGCCGGCTTGCCTCGCACGCGAGGACGGCCTTCCGCTATTGCGGTGCGATGGCTTTGAGCCAGTCCTCGACGGCGAGGACCTCTGCCCACTGCGGGAACAGCTTTTCGGTAAGCATCGTGTGCACCTCGGGGTCGGTGTCGAGGCAGGCGTCCGCCAGGACGGTGAGGCCGAAGTCCAGGTCGATGGCGTGCCACAGAGTGGACAGCACTACAGCGCTGGTGGCGATGCCGGTGAGGACAAGGCTGTCGATATCGCGAGCCCTGAGTACCAAGTCGAGGTCGCTGCCCGAGAAGGCACTCCCCCGTCTCTTGGTCACCACGACGTCGCCCTGCTGGGGGGCGACGTCGTCATGGATCTCGGTGCCGGGCTGCCCCTCGGTGAAAAGGCCGGCCCGTACGATGTCTGTCATCACCTTGTTGCGGGGGCTGACTCCCGGATCGCCCGGCCGTAACCCGATCACCACGTAGATCACGGGGATGCCTGCAGCCCGGGCTCCGTCGATCGCCTGGCGCAGGCGCGGCAGATATCCGGAACCGTCGTCGGCGATAGCCACGATGTCCCGTTGGACGTCCATCACCAGAAGCGCACTGTTCCCCATGCTCCGTCCCTTCTCCGTGGAAGAACAGGAGCAAGTCTGGTGGATCAGCCGAGCCGTGGGCGGGGGTTCCCGCAGATCCCCGTCAGCGTCGCGCCGCAGTGCGCCCATGACCGGTGTCAGTTCTTGTCCTGCAGGACAACGGAGGTGCTGCGGTCGAGCGCGCCGTGCTCGCCTGTGGGAGCCCGGAGGTTCGGGGCCGTCAGGACGGCATGGCGGCCGCCGCGGCTTCGTTGATCTTCTCGAAGGGTGACCGGCGGATCAGCCGGTCGAACGGGAGGCGCCCCTCCCCTCCCGGTGCAGGCCGATCAGCCGGGGCAGGAAGCGCTGCGGATCGGCGTCGCCCTGGTTGGTGCCGAGCAGGCGGATGCCCCCGGCCGAGGAGGTCGGGGACGGCCACCGGGGGCTAAGAGCTGGCCGCGGCGGTGTGTGTTTCGCGATCGCTCGCGGCCCGGCTGCCGGACTATTCACTCCAGCTTGCTGTCACTGCGATGCGTTCCTTCCACTGCCTCATGCCCTCACCGCCCGCCTCCCAGCGGTCGCAGAACTGGCGCAGTTGTTCGCATCTGGCCAGCATGGCGGCCCTGCGGTCCGCCCAGGTGGGCACTTGCCCGCCGTAGGCTCGGAAGAGGTGGTCGAGGGCGTGGACGCATCCGGGGTGATGCATCCGCACGATCCACTCGCACCATGCAAGGTCTTCGACGGGAGCTCCGAGGTGGGCGAACTCCCAATCGACTATGGCGGTCACTTCAAAGGTGTCGGGGTTGAGCAGCACATTGTGGGGCCCGAAGTCTCCGTGCACCAAGACCTCGCCGGCCTCGTTCCTGCCTGCGGTCAGCACGTCGGGCGCGACCATGTGGATACGACGCAGCAGTTCTCCGCAGCTCGCCAGCACCGCCGCGGGCTGAGCTTCCAGGAGTTCCTGGCCCGGGACACCTGCCATGAAGCCGAGCGTCAGGGTGGCCGTGGTCGCTGCGCGCACGGGCGGCACTGGCAACTGGTCGTGGAGTCGGGTCAGCAGAGTGTGCTCGCGACGCAGTCTGAGGTCGGCGTCGGGTCCTTCATAGGTCTTTTCCACGACGGCCCCGTCGCTAAGGGTGCTGTTTGTGTAGCCGTGCTTCAAGGGACGCATCCACAGATCATCAACCACCTGCGGTCCTCCGGTCACTCCTGGCTGCCTACCCGGTCGCGGACGAGAGGAGTGGTGCGAGGCCCGGGCTTCGTCGAAGGGCTGCCGGGCCTGGAGGCAGCGGTGGAGTTGGCCGAGGAAGCGGTTGAGCAGGTGGCGCTGGGCGGCGTTGTGCCAGTCGCCGTGCTCGCGTCGGCGCCGGCAGTGGGCGTTCGCTCCGGGTGAGGCCTGGAGGCTGAGAAGGCCCAGAGGAAGCCCGCGTGCATCAGGCGGGTGTTCTTGACGAAGCAGCGGCCGACGAAGCGTTTCTTGCCGACCAGAGCCGGAATCGCCTGCGCTCTCTGCCACACGCCCACCACAGAGTTGGTGTACCTGGTCCTCAGCGCCCGGTCACCCTTCCCGCAACGAGAGGACGTCCAGGAATACCGGTGCCCCGCCGGCTGCCACCGGCTGCACCCCGAGCGGTGGAAGGAGACGGTGCCGCCGCTGCCCGGCGACGGCGCCTGACGGTGTCGTGCGAGTACTGCGCAACGACGGTCAGCCAGATCTGTGTCCTCGAAGGAGCCGCCGTAGGCCTTGTGGCCAAGAGGCTCCGCATCACAGGTGGCGTCGAACCGGTTCGCAGGAACTTAGCAGCGAGGAAAGCTCTCAGCAACACCTCTGACGCGAGCGGAGTCCGCAGAACACCCGGTTACGGGATAGTTTCGAGAAGTTCCGCCGCAGGCGTTGACAGCCCTCTGCGTCGTTCCTATCTTCGCTTCACCGAACCGGTTCGACGACCGGTGATCGGTGGACTTGCCACCGAAGTGCCGAAGCACCCGAGTGCCGGAGTGCCCACTTCACCACCTACGCGATTCGAGGATTCCGTTGCACGGAACATCGAATCGGTTCGACCAAGGAGTCGCCGTGAACATTGGTGAGATCGCCAAGCGGGCCGGTGTCTCGCGCTCCACCGTCTCGTACACGCTGAGCGGCAAACGCCCGGTGTCGGACGACACGCGCCGGAAGATCCAGGAGGTCATCGACGAGCTGGGCTACCGCCCGAACGCCAGCGCCCGCGCCCTGGCCAACGGCCGGACCAGCACGATCGGCCTGGTCTTCCCGCCGGCCGGGAACCACTACACCGGGATGCAGCTGGACTTCATCGGCAGCGTGGTGGAGGCCGCCGCGGCCCAGGACTACGACGTACTGCTGTCCCCGAGCGGCGTGGACAGCGACCGCTCGTTCCAGCGGCTGCTGGGCGAGCGGCGGGTCGACGGCGCGATCCTGATGGAGATCAGGCTGGAGGACGACCGGGTCGACCACCTGGCCGCCCTGGGCTTCCCCTCCGTCGCCATCGGCCGCACCGCCCATCCGGAAGGCGGCTGGTGGGTCAGCCTGGACCACGCCGCACTCGCGGCGGCGTGCGTCCACCACCTCGCGGACCTCGGCCACAGCCGGATCGCCCTCGTCAACCGGCCCGAACAGCTTCTGCGGGCCGGTTACGAGTCCGCCCACCGGGGGCTGGAGGGCTTCACCAAGGCCGCGGCCGAGCGCGGGCTGACCGTTCGGACCTACTGCTGCGGGGACGACGCCGCCTCCGGCCAGGCATGCCTGGAGCGGATCCTGCACGACGATCCGGCCACCACAGCCCTGGTCACACTGAACGAGGCCGCGCTCGGTGGCCTCTACCGGGGGCTCGCCCAGGCGGACCGCCACGTACCGCGCGACTTCTCCGTCACCGGAGTCGTGGCCAGCCGGTGGGCAGAGACGGTGACCCCGCAGCTCACCGCGGCCGACGTACCGGCGGAGGAGATGGGCCGCCGCGCCGTCGAACTGCTGGTGGAGCGGCTCGACCATCCCGACGCACCGCCCCGGCACCATCTCCTCGCGCCGCCGATCTCCCTGCGGGCGAGCACAGGGCCCGCGCACGCCAGGCCCACCGCGGGCGACACGCCCGCCACCGACTTCTGACCCCCTCCCCGCACACCACCCCCTGCCCCACGCCCGAACTGCTCGGCGGACGCCCTTCTCCGCGCCCGCCTGCCCTTTCCACCCCGCGCCCTCGGCACTCGCATGTCCAGAACAAGGGAACCCTCAATGAACCGCTTCTCCAGACACCGCCGTCTGACCGCCGCAGCCCTGACCGTCCTGACCGTGGCCGCCGGTGCCACCGCCTGCGGCTCCGACTCGGGCAGCGCCGACTCCAAGAGCGCGGACAGCGGCACGTACACCATCTGGGACCCGTACCCGCAGTTCGACAAGACCTCGGCCTGGGCGAAGCTGCTGGACGACTGCGGCACCAAGGCGGGCGTGAAGATCAAGCGGACCGCCTTCGACACCAGCGACCTGGCGAACAAGGCGCTGCTGGCGGCACAGCAGGACAACTCCGCCGACGTGCTCATCGTCGACAACCCGGTGGTGTCGACCCTGGCCGAGGCGGGCGTGCTCACCACGACCGACGACAACAAGCTGGACACCTCGAAGGCGGACCCGAACCTGCTCGCGGCCGGCCAGTCGGGCGGCAAGACGTACGGCACGCCGATCGGCGCCAACACCCTCGCCCTCTACTACAACAAGAAGGTCCTGAAGGACGCCGGCGTCGACGTCGCCTCGGTCAAGGACTGGAAGTCGCTGACGGCGGCCCTGGACAAGGTCAAGAAGGCCGGCAAGAAGGGCATCACCTTCTCCGCCATCGGCACGGAGGAAGGCAGCTTCCAGTTCCTGCCCTGGTTCTGGGGTTCGGGCGCGAAGCTGACCGAACTCGACTCTGCCGAGGGCGTCTCCGCGCTGAAGCTCTGGACCGACTGGCTGAAGAAGGGGTACGCCCCCAACTCGGTCATCAACAACACCCAGACCACCAGCTGGCAGGAGTTCGCCAGCGGCGACTACGCCTTCGCCGAGAACGGCACCTGGCAGCTCGCCAACGCGAAGAAGGCGGGCTTCGACTACGGCGTCCTGCCCGTACCCGGCGCCGGCGGAGGCAGTGCCGCGGCCCCGACCGGCGGCGAGTTCGTCACCATCCCGGTCCAGGGCGACACGGGCCGCTACGCCACCTCCCAGAAGCTGGTGTCCTGCCTGACCAGCAGCGAGAACCTGTACGCCACCGACACCACCCTGTCGTACGTGGCCCCGACCAGCGAGGTCCAGGACAAGCAGGTGGCGTCGAACGCCGAGCTGAAGCCCTGGGTGGAGGCGGTCAAGGCCGCCAAGGGGCGCACCAGTGACGACCTCGGCACCAAGTACCCGAAGATCTCCGAGCAGCTGTGGAAGGCCGTCCAGTCCGCCCTCAGCGGCTCCAAGTCGCCCGAGGACGCGCTCTCCGCGGCGCAGGACGCCGCCACCAAGTAAACCGTCAGGCAACCCCGACCCAGGGTCTTCGATGAAGCGCACGACACAACTGCCGGACCGCCGGCCGGTGCGTGACGGGAACGGGGCGGCGGCCGTCGCCGCCCCGCCACCGGGCCCCACCGCGCCCCGACGCCGTCGCCCCACCTCCCAGCAGTGGGCCGCCTGGGCCTTCCTCGCCCCGGTCACCCTCTACTTGGTCCTCTTCTACGCCTATCCGCTCTACCGCAACCTCGATCTGAGCCTGCGCCACTACACCGTCCGCTCCTTCGTGCAGGGCGACGCTCCGTTCACCGGCCTCGCGAACTACCGGACGGTCTTCGACGACCCGACCTTCGGCCCGGCCCTGACCCACACCGTGGTGTTCACCGCCGTGTGCCTGTTCTTCCAGTACGCCATCGGCCTGGCCCTCGCGGTCTTCTTCAACCAGCACTTCCGGCTGTCGGCGACCTTGCGGGCGCTGTTCCTGGTGCCGTGGCTGCTTCCGCTGATCGTGTCGGCCTCGACCTGGTCGTGGATGCTCAACAGCGACTCCGGCATCGTCAACGCCTCCTTGCACGCCCTCGGCATCGGACCGGTGAACTGGCTGACCTCGCCGGACTGGTCGCTGACCTCGGTGATCATCGCGAACATCTGGATCGGCGTCCCGTTCAACCTGGTCGTGCTCTACAGCGGCCTCCAGTCGATCCCTGGCTCGCTGTACGAGGCGGCGGCCCTCGACGGCGCGAGCGTCTGGCGACGCTTCTGGAGCATCACCTTCCCGCTGCTGCGCCCCGTGTCCGCGATCACCCTGCTGCTCGGGCTGGTCTACACGCTCAAGGTCTTCGACATCATCTGGATCATGACCAAGGGCGGCCCGGCGGACTCGTCCACCACCTTCGCCACCTGGTCCTACCAGCTCGGTTTCGGCAACCTGCTGCCCGCCTTCGGCCCTGGCGCGGCCGTCGGCAACCTGCTCGTGGTCGCCGCCCTGGTCTTCGGCCTGGTGTACCTGAGGGTCCAGAGAAAGCAGGCACTGGCATGAACGACCTGCCGCGCCGGTTCCGCGGTACGGGGTGGAAGACCGCCCTGGGCCTGGCACTCACCGCCGTCATGCTCTTCCCGGTCTACTGGATGCTCAATGTGTCCTTCACCCGCGACCAGGACATGCGCAAGTCCCCGCCCGACCTGTTCCCCGTGCACGGCACGCTGTCCGGCTACCGCGCCGTGTTCGACCAGCAGTTGCCCTACCTGGGCACCAGCCTCGTCGTCGGCCTCGGCACGGTCGCGCTGACCGTGGCGCTGGCGGCGCCCGCCGGATACGCGCTGGCGAAACTCCGGCCCCGCGGCGGCGGAGTCCTCAGTTTCCTCTTCCTGGTGGCCCAGATGATCCCCGGCATCATCATGGCGATGGGCTTCTACGCCATCTACCTCCAGCTCGGCCTGCTCCAGTCCGTCTCCGGCCTGATCATCGCCGACTCCACCCTGGCCGTCCCCTTCGCGGTACTGATCTTCACCGCGTTCATGTCCGGCATCCCCGGCGAACTGCTCCAGGCCGCGCAGATGGACGGAGCCGGGCCACTGCGCACCTTCCGGTCCGTGGTGCTGCCGATGAGCCGCAACTCGGTCGTCACCGTGTCGCTGTTCGCGTTCCTGTGGTCGTGGTCCGACTTCGTCTTCGCCAACACCCTGGTCAACGGAGGCGCCCACGAGCCGATCACCCTCGGCATCTACCACTACATCGGCAACAACAACCAGGAGTGGAACGCCATCATGGCCACCGCCGTCGTGGCCTCGCTGCCCGCCACGGTGATCCTCGTCCTCGCCCAGCGCTACGTGGCCGCCGGCGTGACGGCCGGAGCCGTCAAGGACTGACCACCACACGACCCCCGTCGGTCACCCCTGCTCAAGAAACGAGTCACACCACATGACCGCCGCCCGATCCGGCCCGGCCTTCTCCATCCACGACATCCCGTTCAGCACGCACGGATCCTGGTTCGGCATCTCTCCCGTGCTCGCGGAGAAGACCCGGGCCGAGGACCTCCACCTCGTCTCGCACCAGAACGGCATGCACGCGATCCTGCGCTTCACGCCCCTCGACGCGACGACGGGCGAACGCGCGGGGACCCGCGTCGAGGCGACCGCGGGCCTGCTCAGCTGGACCGGTGAGCAAGGGCACATAGCCCTCGCCTACGCCGCACCGGACACCGTCCGGCTGCGCGGCGAAGGACTCGGCCTGCGCATCGACGCGGCAGCGGACACCCTGACCCCCTTCACAGGCACCTACTTCTACCGCGACCCGCTGGACGGGGCGTACGTGTTCACCTCGTACGAGACCGGGCGCCGTTACCGGGTCACCATGCTGTCGGGTTCCGTCGCCGAGGTGTCCGGCAGCCAGGCCCTCGCTACCGGCGCACGAGGCGTCACCGTCACCGCGGACGCCGACGGAGTCTGGGAAGCCGCGATCGAGGAACTGGACAGCGCACGCCTGCCCTACACGTCCGCAGAGACGTTCGACGCCGTCGTGGCGAACGCCGAGCACGCCTTCGCCGCGTTCGTCGACGCGGTGGCCCCCTGGCGCTCGTCCGCCACACCTGCCGCCGAACTCGCCGCCTACGTCCTGTGGTCGGCGACGGTCCGTCCGGCGGGGCTGGTCACCCGGCCCGCGGTGCTGATGTCCAAGCACTGGATGGACAAGGTCTGGAGCTGGGACCACTGCTTCAACGCCCTCGCCCTGGCCCCCGCAGTACCGGCCCTGGCGTGGGACCAGTTCTCCCTGCCCTTCGACCACCAGGACGAGACCGGCGCCCTGCCCGACTCGGTGACCCACTCCGAGATCCTCTACAACTTCGTCAAGCCGCCCATCCACGGCTGGACCCTGTCCCACCTGCGCCGAAGACTTCCCGAACCCCTCAGCCGGGCTGAACTCACCGAGATCTACGGCAGGTTGTCCCGGTGGACGGACTTCTGGCTCGCCGCCCGCCGCGCACCGGGCGCCGCCCTGCCCCACTACCAGCACGGCAACGACAGCGGCTGGGACAACGCCACCACCTTCGACCCCGAGCGCGTGGTCGTCACCGCCGACCTGGCCGCCTTCCTCACCCTCCAGCTGCGCGAACTCGCCCGGCTGGCCGCCGAAGTGGACCTGCCCGACGAGGCCCGCCACTGGACCCGTACCGCCGAGGCGACCCAGACCGCGATGCTCGACGAGCTGTGGACGGGAGAGCGGTTCGTGGCCCGCGGCGTCGACACCGCCGCGACCTGGAGCACCTCCAGCCTGCTGGACCTGATGCCGATCGCACTGGGCGAGCACCTGCCCGAGCACATCGGCAAAACCCTGGCCACCCGGATCGAGACCCACCTGACCCCGTACGGCCTGGCCACCGAACTGCCCACCTCACCCCACTACCTCGCCGACGGCTACTGGCGCGGACCGATCTGGGCCCCCGCCACCGTCCTCGTCGAGGACGGCCTGCGCCGCGCCGGCCACCACCGCCTCGCCGACGAGATCAGCGCCCGCTTCCGCACCCTGTGCGAAACCCACGGCTTCGCCGAGAACTTCGACGCCCTCACCGGAACCGGCCTGCGGGACCGCGCCTACACCTGGACCGCCGCCGCCTACCTCCTCCTCGCCGAAGCCCACACACTCCGGCACACCGCGCCCGCACCGGCCGCGCACACCGGCGGCTGAACGGACCCCTGGGCTCCTCTCCTCCGCCCAGGCAGCACCCACCTCTCCCCAGGAGACCCGCCATGCACCACGTACCTCGCCCCCTTCCCCCATCCGGACGCACCAGCAGACTCGCCCGGACGGGTTCCCACCCGCGCACGGTCACCGCGCTCGCAGCCCTGCTGGCGTCGGTCGCGGCCGTCACCCTTCCCGGCACGTCGGCGCAGGCCGCCGACACGACCGTGGCCGTGGACTTCGCCACCGCCGGGGGTGCCCCCACCTACCGCGCCTCCGGCACCATCTACGGAATGTCCGAGAACGGCTCACTGCCCCAGGAGCACTTCTACAAGGACATCAAGTGGAAGTTCATGCGGGCCGGCGGCGCCCAGCTCGACAACCCGGGCGGCTGGGTCGCCGGCAAGTACGACCGCCGCTGGAACTCCACCCTCGCCCAGTACAAGCGCACCAAGACGCTCGGCGGCACCTTCGTCATCCTGCCGCACGACCTGTGGGGCGCCGACGGCACCACCAGCCCCACCTTCCCCGGCGACAACGGCGACTGGTCCAGCTTCGACGCCTTCTACGACCGCCTTCTCAGTGACGTGAAGGCCGCGGGCATGACCGACATCGAGTGGGACATCTGGAACGAGCCCGACTGCCGCACGTTCTGGGGGTCCGGCCAGCCGCAGTACCTGGAGATGTGGAAGCGCTCCTACCAGAAGATCCGGGCCGCCATCCCCGGTGCCGTCGTCGTCGGCCCGAGCACCTGCAGCAGACCCTCGGGGACCAACACCTGGTGGAACACGTACCTCGACTACGTGAAGGCGAACAACGTCGAGCCGAACATCTACAGCTGGCACGACCTCCCCGGAGACCCGGTCGCCGACAGCAACGCGGTGAAGTCCATGCTGTCGGCCCGGTCGATGACCACAAGCCGCCCGTTCCAGGTCAACGAGTACGCCGGCACGACCGAGCAGAACCCGGGCCGTGGCGGCTGGTACATCTCCCGCCTGGAGCGGGCCGGCGCCGACGGCCTGCGCGCCAACTGGGCGTCCGCGAACAACCTGCACGACTTCCAGGCGAAGCTGCTCACCAAGAACAGCGCCGGCCAGTACCTGCCGCTCGGTGAGTGGTTCCTCTACCGCTACTACGGCTCCCAGACCGGCAACATCGTGAAGGTGACGGCCGGTACGAACACCGACGCTCTGGCCACCAAGGACAACACGGCCCGCAACGCCAAGATCCTGCTGGGCAGCAACGGCAACACCGGCAACGTCACCGTCGCCCTCAACCGCCTCGACACCACCCCCCTGGTGGAGAACGGCCGGGTCCGCGCGATCGTCCAGCGCATACCGAACAACAACGGCGGCGCGGTGACAGGTCCGGTCACCGTCTCCGACCAGACCCTGACCGTCAGCGGCAACTCGGCTTCGGTGAGCGTGCCGTGGACGAACGCCACCGACGGCTACACCGTCACCCTGCTCCCGCCGTCCAACACCACCGTCGCCACCGTCGCCGTCGCTCAGCACAGCGGCCAGTGCCTGGACGACACCAACCTGTCCACCGCCAACGGCACGCAGTACCAGCAGTACTACTGCGAGGGCGGCTACCAGCAGATGCTCGACTTCAAGCCGGTCGCCGGACGGGCGAACACCTACACCATCGTCAATGAGCACAGCGACAAGTGCCTGGACATCTCGGGCGCCTCCACGGCCGACGGTGCCGCCGTCATCCAGAACACCTGCAACGGCTCCACGAACCAGATGTTCACCCTGAAGCCCGTCACCGCGCTCGGCAACAGCAAGGACTACCAGCTGGCCGCCGTCCACAGCGGCAAGTGCGTCGACGTCAGCCAGATCTCGACCGCCGCCGGAGCCAAGATCCACCAGTGGACCTGCGACCCGCAGAGCGCGCTGACCAACAAGAAGAACCAGATCTGGCGCCTCCAGGGCATGGGCTGACCCGCGCCCCCGTCCCCCATGGGGGCTCCCGGCCGGCCACAGACGGGAGCCCCACCGCCGAGGCTCACGCACACCGAGAGAACCACTGACCGGCTGTCTCCCCACAACTCGGGGGGCGGGTCCAGCCCGGGCCGTCCCCCCACTCACAAAGGAGCCGCAGTATGAAATCTCGCTGGACACGTCCCGGATCCGCATCCCGCACCGGACGCCGAGCGACCTCGTCCGTGGCCGTCCTCCTGGCCGCCCTGGCCACGACCCTGGTGCCCGCCGGCCCGTCGCAGGCCGCGGACACCAGCGTCACCGTCGACTTCGCGACCACCAAGGGTGCCCCCGGCTACCGCGCCTCGGGCATGATCTACGGGCTGACCGCCGACGGGTCGCAGCCGCCGGACCACTTCTTCACCGACATCAAGTGGCACTTCATGCGGGCCGGCGGCGCACAGCTCAACGGTGGCGGCTACGCCACCAGCCTCGCCGACTACCAGACCCGCTGGAACTCCACCCTTGCCCAGTACAAGCGCACCAAGGCGCTCGGCGGCACGTTCGTCATCCTGCCGCACGACCTGTGGGGCGCCGACGGCACCACCAACCAGGGCTTTCCCGGTGACAACGGCAACTGGACGCTGTTCGACAACTTCGTCAGGCAGCTCATCTCCGACGTCAAGGCCAACAACATGACGGTGGAGTGGGACCTGTGGAACGAGCCGGACCTCAGAGGCTTCTGGGGCCGGTCCCAGAGCCAGTACCTGCAGATGTGGTCGCGGTTCCACGCCGCCGTGCGGGCCGACCTGCCCGGGCAGCTCATCGTCGGCCCCAGCACGGCGAACCCGCCCAGCTCCTCCAACACCTGGTGGACCACCTTCCTGAACCACGTCAAAACCAACAACGTCGCCCCCGACATCTACAGCTGGCATGCCATACCCCACGACCCCGTCACGGCCGTCAGCAACGCCAACTCGACCCTCGCCGCGGCGGGCCTGGCCAACACCCGCCCGTACCAGATCAACGAGTACGCCGGGCGCGAGCAGCAGCACCCCGGTGGCGGCGCCTGGTTCATCGGCCGCCTGGAGCGGGCCGGCGCCGACGGCATGCGCGCCAACTGGGGAGGGGGCCCCAGCCTGCACGACTACGCGGCCAGCCTGCTCACCAAGAACAGCTCCGGCCAGTACCTGCCGCTCGGTGAGTGGTTCATGTACCGCTACTACGGCTCGCAGACCGGCAACGTCGTGAACCTCACCGCCGGTACGAACACCGACGGGCTGGCGACGAAGGACAACTCCGCGCGCAACGCCAAGATCCTCATCGGCAGCAACGGCAACACCGGCAACGTCACCGTCAACCTCAACCGCCTCGACACCACCTCGGTCGTGGAGAACGGCCGGGTCCGCGCCGTCGTCCAGCGTGTCCCGTACGACAACGGCACCGCCGTGACCGGCCCGACGACCGTTTCCGACACCACCCTGACCGTCGGCAACAACGCCGCCACCCTGACGGTCCCCTACGCAAACGCCCAGGACGGCTACACCATCACCCTGCTCCCGCCGTCCAACACCACCGTCTCCACGGTCGCCGTCAGCCAGAACAGCGGGCAGTGCCTGGACGACACCAACCTCAGCCAGGCCGACGGCACGCAGTACCAGCAGTACTCCTGCGAGGGCGGCTACCAGCAGATGTTCGACTTCAAGCCGGTCGCCGGACGCCCCGACACCTACACGGTGGTCAACCAGCACAGCGGCAAGTGCCTGGACGTCTCCGGCGCCTCCACCGCCGACGGCGCCGCCGTCATCCAGTGGACCTGCAGCGGCACCACCAACCAGATGTTCACCCTCCGCCCCGTCACCGCGCTCGGCAACAGCAAGGACTACCAGCTCGTCGCCGTCCACAGCGGCAAGTGCGTCGACGTCTCCGGCGTCTCCACCCGGCCGCGCGCCGTGGTCCACCAGTGGACCTGCGACTCCGGCGGCACCCTCAGCACCAAGAAGAACCAGATCTGGCGGCTCCAGGGCATGCGCTGACCCATCCGTTGAGCACGGGGGCTCCCAGCAGGGCTGGGAGCCCCCAGACCTCATTCCGTACCTGATCCCGCCCGCACGCCGCTGACGCCGGAGCAGGTGGAGCGGGGCTTCGACTACCTCCTGGCGCTCCGGATGGGCGGCGGCGCCGCTGTCACCGGGCGGGCGGGCGGGAGCGGACCCGGAGCCGGCGTTCGTCCTGCTGCGGCTGGCCGAGGACATCGTCCGGCCTGTCACGGCCGTGGACGGGGAGGCCGACCCGTGTGCGGACTCCTTCGCGCTGGCCGAGGTCGGGTGCGTGCTGCTGTCCGCGCTGCGGGACTGGGCGCGGGACTCCCCCTCCACTGTCCACCTCAGCCTCGCCGGGATACGACGGCTGATCACCCGCCTCACCGACCGCCGGCCCACACCCGTCGAGCACATCCTGCACGGTGAGGTTCCCCCGAGATGCGGGAAGACGTGACAGAGGGTCAGATGGGTGTCATGAGAGGAGCCAGGACGAAGCCTGCACCGAGGAAGTACCCGCTGGAGTTGCGTGAGCGTGCGTGTGCTTCAGGCGACGGCCAGCTGTCCGGCCGCGCGTAGGGACAGCGCCTGGTGGTAGCGGCGCAGCAGGAGCAGGGCGGTGGCGGCGAGGCCGGTGAGGAGGCCGAGCCAGACGCCGACGGTCTCCAGTCCGGCGAGGTTCCCGAAGAGCCAGGCGGCGGGCAGGCCGATCAGCCAGTAGCCGACGAGGGTGATGCGGAAGCCGCTCTTGGTGTCGTCCAGGCCGCGCAGCAGGCCCACGCCGATGTTCTGGGTGCAGTCGAAGAACTGCAGGACGGCCGCAACCAGCAACAAGTTCGTGGCGATGTCGGTCGCGCTGTGCCCGTCGGCGGACGCCGGGTCGAGGAACGGGCGCAGCACCAGGCCCGGCACAGTGAGGTAGACGACGCCGACCACGGCCATCACGGCCGCCGCGCACGCCAGCGCCGTGTTCTTGATACGGCGGGCGGCGTCAATGCGGTCCAGGGCGAGTTCTCGGCTGACGTTGAGGGACGCGGCGTGGGAGAGGCCGACGGCGATCTGGAAGACGATGTAGATCAGCTGGTTGACGGCGGTGTGCGCGGCGAGCGCGGCGCTGCCGAAGGTGCCGATCAGCAGGGCGACGACGGAGAAGAAGCCTGCCTCGGAGCCGTAGGTGGCGGCGATGGGCACGCCCAGGCCGGTCAGCCGGCGCAGGGTGGCCGGGCGGGCCTTCCAGATCCGGACGTCGAGCAGCGGGGCAAGCCGGGGGTCGCGGCGGGCGGAGGCGTGCAGGGCGACGCAGGTCAGCAGGTAGACAAGCGAGGTGGAGATGCCGATGCCCGGCAGGCCCCACTCGGGGAACACCCAAGTGCCGTGTATGAGCACCCAGTTGAGGCCCGCGTTGACCGCGACTGAAGCGATCGTGATCTGCAGCAGGGCCTGGGGGCGGCGCATGCCGACGGTGAACTGTCGGATCGCCTGGAACCACAGGCAGGGGATCAGACCGGGCGCGAGTGCGAGCAGTACTGGCCAGGCCGTGTCCACGACCTCGGGGTCCTGGCCGAGGTAGGCGACAGCCCGGCCGATCAGCAGGATGACAACCGCGCCGACGATGCCGGCCAGGATGGCCAGAGCCAGGGCGGCGCGGACGACGTCCCTGACTTCCTCTGTCGCCGCCTCGGAGAGTTCCTCGTCCTCGTCGGCGCGGGCGGAGGCGGCGGACACCTGGTTGCCGACGGCGGTGACCAGACCGACGCCCATGGTGCGCAGCTGGTTGAAGATGACCATCGCCAGGCCGCCGCCGGCCAGCGCCTCGGCGCCCATCAGGCCCATCATCACGGTGTCGGTGGTGGTGAGGGCGACCTGGGCGAGTTGGGTCAGGGCGAGCGGTACGGCCAGGGTCGCCAGGGCGCGGCTGTCGCGGAGCAGGGTGGTGAGCGGTGTCGGCATCGGTGTCAGTTCTCGCGGAGTTTGGTCAGCAGCTCGTCGATTTCGCGCTCGACGGCCGGGTCGATGAGATGGCGGGCTTCCATCCAGTCGTCGTTGAAGACGGTGTCCATGTACTTCTCGCCTCCGTCGTTGACCAGCGCGACCATAGTCGTGCCCGGCGCGAGCGAGGACATCCGGGTCAGCGCGTCGTACACTACCCCGCCCGCGGAGCCGCCGATGAGGAGTCCGATACGGCGGGCCAGCACGCGCGCGGTGGCGAACGCCTCGATGTCGCCGACTTTGGCGCCCTCGTCCAGCAGGTCGTAGTCGACCATGGCGCCGATGGTGGCGCCCTCGGGGGTGCCCGTGCCGGACTGGTAGTAGTCGTGGGCGGGCGGTCCGAAGGCGATCGACCCCTTCGGCTCGACGCCGACGATCCGCAGCCCTGGCACGGTCTTGCGTAGTTCCCCGCCGGTTCCGAAGAGTCCTCCGCCGGTTCCCACGGCGCCTATGAGGATGTCGATACGGCCGTCCAGTGCGGCGTCGAGTTCATGGGCCACCGGCCGGTAACCGTCCCCGTTGGCCGGGTTGTTGTGCTGTTCGGTGAAGTAGGCGTTGTCGCTCTCGGCCGCCAGCTTCTCGGCGAACTCCTCGCGGGCGGCCGTGGCCAGTTCCTCGTCTCCGCCCTCGGCGACGTAGATGAGTTCGGCGCCGAGTGCCTTCATGCCGCGCAGTTTGTCGGCGGCGGCGTGATGGTCGACGACCGCCGTGAAGGTGTAGCCGCGCTCGGCCGCGACCACGGCGAGGCCGAGGCCGGTGTTGCCCGAGGTGGACTCGACGATCCGGCCGCCGGGGCGCAGCAGTCCGCGTTCCTCGGCGTCCAGGACCATCTGCCGGGCCATGCGGATCTTCGCGGTGCCGGTCGGGTTGAACTGTTCGAGTTTGAGCAGGAGCCGGCTGCCGGTGTCGGTGCGGCACAGCTCGAAGAGCGGGGTGTGGCCTATGAGGTCGGAGACACGGCTGACCACGGCGGGACGCGAGAGCGCCTTGTCCATCGGATGGCTCCAGGTTTCGGGGAGAGAGTCAGGCGAGTGGATGGCGGTCGAACCGCCAGCGGGACGTGCCGCCGGCGGTGTCGAGGATGACCTTCGGGGGGAGCGGAAGCTCGTGGAAGGGGGACTCGTTGGAGTCCATCTGGTATCCGGCGGTGTTGGGGTAGACGAGCAGGTCACCGATGGCGGGGCGGGTGGGGAACCGCACCTTGCGCCAGGTGACCATGTCGGACTCCAGGCAGGTGGCCCCGCCGACGCAGGCGGCGTACGGCTCACCTGCGGATACCTGGGCGGGCAGCAGCACCGGATCCGGCAGGTACTCGCTGTTGAACCACTGCTCGGACAGGCTGAGGCTGCTCCCGTCCACGGTGACGATGCCGTACCCGGGCCGGTCCTTGACGCCCTGCACGCGGAACGCCGTGCATCCGGCCCCGTCCAGCAGCGCCCGCCCCGGCTCCATCAGGAGCATCACGCCCGCCTCGCGCAGGCGCCCGGCGAGACCGCCCGTGGTGAGGATGGCGCGCAGGGCGTCGGGGCCCGCAACCGGCGAATGGTACGGGTAGAAGTCGGCCGGGCCGAAGGACTTGCCCGCGTGATAGTGCTCGGGCCGCTGGTCGCGCAGGAAGCGTTCCCAGTGCTCGGCGCCGGTGTAGTCGACGGCGAACCCGCCGCCGATGCTGATCCGGTCGGCACGCAGGCCCAGCGTCCTCGCCTTGAGGCACAGGTCGACCAGTTCGGCGGCGAGTTGGGCACGCATCAGCGGGTCGTAGCCGGAGAGGTGGAAGGAGAAGCCCTCCATCGTGACTTCGGCTTCCCGGCACCGTACGAGCGCCGTCTCCAACTCGTCGTCGTCCAGGCCGAATCGGCTGTGCGGCTGGGCGGGCGGAAGTCGCCGCAGCAGCACCCGCGCCGGACGTCCGGCCGACCGCGCCTGCGCGATGACCCGGTCCAGTTCATCGAGGGCGTCCACGGCGATCAGACAGCCCTGCAGCACGGCGACACGCAGCAGGGCGTCCGCCTTGGCGGGCCCGGTGACCACGATGTGCTCGCCGCGCACCCCGTGCCCGAGCGCGTCCTGCAGCTCACCGGCGCTGGCGATGTCGACACCCGTCCCGGACAGGGCACACCGCTCGATCCATACGGCGGCCTTGTTCGCCTTCTTCGCGTAGTACACGTACCCCTCGACGCCGAACTCGTCGAGCACCGCCGTGAAGGAGGCCGCGTTGGCGTCGAAGCGGTCGGGCAGCAGCAGATGGAAGGGGCCACCGATCGCGTACGACAGCTCGTGCGGCAGCCGGCCGGCAAGGACCGCGTCGAGCTGCGGATCCGGGTGGGCCGGCAGCGGCGGGGCCGCCGTCGGGTCGGTCACTGCCACAGCGACACCCGCGTCCCCAGCCCCTGCTCGATGGCCAGCTGCGCGAAACGGTGGCCGAGCGCGATGTCGGTGACGACGAGCCCGCTGTTGTACGCGAAGATCCGCTCGTCCGGCGACTGCCGACCACGCGCGCGTCCCGCCACGACGTCGGGGAACTCGGCGTCCACGGCGGGGAAGTTGCCGTCCGCGTCGGCCATGTCGGTGCCGGTGACCTTCATCTGCGCCTCGCTGGTCGCGATGACCCGGTCCGCCCGCTGGAGAGTGGAGGGCGCGATGCCGTGGCCGACCAGGATCGACAGGGCGCCGGGTTTGAGGTCGTCGGACTCCACGGCGGCCGGCGTGTGCTGGCCCGCGGTGGCGACCACGACGTCGGCGTCCGCCGCGGCGGCCCGTACGTCGTCGACGACCTCCACCTCCCGGTCCGGGAAGTAGTGGTGAAGCCGTTCGCGGACGGCGGCGAGGCCGTCGGGGTGGGTGCCGTAGACCATGAGGCGGTCCAGGTCCGGCAGCGTGGTGAGCAGGAAGGGCAGGGCGAGGCGGCCTTGGGTTCCGGTTCCGATGACGAGGGCGCTGCGGCTGCCGGACGGCGCGCACTCGCGGGCGAGCAGCGCGGATACGGCGGGAGTGCGCAGGGAGCCGATGCGGCCGCAGTCCATCATCGCGACGGGCAGGCCGGTGGTGTCGTCGTAGACGGTGAGGGTCGTGTAGTAGTGCTGCCGGTCACGGGACTTGTCCAGACCGTGCTTGTACGACGTCTTGATCGCGACGACCTCGCGGACACCGTCACGGCCGAGCATGGCGTAGGAGACCGAGTGGCCGTCATCGGGCTTGACGGTGAGCTTGCGCGGGTTGGCGGACTTGCCGTCGGCGAGGGTGCGGTACGCCTGCTCGACCACGTCGACCACGTCGGCGAGGGAGATGTCGATGCCCGCGAGGTCGCTGGTGCTGAGGATGCGCAGGGTCTTGTCGTCCGCGGATGTGTCGGACGGGGTGTCGCCCGTGCGTGCGGAGGTGCCGGTCACGGCTGTTCCCTTTCGTACCAGGGGTTCGGACCAGGGGATTTCGGGGCCAGGGGGTTCGGCCGACGGCTGTTGCTGGGAGGTCAGATCAGGGCCACGAGCGCGGCCTGCCCGTAGCCGTGTTCGTCGGCCTCGGCGAGTGGGCGGCTGCGGCGGCCGGGCACGCGGACCGAGGCGCGCTTGAGCCAGCGGTCGGTGCCGTCGTAGCGGGCTTTGAACGGCACCCGGCCGTGCACGACCACGTCGTTGTCGACGACCAGGACGTCGCCGGGCTCCAGGGCGACGGCGACCGAGACGCGTTCCAGTTCGGCGGTCAGCCGGTCGTAGGCGGCCCGGTAGTCGGCGGGTGCCTCGTCGAGCGGGGTGTAGGCGGGGTCGTACCGCAGGGTCGGGCCGGCTTCGGTCTGCCACAAGGCAGGGACCTTCGGCGGCTCCTGCCCCGTGAAGGACTGCGCCTCGGCGTAGGCGTCGTCGGGGAGGATCGGCAGGACCGGGCGGGACAGCAACGCGATGTCGTCCGCGCTGAGGCGGACGTTGCGGATGCTGGCGGCGGTGGTGGCGACGGCGTCGTGGTTGCGCATGCAGGCGAGCAGCAGCAGGTGGGCGCGGCCGGGGTGGAAGGCGTCCTCGGTGTGCGGGCTGAGCAGTACGGTGCTGCTCGCGCCGGTCTGCTCGTCCTCGTGGCCGGGCGAGGGCACGATGTTGTGCACGAAGCGGCCCTCCTGCTGCCCCTCCCAGGCGATCGGGTGGCCCATGGCCGTGGCGAGCAGCAGCAGCATCACGTCCCAGGCGGCGGCGCTGTCACCGGCCGTGGCCCAACTGCCGGGCGTAGGGCCGATTCCGCCGTCGTCGACGGACAGGCCGCGCAGGACGTACAGGCCGTCGTCGGTGTCGACCGGACGGCACGCCTGGTGAATCGTTTCCCCAAGTCGGGTGGCGGACATCGCAACCCGGCGGAGCAGCTCCGGCCGGGCGGCCGAACTGCCGAAGTCGGCAAGGATCTTGTGGGCGGTCTCGGTCAGCTCCTCGACGGCGTGCGAGTCGAGCTGTCGGACGGGTGCGGCTCCCGTAGGCATGGCGCAGACATCCCTTTCGGGGGTGGGTGCGGGGTGCGGGTGCAGTGGAGCTCTGAGCGCCGACCTGTGAGTTTTCTGTGGGCCGGCTCGGCGATCACTGCCGAAACGTATCAGCGGCGGTTAGGCAAGGCAAGCCTTACTGGACCCTTATGCTCCTCCTGGGTGCCACCCGCCCCACGTACGCCACTTCATGCTCCCGTGCGCCGATCTGACGCCCCGACAGCGATCGGGAAAGTCCTCGGCAGGCCTTGCGTACAGGGATCTCTTAGGGTAGGCACACCTAAGCAATGTGCCCAAGTGAGTGGAACGAGGTCGTACGACGTGAACCTGAACAGACGACAAGTGCTGTGGGCCGGCGGCGGAATAGGCGCGGCTGTACTGCTTGCCGCCTGCGGCGGCGGTGACGAGACCTCGTCCAAGTCGCCTGCGAAGGCCAGTGAGAAGCCCCGGCCCGGCGGCACCCTCCGAGTCGGAGCCCTGGGCCGCGCCTCGGCCATCACCCGCGATCCGCACGGCACGCAGGCCAACGAGAGCGACTACCTGATCATCTCGCTGGTCTACGACACCCTCACCGTTCCCGGCACCAAGCCGAACACCGTCCCCCGCCTCGCCGCGAGTTGGCAGGCGTCGGACGACCTGAAGACCTGGCGCTTCACTCTCGCCAAGGGCGCGAAGTTCCACGACGGCACGCCGGTCACCGTTGATGACGTCGTGTGGTCGCTGAAGCGGCTGCGCAACACCCCCGCCGGCGCCTCCCGGCTGCCCGGCATCAAGGCCGAGAACATCAAGGCCGAGGGCGACGACACCGTCGTCCTGGTCTCCGACTACGCCAACGCCGAACTGCCCCTGTTGACCCGCCTGACGACGTTCGTTCTGAAGAAGGACACGGCGGAAAAGGACCTCGGCAAGGCGCCGGGCACGGGCCCGTTCAAGCTGGACTGGTTCCGCTCCGGCAACGCCCGCCTGGTGCGCAACGAGGACTGGTACGGCGGCGATGTGTACCTCGACGCCATCGAGGTGAAGATCTTCGAAAGTCCGCAGGCGATGGCCAACGCGCTGCTGGCCGGGCAGATCGACGTCGCCTCCAATGTGGGCGCGGTCGCGGCCCGCACGGCCGAGAAGCGCGACGACATCCAGATCGTGCGCCGCCCCAACGACATGGCGATGCCCATCGTCATGCGCACCGCCAGCGGACCGTTCGCGGACGCGAAGGTACGCGAGGCGCTGCGGCTTGCCGTGGACCGCGAGGCCATGGTCAAGCAGGTGCTGTCCGGCTACGGCACCGTCGCCAACGACATCCTCGGCACCGGCGACCCCGCCTTTGCCAAGGACATCCCGCAGCGGAAGCGCGACCTGGCCAAGGCCAAGCAACTGCTGAAGGAAGCCGGCTTCGACACGTCGAAGACGTACAAGCTGCTCACCACCGAGGACATCGCGGGCCTCGCCGAGTCCGCCACCCTGTTCGCCGCCCAGGTCCGCGAGGCCGGGGTCAAGGTCGAGGTGGTCAAGCAGGAGTCGGCCACGTTCTGGGACAAGACGTGGCTGAAGGGCGACCTGTACACCACGTACTGGGGCACGAACGACTCCGTGGTGTTCTTCGCCAGCAAGACCATGGTGTCCGACTCCGCTCAGAACGAGGCGGGTTGGAAGAACGCCGAGTTCGACGCCGCGTACAAGAAGGCCATGGCCACCAAGGACGCGGCGGCCCGCACCAAGGTTCTCCACGAGTTCCAGCAGATCGAGTACGACGAGTCCGGCTACCTGCTGTGGGGCATGGCCGACGGCATCGACCTCGCGGGTGCCGCCGTGCGCAACCTGCCGACCCTGCCCGGCTACGGCCGCGTCCAGCTCGAGCAGGCATGGCTCGCTCGCTGACCCGGGACGAACCGGCCGAGGGCACCATCGTGCCCCGGCCGGTTCCTGCCGTGATACGTACGGTCCTGTACGCGGCCGGTGTCCTCGCACGCCGGATCCTGCTGCTGGCCGTGCTGCTCGCCGCCGTCTTCGCCGCCGTCGAGCTGCTTCCGGGTGACGCGGCCGACGCCACCTCCGAACGCGGCGAGAGCGCGGCCGACCTCGCCGCGCGACGCCATCTGCTGGGGCTGGACCGGCCGGTGGCGGAACGGTTCTGGGACTGGATGACCGGCCTGCCCGCCGGCGACCTGGGCACCTCCGCCCGTGGCGAGCCAGTCGCGGACCTGCTCGCCCACCCGTTCCCCAACACCCTGCTGCTCGGCGGGCTCGCGCTGCTGGCCACCCTCATCGCCTCGGTCGCCCTCGGCTGCTGGGCGGCGGCCCAGCCGGGCGGTCCGCTCGACCGGGCGGTGTCGGCGAGCGCCACTGGCATCCTCGCGCTGCCCGAGTTCGTCGTCGCGGTCGCCCTCGTCCTCGTCTTCGCGCTGTGGACCGACTGGCTGCCCGCCGTCACCCTGACCGACGCCGATGGCTCGCCCGCCTCCTGGCGGATGCTCGTCCTGCCCGTCCTCGCCCTGGCCATCCCGCAGATCGGCTGGAACACCAGGATCGTCCGGGCAGCCCTCGCCGATGAGGCCACGGCCCCGCACATCGACACCGCCGTCCTCGACGGACTGCCCCGGCACCGGCTCCTCACCCACCACCTGCTGCCCGGCGCCCTGCCCACCATCGCAGCCGGCATCGCCACCTCCACCGGCATGCTCCTGGGCGGCGCGGTCGTGGTCGAGACCATTTTCAACTACCCCGGCATCGGCTCCGTCCTCGCCGGAGCGGTCGCCGACCGGGACAGCCCCGTGATCGCCGGAGTCGTCGTCGTTACCGGAGCCGTCATCACCGGAGTCCTGCTGTTCGCCGACCTCATACGCGCCTGGGCCTCGGGAGGCCGGACATGACCGCGACCACCGCCGCCGCGAAGCCGGCCCCGCCTCCGCGTCGTAACCGTCGTCGGACAGCCCTGCGCGTGCTCCCGGCCGTACTGCTCACCACCCTCGCCCTGGCCGGACCCTGGCTCGCCCCGCACGCCATCGACGCCCCGGTCACGGCGCCGTACGCGGAACCCGGCGGCGGCGCCCCGCTCGGCGGCGACCAACTGGGCCGCGATGTGCTCAGCCGGCTCCTCGCCGGAGGACGCGAACTCGTCGTCACCTCCCTCCTCGTCGCCGTCCTGGTCACCGCGGTGGCCGCCGTCCTCGGCGCGGTCAGCGCCCTGCGCCCGGTCGTCGGGCGGATCGTCGAGCGCACTGCCGACGTGCTGATGCTGCTGCCCGCCGTGCTCGGCATCCTCCTGGTCACCCTGTCCTGGCCGGACGGCGGACGACTCGCCGTCGTCACCGCGTCCGTCGTCCTCGGCGTCCCGTACGCCGTGCGCCTGGTCGCCGGCGCCGCCGCGCCCGTGGCGGCCTCCGGGTACGTGGAGGCGGCGGCCGTCGGCGGCGAGCGACTGGGCTACCTCGTGGTTCGGGAGGTGCTGCCCAACCTGCGCGCCACCCTGCTCGCCCTGTTCGGACTGCGCTTCGTCGCCGCCGTCTACCTCGTCGCCACTGCCGGATTCCTCCAGGTCGGCCCCCAACCGCCCGCCGCCGACTGGGCGTTGATGATCCGCGAGAACTCCGGCGGCATCGTCCTCAACCCCTGGGGCGTCCTCGCCCCCAGCATCGCCATCGGCCTGCTCGCCATGAGCGTCAACCTGGCGGCCGCCGCCCTTGTCCCCGCGACCGGCCGGAAGGCGGTGCCCACACTGTGAACCACATGCCCGACTGGTACTCCGACAGCCAGGCGACGGACGGGGAGAGCGCGGTCCGGGTCTCCGACCTGACGATCACCGCCCCGAACGGCCGGCTCCTGCTCGACCGGGCCGACCTCGAACTGGCCCCCGGCCGCATCACCGCCGTCGTCGGACCCTCCGGCTGCGGCAAGACCACACTGCTGCGAGCCGTGACAGGCACCCTGCCCCCAGACACCGAACGCACCACGGGCAGCGTCACCGTCCTCGGCCAGGACCCCCTCGCCCTTCCGGCACCGGCCCTGCGCACACTGCGCCGCCACCGCCTCGCCTACGTCGGCCAGGACCCCGGCTCCGCCCTCAACCCGCGCATGAAGGTGCGCCGCCTCCTCGCCGAAGTCGCCGTGGACAAAAGCCCCGAGGCGATCCGCGCCCAGCTCGCCGAAGTACGCCTGCCCACCGACGACGGCCTGCCCGACCGCCGCATCGGCAGCCTCTCCGGCGGCCAGCAGCGCCGAGTCGCGCTCGCCCGCGCCCTGGCCCGCCGCCCCGCCGTCCTCCTCCTCGACGAACCCACAGCAGGACTCGACCCCGCACTGCGCGACGAGATCGCCGACCTCCTGCGCCACCTCGCGGAAAGCCACCGCATAGCCATCGGCCTGTCCTGCCACGACCCCGACCTGGTCGCCCGGCTCGCCGACGACATCGTGGACCTGACCGGCCCACGGCTACGGGAACCCGCACGCACCGCACCCGCCCCGCGCGAGCCCTCCACCACACGGCCCGACGGCTCCTCCACGCTCACCGCGTCCGGCCTGCACGCCGCCCACCTCCACCGGCGCCGCCGCGTCCCTGTACTGCACGGCGTCGACCTGACCCTCGCCGCCGGAAGCAGCCTCGGGATCGTCGGCGCCTCCGGCTCGGGCAAGACGACCCTGCTGCGCACCCTCGTCGGCCTGCACCGCGCCACCGCCGGCACCGTCAGCCTCGACGGCACCCGCCTCGCCCCCACCGCACACGGCCGCTCCCGAGACCAGCGCCGTCGCCTCCAACTCGTGCCACAGGACCCTCTGGGCACCCTCAACCCCAGCCGCACCGTCGGAGCCACCCTGCGCCGCCCACTCCTGCTGCACCGCCGTGCCAGTCGGGCCGAGGTCCCCGACCGCGTCCTGGAACTCCTGGACCAAGTCGGCCTGCCCGCCGCCTTCGCGGACCGCTACCCCCACGAACTCTCCGGCGGCCAGCGCCAACGCGTCGCCATAGCCCGCGCCCTGGCGGCCGACCCCGACGTGCTGATCTGCGACGAGGTCACCTCAGCACTCGACGCGGACACCGCCGTCACCGTCATGGACCTGCTGACGGACCTCCGCGCCCGGCGTGGCCTGTCGCTCGTCCTGGTCAGCCACGACCTGCGTCTTGTCGCCGACCGCACGGACACCCTGCTCGTGATGTCCGAGGGCCACGTGGTCGAGTCGGGCACCACCGCCCAGCTGTTCACCTCACCATCCCACCCTGTGACCACCGCACTGGCCACAGGGATCCCGCTCGGCGGCTGACCACGAGATCCGCAGCAGGGGCGGGGTCCACCGAGGCCACTGCGTTGAGCTTCGACAAAGGCACAGCGACAACCCGATGGCTGGTTGCGCCGTCGCCTCCGGTAGAGGCCGGCTCGACTTGGTACGGCCCGGCCGAGCATTGGCCGTGGTCAAAAGTGCACCGGCGCCGGGTAATCGGCCTGTGGCAGTATCTGGAGGCGCTGGCCGAGGAGGATCCCGCCGGCCAGCCCTTTCACCGGACGGCGAGGGTGGTCACGGCCAGACCAGCGACCGCGGTCATCGCCTTCTGCCGCTCGCGCATCAGCGCGAGGCAGTCCACGGTGATCGGGAGGACGGACGCGAACACCCAGGACGCGTCACCCCACCTGCCCATGACCATGAACGCCGTGAAGACGATCCCCAGTGCGGAACACGGCGCCGAGCCCGCTGCTGAACGCCCGTCCCGCAACCCTGGCGGCCGAACCCCTGAGATCATGCTGATCGCGAGAAAGCCAGGCGCGCCGGGAACCGGCCGAAAGTACGGGACAGCGTCGACGAAGCCATGCTCAGGCCACGTCTGCCACCGCCGTTGATTGCGGGCCCGAGTGGCGCACCCGCCGTGGCGCGGCAGGGCCACCGAAGGAGCTTCGAGGCCTCCCGCGGTGACGCCTACGACAGCAAGCCGGGGTCAGGGGGTCGCTACCGCGGCACCAGCACCGCGAAGGGCGGCGGTGAACCAGGTGTAAACGGGAGCGAGTGTCGGTGATGCGGGCCATCCGTTGACCGTCGCCAGGAGCTGCCAGTAGCGCTCGGCATGCGGGTCGGCGATCATCTGCAGCCGGGCGAGGAGCCAGCGGCGCAGATCGCCGTCACCGGCATCTGCGAATGCGTGACCGTACAGGCCGATCAGTGAGTCGGACAGAAGTGCGGTTCCGGCGGAAGCGGGGAGGACGCCGGCACATACGGCTTCGTCGATTCGTTCCCCCATCGCCCGGTCGAGACCCTCTTGGAGGCCGATGACGCCCTGCGGGGAAGGCTCCTGCGCCTGATCCTCAGCCATGCGCCGAACCACGGCACGGAGGTCGGCGCTCTGGCAGAGTTCGGCGAGCTCTACCCAGGCCCCGATCTGTTCGGGCGTGGGATCGTCGGGAAGCTCCGGCAGGGCCGATCGCATCAGGGTCACGAACTCCGGGTTGGCGTCGCAGCCCTTGAAGGTTTCATCGATGAAGTCGGTCACCAGCCGGATCTGTTCGGTCCGGGACAGCGTGGCGAGTCGATGCATGATGTCCATCTCCATGGTGGTGGGGCAGCCTCTGGCGATCGTTCGTAGTACTGCCCGTCGCAGGCGGAGGGTCTGGATCTGTACGTCCAGGGCGTCAGCGTGTGCTTCCGCGACGTCAGGTATGGACGCCTCCCGGTCCAGCACTCTGCGCACGGTCGTCAGGTCGATCCCGAGATCGCGCAGCGTGCGGGCCAGATCCAAGCGTGCGAGTGCGTCGGGGCCGTAGAGCCGATAACCCGCCGGGCTCCGACCGGTCGGCGGGACGATACCCCGGTCGGAGTAATAGCGGATGGCCTTCACTGTCAGACCCGTCCGGCGAGATAACTCTCCAATGGAACGGAGCGTGTCACTGTCCATGCTCCCAGCTTGATGTCTCCCCCCACGGGAGACACAACCGGAATTCATGTTCCGGTCCGGGGCGGTCCCGTCGGCAACGGTGACCGACGCGTTCCGCGTCCAGGACTTTCAGAGCTCCGAACAAACGGGGAGCCCAGCTCGCGGCGTCCCCTTTTGCTCGGAGCTCTCAGAGCGGATGCCGGGAGCGTCGTTCGGCAGCTGCCCGGCGAACCCCTGCGCTCACAGCACTAGCTTCGACTGCGGATCATCGTCATCAGCAGGCGGTGGGTCTCGTCGTCGGCGGCGACCACAAGGCCGCGGCCTCCCTTACCGACGGGGGTGCCGTCGGTCCCGGTGACGATGCAGCCGGCCGCCCGGCACACAGCGATGCCGGCGGCGAAGTGCACGCTGTCCGAGAGATCGCCGCCGTCGGTGACATACGCGGCTCGCTTGCCGGCCGCGACCCAGGCCAGCGCCAGGGTCGTGGACACGACCCGCGGCCGGAAACGCTCGATGAACTCAGGACGGGCCAGCAGATCCACCGCCCGGAATCCCGGTGCACTCGGAAACGGCGGATCCAGGTTGACGTCCACGAGCCCGGTGGCGGGCGTCGGCGTCAGCAGTGCGTCGTCGGCCCCTGCACGCCGCACCCAGGCGCCCACCCTGTCGGTGAAGAACACCTCGCCGTTGAACGGATCGGCCACCGCCGCCGCCCCATCGCGCAGCGCCACGTTGACGGCCACCAGCATATTGCCGACGGCGTAGTTCAGCGTGCCGCACAAGGGGTCCACCAGCCACCGGCGCACAGCGTCGGCGGCACCCCGCTGCCCGCCTTCCTCGCCGAGCACCGAGTCATCGGGCCGTGCGGCACGGATGACGTCGACGATCGCCTTCTCCGCCTCCACATCGGCAGCGGTGGCGAAGTCCCCGACAGCTTTGTCCATGCGGGGGAGCCACTGGCCGTACATGTCGCGGACGACTTCCGCGCCGGCACGCGCCCCGGCTATCGCGACTTCGGCATCGTCGGAACTCAAGTCTGAGTTGATCACGTCGTGCAGACTACGAGGCGTGCTACGCCCCGGTGAACCTTCCCGGCCGGAACACGGGTCGTCTTGGTGCGCTGTGACCGGAACCGATCACCGGAGCTGTCGCTCGCTCTTCGCCGAGCTGACGGATCGTCCTCCGCCTCCTCGAGGGCTCGTTCCTGCATCGTGGATGGTTCGGCCGCCCAGTACTTCGGGTGAGCCAGGAGCTGTTGGTCGGGGTGCAGGCGATCTCGACGTTGTTCGCCGCGGCCCAGGCGCCGACCCGCTGGCATCTCTTCGTGGTCAGGTGCGGGGAGGGGTTGCCCCAGACGAGCGCGATGCGGCCGCGCAGTCCCGCGTGCGGCGGCGACACCGAAACGCCGGACGAACCCGGCGCCCGTGGACAGCTCAACAGCTGGCTGATGTAGCCGGCGCCGTGTGCGCCACGCTGAACGGGACCGCCGGCTCCGTCCCCGCGACCATGGAATCCACCACCCACTTCCTGCGGCCCGTACACGGCGCCGGCGCCGTCGCGACCTCCCGCCCGCTGCACGTCGGCAAGTCAACGGTCACCGTGGAAATCGACATCAGGGATGACCAGGACCGGCTCTGCGCCCGCGTCACTCAACTCGTCGCCCTCCGGAGGCGCCATGACTAAGAGCTCCTAACAGAAGTTGTTGATCACGTGACTGTCCGCGTGGTTGCTCGTTGGTCTTGCCGTGGGGAAGAGGGAGTCGCGGCCGTGGATCGTCTCGGACGAACTCTGGTCGCTCATCGAGC
>NZ_JBVIAY010000034.1:0-57037 GCF_055573695.1 Streptomyces sp. NPDC030143
ACTCACCCCGGAGTCGTTCCACCTCCCCCAGCCTCATGCCAAGAAGATGCCCACCACCAGGCAAGATCACCCGACGTAACGAAGCACTACTAGGCGGTGGAGCTTGGCCCACACGGGGGCCTTGCTCCCCTCGGTGAACCGCCGGGTGCGCGGTCGGGCCGGAAGGTCTGAAGGAGGGCGGCAACTGCTCCCTCGTGCATCCTGGCGTGGCCATGAAGACGATCGCAGCGAGCACTTCCCGGTCCCCGTACCGCCGTCGGCCACCGCCTTGCGGCCGCGTCGGAGCAGGCGGCACGACCCGCTCGAACAACTCCCACAGCTCATCTGCACCAGACGCTCCACGACCCCCACGACCGCAGACTATCGAACAGTCCAAATGAGGCGACGCCTCATAAACCACCTGGCCAGGGGGCGGCGGCGCGGCCGGCTCAGAGGTGCGCGGGCCGGGGGGCGCGGCTCACGCGGCCACCGCCTGGATCCGGCTCTTCTCGGCGCGGTAGAGCCAGTAGGCGGCCCAGAAGCCCGCGACGCCGATCAGGACCATGGCGGCGATCACCGGCCCCTGCCACGGGTCGGAAACGTGCAGCGCGAGGAACCAGACCTTGTCCGGGGAGCCGCTGAGTTTGATCCCCAGCGGCACCAGGCCCTGCGGGAGCAGGCCGAGGATGCCGACGGCCATGGCCGTCCACATGAGTGTCTGGCGTGTGGCGGACATCGTCTCGAACGGGGACTTGCCGGCCTCCTCCTCGCTGGTGGCGGTCGACGTCGGGGCCCCCGAGCGCATCAGGTGCAGCAGTTCCGGGCCCTTGTCCCGCAGCTTCTTCGCCGCCACCGAGCCGAGCAGCACATGGCTAAGCACACCTGTGAGCAGGGCGACCGGGAGGCTCGCCCACAGCAGCGCGGGCTGCTCCAGCGCGTGGCCCGCCCAGGCGACCCCGAGCGCGGGGCACATCGCCAGCGCGACCAGGAAGAACATCAGGAACGACTGCCCGGTGACATCGCCGTGGTCCATCGGCGAGTTCTTGCTCTTGTGCGGGTCCGGGCCGGGCACCAGGACCGCGACGGAGGCCCAGATCAGCAGGCCGGAACCGCCGCCGAGCGCCGCGAGGTTGCCCGCGAGCGCCCACGGCACCAGGGCGGGGTCGCCGTGCACGAGCGATCCGGCGAGCGTCAGCAGCAGCGTGAGCGGGCCGAAGACGACCAGCCAGGCGAGCTGGCGTGCGCGGACGTCGGCCTTCTCCTTCCCGGGCACCGTCAGGGTCAGCCAGAGCGCGGTGCCGTCCTGTCCGTAGAGGTTGGCGCAGGTCGCCGCGGCCATCAGCGCGCCGACGGCGCCGACGAACGGGAACGCGGCGGTGAGGTCGAAGATCAGCGGGAACAGCGCGGTGATGACCGCGAAGGCAGGGCCGAGCACCATGCTCTGCGTACGCATCGGGTCGCGCCACCAGGTGCGCAGCTCCTTGAGGCAGATCGCCCCCACGTCGCCGCGGAACAGCCGGCGACGCCGTACGGCCTCGCGAGCGGAGGAGCCCCGGACGACCGGGCGGGCCAGCCGCTGCGGCCCCAGCAGCACGCTCCACGCGGCGAACAGCGCCGCCACCAGCACGGCCAGCGCGACCAGCGGCCCCACCACCCACAGCCAGTCGCCGCGGCCCGCCGCCTCGACGGCGAGCAGTCCCCAACTGGAGGGCAGCGACCGCACCACGGTGGAGAAGGTGGGCGGAAAACCGTACTCCAGCAGCAGGTAGATCCCGATAAGCAGGACCCACGAGAAGGAGGCCAGCGAGACGATCGCGGCGGTGACGGTAGCGGTGATGGCGCCGCCGATACGGGAGCGGGACAGGGCGCGGAACAGCAGGGTGACCACCCGGGACAGCAGCACCACGAGCAGCAGGAGCAGCACCACCGCGGGAACCGACACCACGACAGCCTGCCAGCTCAGTCGGGCCGCGAAGGCGATCATCGCGCCGAACGCCAGCACGGTGATCGCGGTGGTGACGGCGACCAGCGCGGCGGCGAGCAGGCCCATGGCCAGGGTGCGGCGTGGGATCGGCTGGCGGTGGAAGTGCTCGCCGTTGAGGGCGGGTTCGCCCGCGAAGATCGGGCCGACGATCCAGCCCAGCGCCCACAGCGCGAAGGTGACCGCGAGCACGTCCATCAGCATCCGCGGCTGGGAGAAGTCGAGGAACGCCAGGATGACGGTGGTGACGGCGAGGCAGATCCCGGTGGCCCAGCCGAGGCCGCTCAGGGCCATCTTGGAGTCGGACGTGCTGTGGCGCAGCACGGCCAGCTTCATGCGGATCAGGACGCCAACCACGACAGTCCCTCCCCGCCGCCGATCGTCACGCCGACCAGATCGACGAAGGTTTCCTCGAGCGAGCGGCCGCCGCGCACGTCGTCCAGCGGCCCCTCCGCGACGACGCGGCCCCGGGCCATCACGCCGACGGTGTCGCACAGTTCCTCGACGAGTGCCATGACGTGGCTGGAGATCAGCACCGAGCCGCCGCGGTCGACGAACCGTCGCAGGATCTGCTTGATGGTGGCGGCGGAGACAGGGTCGACCGCCTCGAAGGGCTCGTCGAGCACCAGCATCCGGGGGGCGTGCAGCAGGGCCGTGGCCAGGCCGACCTTCTTGCGCATGCCGGTGGAGTAGTCCACCACCAGGGTGCGTTCGGCGGAACCGTCGAGTTCCATGACGGCGAGGAGCTCGTCGGCGCGCTGGTCCACCTCGTCGGCGTCAAGTCCGTGTAACTGGCCGAGGTAGGTGAGCAGTTCACGGCCGGTGAGCCGCTCGGGCATGGCCAGCCCGTCGGGCAGGACGCCCAGCAGGCGGCGCGCCTTCAGCGGCTCCTGCCAGATGTCGACGCCGTGGACCTTGGCCGTGCCCGCGTCGGGCCTGAGCAGGCCGACGGCCATCGAGAGTGTGGTGGTCTTGCCCGCACCGTTCGGTCCGACAAGGCCGTAGAAGGAGCCGGGCCGGACGGTGAGATCCACGTGGTCTGCCGCCGTGTAGTCCCCGAACACCTTGTGCAGGCCCGCGAGGCGGAACGCGGGTTCCCCTCTCCCGGGGTTCCTGCCGGTCGTGTCCGTCATGGTCGTGTGCTGAGTTACGTCGTCCACCGCATTCCTTCTAGGGGAGACACAGGGCGGCCCGGCGGAGCGCGGGCCCCTCGGACCTGCTGGCCATCCTTCCAACGATCCTGTCCTGCGCGCGAGTTGGCTCACCTGACAGGCCGGAACACGGCGGTCTGCATCCGCGCGTACCGAGTGGGGGGCTGAGGGGGTCCTCAGCTTGGCCAACTCCTCCGATTGCCCCCGCACCGGGCCGCCGTCAGCACCCCTTTAGACGTCGTCTCACCTGGTGAAGCGCCGGTGCACGGTCGATCCCGACGGGCCGAAGACCGGCAGCAGCTACCGCCAGGTGCAGCCCGTCGTGGCCGCGAAGATGATCGCGGCCAACACCTCGCGATCCCCGTACCGGCGCCGGCCGCCGCCCTGCGGCCGTATTGGAGCGGATGAGGCCATCCGCTGGAGCATCTCCCACAGCTCGTCCGGCACCCTGCGCTCGACCGTCACCACACGGTGCGGTTACCCACCACACCAAATGAGACGACGTCTATAAGGAAACCGGTGAGTCCGCCTGCACCACACCTGTTGCAGACGCTACATTCCATATCCAAGCCACTGAGCTGCAAGAACCTTGGCGAGGGTCTGCTTCACGCGCGGGGACCCCCAGAGAAGTGGCCGCGTACGGCTGCCGGATGCTGATGCCGCGGATCCAGTCGCCCTCGGGCAGAGTCACGATGCTCATGCGGCTCGCCCCCACACGGCCGTGCCCGGACGTCCGGCCCGGCGGCCGTTGATGGACGGCACGGTGGCGTGCGCGGCGGTGGCGATGACCGCGCGGCCGGAGTGCTTTCCGTCGTACAGGGCCGCGTCGGCCGCCCTCTGCAGGGCCGTCAGGTCGCGGGTGCCGATCGCGTCCGGCGTTGCGGCGCCGACCGAGGCGGCGACGTCGATGGTGCGGCCGTCGTCCAGGACGACCGGCGGGTGCAGCATCCGGACCAGCTGCGCCAGGCGCTGTTCGCGGCGGTTGGCGGGCAGCTCCAGGACGACTGCGAACCGTTGACTGAACTAACTCGATCATTTTCGCAGGTCAGACGGCCTTTCTGCTAGCTTCCCTGGATGCTTGAACGTGATCCCGAGAGGGAGTTAGCGAGCTTCGTGCTGCCCGAGGCCGGACAGTTGGCGGAGACGGGAGATCGGTGGAGGCCCTTTGTCCTCCTGGACGCGGACGGGGTCGAGATCGAACCCGTGGCTGCCTTCTTCGCGGAGCTGCTGGCTTGTGACAAGTCAGCAGCCACGATCCGGTCGTACGGAATGGATCTGCTGCGTTGGTGGCGCTTCCTGTGGGGCTGGGGTGTCGCTTGGGACCGTGCAGACCGGTCGGACGCTCGGGACTTCGCCCGCTGGATGAAGATCGCGAACAAGCCCGCACCGCTGCACTGGCGCCACCGACGGGACATCAAGACAGAGACAGCACCAAAGCCAGCACCGGAGCAGCTGCCTCCCGGAGCCCCCAATCCGATCACGGGAAAGTCGTCACCAGGGCTGAGATACGCGCCGACAACGCGAGCGCACTGCGAGACCGTCCTGCGGGCCTTCTACGACTTCCACCTCTCCGAAGGAACCGGGCCGATCCTGAACCCGTTTCCACTGGATCGCTCCCGGCGTCATGGCCGGGCACATGCTCACCACAACCCTGACGAGCGGTTTCGCCACGAACGGCAGGGCCGCTACCGGCCGGCCATCCCCAAGAGAGCCCCTCGGCGGATCCCCGACTCGATGTTCAACGCGCTGTTCGCCGCGCTGAAGCACGACCGTGATCGAGCTCTGCTGGCGTTCTGGGTTTCCAACGGTGCTCGCGCTGAGGAACTGCTCACCAGCCGGCAACGCGACGCGCTGCCCGGCCAACAAATCCTGGGGGTGGTCCGCAAGGGGAGCCGGGCCTATCAACAACTCCCCTGTTCAGCGGACGCTTTCGTCTGGCTACGGCTCTATCAGGAGAGCGCCTGGCGGGCTGGGGTGCCCCGCGGACAGAACGAGTGGCTGTGGTCGACGTTGCGCCGCCCGTGGCGTCCTTTGAACTATCCGGCGGCCCGTGCGATGTTCAACCGAGCCAATAGTTTGCTCGGTACGAACTGGACTCTCCACGATCTTCGACACACCGCCGCCTATCGGCTGGCGAGGGATCCAAAGATGCCGCTGACCGACGTGCAGTGGGTGCTCGGTCATGCACACCTGTCGACGACACAGCTCTATCTTCCGGCCGACCGGGACGAGGTGATCGAACATGTTCGGGCACACCATGCCCGACGGGCCAAGTCCGCTGAGCGGACTCCCGCGTCTCCGGCAGCCGGCTACAACCCTGAATCCCTCAACAACCTCTTCGGGACTGCCTGGTGACACCTGCGGATACCATGGCCGTCACGACGCATGTCGCACCTCCCGCGTCCCTGAGCCTGGCCGGCGAGGCATTGAAAGCCGTCGCGTTGCGCTTCCCGCCCAGACCCGCGGAGGACGACTGGCCGACCACTGCATGCGAGCGAGTCGACATCCTGGCTCGTCTGGAGAAACCTCCTCTGCGACCGACGGACGTGAGACAGCACCGAGCCCGGATACGCGGAGCTCGCCAGACCTTGCAGTGCTGGAGAATTTCCCGGGGGCCACCTGGCAGCAGCGCTGGAACGCCAGTCCCGCGAGCACGCGTCCTGGCAACGACTGGGCCCGATTGGCACCCGAGTGGATCGGAACGGCTGCTGGCCCCTCACAACGGCAGGCATTGTCGGGAGGGCTGCTGAGTCTGATCTGCGCAGACGTTGTCAGGCCCGCCCTCCCCTGGCTGCTGTCACGGACCTCGGCCAACATGACGAGCCTGCGGATCGGGCTGATCCCTGCCCGTGACTCGGAAGGATTCGCCCAGCTTGAAGCGATGGTCGAATCTGCCACGTGGTCCTCCAAGGTCGGGCGTGATGCCCTGCACTCCCTGGTCAAGATCGTGGCCGCCAAGGGCGGCACCTTGGCGGACATCACCGTCGGCGACGCCGTGGAGTATCTCGCCGCACTCAAAGCAGCGAACGCCAAAACTCGCGGCAACACCCTCTTCTACGCCTGGCTGCGAGAGTTGGGCACCCTGCCTGCAGAAGCACCCAGCTCATTGCGCTACCTGGCCAACACCAGTGGTCAGGTGTCGATGGAGCAGCTCGTCGACCGGTTCGGCGTCCGCTGCCGCCCAGTCAGAGATCTCTTGGTGGACTACCTCAAAGAGCGGCAGCCAGGTCTCGACTACACGTCTCTGAACAACTTGTCCCGGCACCTGGCCAGCAACTTCTGGGGCGACCTGGAACAACATCATCCGGGAATCGACTCTCTCCACCTGGCGCCCGAGGTGAGCGCGGCCTGGAAGCAGAGATGCCGGACCCGCATCGAACGGCGTCGCCAGCCAGACGGCAAAGTGCGTGAAGTAGTGACCGGACGGGCCAATGTCGCCAGCATCATGATCTCCGTCCGCGCGTTCTATCTCGACATCGCCCAGTGGGCTATCGATGAGCCGGCGCGCTGGGGGCCGTGGGCGGTACCGAGTCCGATCAAGGACGCGGATGTCGCCGTCGTGAAGGACAACAAGCGGCGCAAAGCTCGGATGGACCACCGGACGCGGGAACGACTTCCGGCTCTGCCCGCTGTCGCCCGAGCGGCTTCAACATGCCTCAAAGAGGCCAAAGCCCGACTACAGGCTCTGATAAACACCCCGCCAGGTGGTCAGTTCGCTTTCGCGGGCGCCACCTTCAGGCGGGCAGCGAAGGATGGAACGACCTGGGCGGTGAACATCGCCACCGGCCGGCGCGTTGACCTGGCGCTCGCGGAGAGTCGCGCGTTCTGGGCCTGGGCGATGGTCGAGTTTCTTCAGCACACCGGTGTCCGCATCGAGGAGATGCTGGAGGCCAGCCATCACAGTCTGATCCAGTACAGACTGCCTACCACTGGCGAGATTGTCCCCCTCCTGCAGATCGCGCCGTCCAAAACCGATGAGGAACGAGTCATCCTGGTCAGCCCGGAGCTCGCCGATGTGCTCAGTGCGATCATCGCCCGTGTCCGCGACCCACGCACCGGTGCCGTCCCCTACGTCTCCAGCTATGACATGGCCGAGAAGACCTGGAATCCCCAGATGCCACTGCTTTTCCAGTGGTGCCGCAGCGGCGAGAGCTCCCGCCTCTCCCCGAAGCTCCTGCGCCAAGCGCTCCAAGAGGTGATGGCCTCCACGAATCTGACCGACTCAGCCGGACAGCCCTTGGACTTCTCGCCCCATGACTTTCGGCGGATCTTCATCACCGATGCCATTCGCAGCGGCCTTCCCCCGCACATCGCGCAGGTCATCGCCGGGCACACCAGCATCAACACGACCATGGGATACAACGCCATCTACCCCGGCGAGGCCATCGAAGCCCATCGCGCGTTCATCGCCCGGCGCCGAGCACTCCGCCCCAGCGAGGAATACCGAACCCCCACCAACGAGGAATGGGATGCCTTCCTCGGGCACTTCGAGCGACGCAAACTGTCCATCGGAATCTGCGCTCGCGCATTCGGAACTCCCTGCATCCACGAACACGCCCCGTTGACTGAACGAACCAGGTTGATTGTGCAGTTCAGGGCACAGCTGGGGTTGTGGCCCAGTACGGTCTGCGGTCGTGATGAACGATCGTGTGCCCGAGCGGGATCTGTCGCGGTTGGCCGTTCCCCGGTGTGGTCGGCTGGTGGAGACCGGCGACCGGTACGAGCCCTACCGGCTCGTCGATGCCGACGGCGCGGCCGTTACGCCGGTCGCGGTGTTCTTCCAGGAGCTGCTCGCAGCCGGGAAGGCGGCGTCGACCGTCCGCTCCTACGGCATGGATCTACTGCGGTGGTGGCGGTTCCTGCACGCGGTCGAGGTGCCGTGGGATCGAGCGACGCGCGTGGACGCTCGGGATTTCAGCTGCTGGATCCAGCTGACGGTCAAGCCGCGCGCGACCGCGGCCAAGCGGCGGCCGACCCGCACCGTCGGCGCCCCGAACCCGGTGACCGGGAAAACCACCCCGGGGCCCGGCTATGCGCCGTCGACCGTCGCCCACAGCGAAACGGTGCTGCGCAGGTTCTACGACCTGCACCGTGATGCCGGATCCGGACCGCTGCTCAACCCGTTCCCGCTCGACCTGGCGCGTCGCTCCGGCCGCGCGCACGCACACCACAACCCGATGGACGCCTGGACGCCGGAGCGAACGGGCCGCTACCGGCCCACGGTTCCGCGCCGGATTCCGCGCTCGATCCCGGACGAGTGGTTCAACTCGCTGTTCGCGGTGCTGCGGTCGAATCGAGACCGGGCCATGATCGCGTTCTGGATCTCCAGCAGTGTCCGGGCCTCGGAGCTGATCGGCGTCCGGCAGTGCGACGTCGACCCTGGGCAGCAGCTGATCAGCGTTGTCCGGAAGGGCTCCCGAGCCCGGCAGCAGGTGCCGGCCTCGGCGGACGCGTTCGTATGGCTGCGGCTCTACCAGCAGGAGCTGCACGGGCTGGTGCCGCGTGGCCGCACGCAGCCGGTGTGGTGGACGCTGCGGCGTCCGTTTCAGCCGCTGACCTACCACGGCGCCCACCGCATGTTCGAGCGGGTAAACGCCACCTTCGGCGCGGACTGGACCCTTCACGACCTTCGTCATAGCGCCGCCGCCCGCATGGTGCGCGACCCGGCACTGACGCTGGCCGACGTGCAGTGGGTCCTCGGGCACGCGCATCTGACCACGACCGAGATCTACCTCGCGCCCCGCCAGGACGAGGTCGTGGCCGGGGTGCTGGCCCACCACGCCCGACAGGCAGACCGGCACACCGAGCCGGTGCCGCCGCCTCCGGCACCCGGTTACGACCCGGAAGCCTTGGACGTGCTGTTCGGGCGGTCTTCATGACCATCACCACGAAGCACGCGACGCGCCGACAACTGCAGACCGCAAACGCAACAGTCGAACAGGCCCGAGCCCGGAACAACGTACTGCGGGAACGGTTCCCGCCCCGCTCCGCGGAGGCGTGGTGGCCGGCGACAGCGCAGTCGGCGGATGAGGTGCTGCGTCGGCTGACGGCGCCACCGTTCTTGGCTGCCGCGAACGCCACCCGGGCCGGGCGACGGCGCGGGGTCGCCAAACGTCTGCGCTGGCTGTCCAGCCTCCCAGGCGATACCTGGCAGCAGCGGTGGAAGGCCAGCCGCGCCGAGGAGATCCCCGGCGCGGACTGGACGGATCTCCCGCTGCGCTTCTTGCGCCAGAGCGGGCCGTCGCCGTCGTATGAGCGCGCCGACCTGACCTCCGGGCTGCTGATGCTGGTCTGCGGCGATGTCATCCGTCCCGACCTGGCCTGGATGCTCACCCGCACCCACAAGCATCTGGCTCCGGTCATGGCCGAGGTCCGCGACCCCGAGGGGTTCGCACGGCTGGCACAGCTGGCCGAGTCCAGGCCGGTCAGCGCCCGAGGCGAGGCCACCATCGCGGCGACCCGGATTGCGATGCTCCTGGCCTGCAAGGGAGGGCCGATCGCGGACATCACCGTCGGCGACTGCGTAGAACTGGTCGACACCTTACGTCGAGTCCATGTCCGCGGCGGGCAGCGCAAAGTCGACTTCTACCTACGGCTGCGGGCCTTGGGTGTCTTCGCCGAGGATGCGCCGGCCACGATCCGGGCGTTCGGGCTTGCCGCCGGCCGGCTGAGCATCGAAGAACTCGTGGATCGCTATCCGATCCGGTGCCGCCCGGTCCGCGACCTGATCGTGGACTACCTGCGCGAACGACAACCGTCGTTGGACTACACCAGCCTGGACGCGGTGTCGCGGACGTTGGCCGGGCTGTTCTGGACCCGGATCGAATCGCTCTCACCGGGTATCGACTCCCTGCGGCTGCCACCGGCACTGGCCCGGGCCTGGAAGACGGACATCGCCACCAAAAAGCGCACCACGATCGGCCCGGACGGCACTCCCGTCGAGGTCGCCAGCCCCCGGCTGAACGCCAAGGACGAGCTCATCCGCGTCCGCGCCTTCTATCTGGACATCGCCCATTGGGCTGCGGAAGAGCCGGTCCGCTGGGCGCCATGGGCGGTGCCCAGCCCGATCAGCGACGAAGAGATCAGCAAAGCCAAGGACCGCAAACACCGCAAGGCCCGGATGGACCAGCGCACCCGCGAACGGCTTCCCTTCCTGCCGGTGCTGACCAGCACCGTCGACCACAGGCGACGCGCCGCAGCCGAACTACTGGCTGCCGCACAGCACACCCGGCCCGGGGACCTGATTCCCGACACCGCCGGAGCCCTGCGCAAAGCCGTCGCGCCCAAGGCCAGCGGGCATCTGACCTGGGCCGAGGAGACCTCGACTGGGCGGCGGCGGAACCTCACCTACGAGGAGAGCGAAGCCTTCTGGGCCTTCGCTGCGATCGAGGTCCTGCGCCTGACCGGCATCCGCAACGAGGAGCTCCTGGAGCTGACCCACCACAGCATCACCGAATACCGGCTCCCCAGCACCGGCGAAGTCGTGCCCCTGCTGCAGGTCGCCCCCTCCAAGACCGACACCGAACGGCTCCTGCTGGTCAGCCCGGAACTGGCAGACATCCTTTCCAGCATCATCCGCCGCCTGCGAGGAAGCGGCGGCGCGGTCCCGCTGGTGACCTCCTACGACGTCCACGAGCGGGTCTGGAACCCGCCGATGCCGCTGCTGTTTCAGCGCAACATCGGCACCGAACACCGCGCCTTCACCCCGACCGCGCTCCGCAAGCTCTTGATCAACGCGCTGGCCACGACGGGCCTGATCGATGCCGGCGGCGAACCGCTCGTCTTCTCCCCGCACGACTTCCGCAGGATCTTCGTGACCGACGCCATCATGAACGGCCTGCCGCCACACATCGCCCAAGTGCTCTGCGGGCACAAGAGTCTCGACACGACGATGGGCTACAAGGCGATCTACCCGGCCGAGACCATCGAGGCCCATCGCGCCTTCATCGCCCGCCGCAGGGCCACCCGCCCCAGCGATGAGTATCGGACCCCCACCGAGGAGGAATGGGACGCATTCCTTGCGCACTTCGAGAAGCGCAAGGTCTCCATCGGCACCTGCGCTCGTGCCTTTTCAAGCCCTTGTGTTCATGAACACGCTTGTGTTCGTTGCTCGCTCCTCCGGCCGGACCCGGCCCAGCGCGGCCGGTTGGAGGAGATCCGCGACAACCTCGTCGCCCGCATCGCCGAGGCCGAGCGCGAGGGCTGGCTCGGCGAGGTCGAAGGACTCAAGGTCAGCGTCGCCGGCGCCGAGGATAAGCTCGCCCAGATCGACAGGCAGTCCCAGAAGGCCACCATCAGCCTCGGCATGCCTACGACCAGGAGTGGGGACCTTGAGTAGCGATGCACATCGAGACGAACCGGCCCGCGATATGAGCACGTGGACGCTCGACCAGCTGCAGGCGTTCATCCATGACGCCCACGGCCAGCAACTCGAGACGGCACGCGTCGCCGCGCAGGGACATGCCTACAACTCCAGCCATCCCCTGGAAGCCCGTCGCCAGTGGGCGAAGCTGTCGCTGCTCGCGAACCGGCGCATGCTCGACAACGCCGAGGGGCGCTCTGCGCGGGTGGCCCAGCAGGACTTCATGCTCCGGACGTGGGTGATCGACCGACTGGGCCCCGACGACACGGACCCCGACTGGGATCCCGAGGCGCTGGCGTCCCACACGCTCGACACACTGACCTTCACGCCCACACAGGCCGCCGGCCTCGCCGAGGGCTGGCGCGACCTTCCCATCGAGCAGATCCGCGAGCTGAGGCGGCACAAGAACCTGACAGCCCATCTGGAAAGCCTGGTCGGCCACCTGACTCCCGGCCCGGTCCGTGAGCGACTTGTCGCCTGGGCCGCGACCCGACCGCTCCTGCCTTGACCAGCCCCCAGCAATCAGGTCGCCTGAACTGACTGGCTGCCAAGCGAAGTTCAGAGAAGCGTGTATTCGATGCTCCATGCTCCGACCGGATCCGGCTCAGAGACACCGCCTCGTCGAGATCCGCGACAACCTGATCGCCCGAATCACCGAAGCAGAACAGGAGGGATGGCTCGGTGAGATCGAAGGACTCCAAGTCAGCCTCGCCAGCGCAAAGGAGAAGCTCATCCAGCTCGATGCAGAGCAAGCCCGTCAACACCAAGTGATCGATCTGGGCATGCCCAGCTTCAGCCAGATCGCGACACGAATCAGTACGGCAAGAGGACCTTCAAGTTAGCCGAGCCTCATCCACGCGAAAGATCTACACCACCCCGGCGCAGGTCACGACCCTCGCTCTACGGGCGGCGGGCCAGCAAATGAGTGTCGAGGAAACCCCGCTCGGAAGCTGGGTCGTGGAGCAACCGAGCAAATGTGACGAGACCGGCACCGGCCAGCAACTCGGCAAACTGCTCCGCCGGCCAGCTATAGGCGGGCGCCACCTTGTGATCGAAGCGAACCGGCTCCGGTCCCTCGGTCCCGAAGAAGGACACCAAGAGCAGGCCCCCTGGTGCCAAGGCACGCACCTGCTCGGCGAGCAGCGCGGGCAATTCTCCAGGTGGGGTATGGATCATCGAGTAGTGGGACAGCACTCCGCCCAGCGCACCGTCCTCGACCGGCAGGGCCTCCATCCGCGCTTCGTCGAACCGCAGCGCCGGATGGGCCCGCCGGGCGTGGGCGACCATGGCTGGGGAGAGGTCGAGCCCGAAGGCGTCCAGCCCCAAGTCATGCAGCATCGCCGTCACATGACCGGGGCCGCACCCGACGTCGGCTACCCGCAGGTTCCCCGTGCCACGCACGAGCTCGGCGAAAGTGCCGATCATGTTCCGCGCGAACGGGTGCGTCTCCAGCCCATTGGCGAACATCGACGCGTACAGATCGACGACCCCGTCGTAGGCCGCCCTCGTCTCGTCCTGGTGTCCTAACACGGGAAGGAAACTAACACCCGTGCCGTTCGCAGCCGTTCTCCGGCCCAACACCGGTTCCCTCAGGACTGACCGTCCCGTCACCTGATCACGGGACGCTCTCGTTAGTTCAGAGAAGAACTCATCGCCTCCGAGCCTGCCCACCGAGGCGCGTGGGCCTGCCCACGCGGTGAGCCGGGCGCCGAAGGCCGTGAGGACGGCGTCGCCTGCCGGGTGGCCCATCGTGTCGTTCACGGCTTTGAAGTGGTCGGCGTCGACCATGACCAGGGCCGTGTCGTCGCCGTGATGAGCCAGGAGCCGGCGGGCCCGAGTGGTGTAGGCGTCACGGCTCAGCAGGCCGGTCAGCGGGTCGCGCTTTGTCGCGGCGAGTTGCTTGTGCAGCGTGGCCGCGTGGACCGCCCAGCCGGTCAACGGCACGGCGGCGGTCGTCAGTAAGAGGGTGCGCTGGCCGATCCGGCCCTGAACGCGCAGGAGGGGCGACATACTTGGGTTCTCCGTCTCGTCTTGTGCGGGATGGATGGGCCCGGGGCAGCCGTCGAAGCCGCCAAGCAGAGCGGCTGTCCCGGGGTAGAGCTACAGATCGAAGTTCACGCGCTGACCGCGTCCGAGTACTGCGCCTCCAGGTCGGCGCGGCCCTCGGGGTCGTCCTCCTGGTCGTCGTCCTCGTGCGGACCGTGGACGGTGCAGCGCACGTCCGGGTCGTTCATCAGCTCGCCGGTCAGGGCGCGTAGGAGATCGGTCACGTTGTAGACCGGCGCCCACGCCTGGCCCTCGCATTCGTCGTCGTCCGGGCAGCCCACCAGGACCTCGAAGCCGACGTCGCCCGCGCCGTCGACGTCGGTTCGCAGGGCGAGGACGATGTGGTCCGCTCCGAGTCGGATCTCCGCGACGCGGTCGCCGCCGGCGAGGACTGAGGCGTCGCGCCAGCGCCATATCGGCAGGATCTCGGGGCCGAAGTAACGGCGCACCAGGAGCAGGTCGCCCAGGCCCTCGCCGCCGTCCCAGCCGAGATCCGCGCGCCGGGCGTCGCTGAGCCGCTGGAGCAGCGGCTGAAGGCGGTAGATGTTCTCCGCGACGACGACGTGGTCGAAGCCCTCGCCGGGCAGGCCGGGCCAGGCGTCGACCATGGCGGCGTGCTGCGCGAGGACGACCGGTTCGGGCACGCGCCGGTTCGCGGGCCGGCCTTCCTGTCGTTCGACGCACACCGGCAGTTCTTGGGAGGTCGCCGATCCTGAGGCGGACTCACGATGGAGTCTTCGCAGCTCAGTGGCTATGAGTCGGCACCGTAGTAATCGCGACATGTGTGGCGCAAGGAATATCGGCTGGCTTCACTCGTTCGTGGTCGCCGACCGAGTCGGCGGGGCCGAGCCAGGCGGGAGCAGCCGGTCAGGAATTCGCGTGTCCTCTTGGTGAGGCCGTGCGAGCATCGGCAGGTGATCGACGATGAGGAGCTGTTTGCCGCCGACCTGATCGGAAGGCGACTGCTGAAAGTGACCACAGCTTGGCATCACTACGCTGACGACGATCCGTCGCTGGTGCACCTGTGGCTTCACCTGGAGGGTCTGGGCCCGGTGCTGTTCCACACGCCCTCGACCGGCTTGTCTCTGCGAGCCGACCAGCCGCACGGACCGTACTTGATGGAGGAGCACGGAAGCGTCTCCGTGATCGACGATTCGCCGGATGTTCCGGTGACCCGGTTCGTCGGACAGACGATCCGCTCGGTTCGGGACATCGACTACAACGACGGCCATGTCGGCTTCACGGCAGGCCTCACGCTCCAGTTTCCCAGCGGCAGCATCCGCCTGCTCGGTCTCGTGGACGGCCTCCTCATCGCCCACGACCAGCATCTGGGCGCTGTCGAGGCCCACCTGCACGAGGATGTGACCCTCGCGCGGGTGGTGCAGACCTCCGGGAGCTGCCCGTCGCAGTGGGATGCCTGGACGACCACGGGTCACTACCTGTACCTGCGGTACCGGCACGGTGAGGGAACTGTCGAGCAGCATCCGAGCGAGGACGTCGACACCTGGGACGGCGATGAGTCGAGGCTCTGGACCAGCTGGGGCGACGGAACCGACGGCGGCCAGATCGAACTCACGGATTTCCTCGTCACGGCTGGCCTGCGGCTGGCGCCAGACGCCGAAGTCCGCACCACACCGCCGATCGACCCGAAGGCCTGAGAGCGATGGTCACGCACCCCAGCCGCGATTACGCGATCACCGCGATGTACTCCGTGCCCGACGACGCTTGGTATCTGGAACTGGATCTCCTCCGCTAACAACGGACGCTCGTGACTGCGGTCGTCCCCGACGAGGACCCGGGGCGCGAGCCGATAGTGTGCTTCGATCCCCAAGGACGGTACCTGGACATCCCGTACGAGGTCATGCGCTGGTTCATGGACCAGGTTGCGGATGAGATCCGGACGTCCCGCGCCTGGATGCGGCTGCGGCCCGAGCTGGTCGAGGTCATCCGCCGCCTGCGCCATGAGTACCTGGGCGCCATCGATGACGCCGACTTTCCCGACGTCCTCGCGGAGCTGCGCACCACTGTCCCTGAGGCCGATCTGCCCATCGTTCTCGCGGCCGCCTTCGGGCTGAATCCCGATGGCACCCACATGGACGGCATGCAGGCGTTCCAGCTCGTCGACGTGGCGGCGGCGGTAAGTGATCACCGTCCCGCCGCCTCCTCGTCGGCCGAGGTCAGTGGCTCGTGTTGAGTCGGCTGATCAGCTGCCGGTTGGCTGCGCGGGCCGCCATGAGTTCTTCGTCGCGTTCCTCCAGTTGACCGGTCAGGGTGACGACCTCCTGTTCGAGGTGGGTGATGCGGCGTTTGAGCTGGTCGATGTCATCGGACGCCCCGAGGCCGGACTCCCGCCACGCATGCTCGCCAAGGAGTTCGGAGAGCTTGCTTCCAGTTGTCGTCCGCGGGCGGCGAGGCGGTTGCTGCGCTCCAGAGCGTTCGCCAAGTCGGCCTGGAGAGAGGCCCGGCTGACGTGAGGACCGGTGCCGTCGCCGGGCGGTTCGGCGCCGGCCGCGTGTACTTGGGCGAGCAGATCCTTGTGGCGGTAGAGGAAGGCACGGTCCACCCCGGCCTGCCGTGCGATGCCGGAGACGTTGATGACCGTGCCATCACGCCTGGCGGCGTTGATGGCCTTGATGACGCGTTGCCGACGTCGGGCCGAGTCGGCCTTGCGGCCTTCGATCAACGAGTTGGTGTTCATGCGGTCCGGTTCGGTCGGATGTCGGGAAGGGGCTGGCGGATGCGGGGCAGGCCGAGGTGGACGACGCTGTTGCGGGCGCGTCGGACCAGGGCGGTGGCTTGTTCGATCTCGGAGCGTTCCTCGTCGCCGAGTTCATCGACGGCGTCCTTGACACGTCTGATCAGTCGGCGGACGCGGCTGATCTCCTCGTCGGAGGGCAGGGCCTCGGCTTTCGCCCAGTCGTCGGCGTCGACCGCAGCCAGAAGCCGCTCGCGGTTGCGCAGCAGATCGGCGAGGTAGGTCTCCAGGTCGGGCAGGTAGGCCACGTCGGTGCGGAAGTGGCCGCAGCCGACGCAGCGGAATCGGACAGGGCAGTCCTGGCCGTTCGCGGCGACGTTGGACGGTTCGCTGCAGACGCCGTAGGGGACGGCGACTTCACCGATGGCGCGCCGGAGGTGCTCGGTGTCCAGCAGGGCCTGGGCCTGTCTCCAGACGCGGTTGCCGTGACGGTCGGTCAACCAGCGCTGGTAGAGCAGGAGCTGACGGTCGACGCGTGGGAGGACACTGCTCTCCATCAGCAGGTCGCGCAGGTGGGTAACGGTTCGCCAGGGTGCTTCCTGGTGCAGTCCTTCGTGGGTGAGCGGGATGCTGCCGGTGGCCAGGCCCCGCAGGAGACGGACGACGTTGGGATTGCGGAGCCAGATCAGTCGACTCTTGGGCCGGTCCATCCCCAGCAGGGAGGTGATCAGTGGTTGCAGTGAAGGGGCGACACGGCCGGTGCCGTCGTCGAGTAGTCCGCCGAGGGTGTCGGCCAGGGTGCAGCGTTCGCAGAGGCGCCCGCCGAGCAGGAGCCCTTCGAAGCCACACCGGTCGCAGAAGAAGTCGCGGGTGATGCCCGCGCAGTCGCGACAGATCGGTGTGCCGGCGGTGTCCAGTCCGGGCAGCAGCCGGTCTGCTCGGCAGCTTGGGCAGCGGCCGTGGACGCGCATCGCGCGTTCGTAGCAGGTCCGGCAGACCGGACCGTCCGACCACTCTGCCGACTTCGCCGCCCGACGTCCACAGCGTGCGCAGTTCCGGACGTGCCACCGCTCGTATTCCTCGGGAGTCATCGCTCACGCCTCGGGCGTTAGCCGGACCCGTGTGGGTCGGCGGGCGGCCAGGTTGATGGGCGCCTCCTCGCCGACGGCCACGCCCGCGCGTACGTCGCCTTCTCCGGGCTGTCGGGGTAGGCGAATGAGGCGATGATGCGGCTGCTGTCGGGTCCGTCGGGGTCGACGTCCTCCGGCGTGAAACATGGCCAGGACCAGCCCGCCCTCATCGTCCTGGCCGACCATCCACCGCTCGTCAGGGGACTGGATGGCACGTTGTTGGCCCACCTCGACTCTTGGCTGCGGCTTCCGATTTGAAAAAATGACAGAACACCCTTAGAAGGCCATGCTGGAAGTAGAAACTGCGCCCGCAGGCAGAGCGTTTGAGCTCAGCTGCGATGTGACTGCACAGAACCACACAGCGACAGAGAGGGGAATCGTCATGCCCGTCCCGTTTGGAGCGATCGGCGATAAATGGAATTCACTTGGTGGCGCAAGTGGCTTCCTGGGGGACGCGCTCACTGACGAGATTCGTACAGTGGCAGACGGAAGGCGGCAAGAATTCCAAGGTGGCACCATTGCGTGGCATCCAGACATCGGTCCGTTCGTGGTCATGGGAATGATCAGGGACAGGTGGATCCATCTGCAGCGCACCGATTTCGGCTACCCGATCACGGATGAGATGGATACAGAACAGGAGGGGCGCATCAGCCACTTCCGGGCGATGCACGTAGCCAACAAGCCCGAAGCTTCCATCGTCTTCAGCATAGCCACGCAGGCCCACGAGATCTTCGGCGCGATCAGATCCAAGTGGGACCAGATGGGCCAGGTGAAGGGCAAGGGGTTCCCTCTGGCGCCAGAGCAGGCCACGAATCCACTTGACGGGCGAATCCAATCCTTCACCCGCGGAGCTATCGTCTGGCACGCGAAGACCGGCCCCCATGAAGTGCACGGGGACATCGAGCTGCGTTGGAGGAACATTGGGGGTACGTTCTTCGGCTACCCCATCAACGATGAGACTCCAACTGGCGACGGGCGTGGCAAGTTCAACGATTTTCGAGCGGTGCAGTTGCCAGGTGAACCTGTGGCGTCGATCTACGCGACTCCGGAGACGCGCGCCGTTGAAGTATTCGGCGCCATTCGCGAGTTCTGGCTTAACCATGGGGCTCAGGGGAGCGCCGTGGGCTACCCGAAGAAGTCCGAGGAAGACGGTGGCAACGGCAACCGTGTGCAACAGTTCGAGAAGGGGAAGCTGATCTTTACACCGGGTTTCGGCGTCTCTGTACAAACGAACTGAAGCGACTGAGTGGTGCATGGCTCTTCATGTGAACCGGCCTTCCGGCTCGAAGAACTTCAGCACCAGGCTCCCAGTCGCCAAGCCTCGGTCCGCCATTGGTCGTTTCACCTTCCGCGGGCTGCTGGCATACCCGGTCGGCCGCACGTCACCACATCACGGCCGCCACCGCTACCGGGCGAACGTCACCTTCACCGGCTCGTTCAGGCACTGAGCCTCTTCAGCGTTGCCGCTCCAGTGTGAGGATGGCCTTGGCGATTGACGTCATTCGATTCGGGCTGCATCGGGACCTGCGGAAGATGCGCCAGGACTTCAGGCGGGCAACGCCGCGCTCGACCGGCGCTCGTGCAGCGGCAAGTGCCCGGTTGAGGGTCTTTTCGGTGGGAGTGAGTTCCTGCAAGGGCTTGCGTTTGATGCCGGTGGTCAGCCACGGGCCAGCACCCTGGTAGGCGAGATCGGCCAGGATAGGAACGCCTTGGCGCTCACAGATCCGGATGATCCGGTGGGTGCGAGCGGCGGTCAGGTCGTGAGTGCGGCCTGGCAGGGCGGGTGAGAGCCACAGCAGCCGGCCGCCGGGGTCGGTGACGACCTGCACGTTCACGCCGTGGCGCCGGTGTTTCTGGGAGTAGTCGCCCCGTCCGTCGCCGACTCGGTCGCACTCGGCGAGCGTGCCGTCCAGCAGGACGAAGTCCGCGTCGCTCTCGCGCAGAACCTTGAGCAGACCCGGTGCTCGTTCGGCGAGCAGGTGGACGACCGCACTGGTGTAGGCGTGGGCGGTGGACTCGCAGATCCCGAACCCGGCAGCGATCTTCGCCAGGGTGGTGTGTTCGCGCAGGTACACCAGTGCCACCATCGCGCGCTGAGACGGACGCAGCTTGCATCGGCGGTCGCCCTCACGGGTGACGATCAGCATGGTGACCCACTCCACGAGCGCATGCGGCAGGTCGAGTGCGGCAGGATGGATGACCAACGGGGCTCCCGAGCAATGTGGTTAAGACGTCAGACATCTCGATCAACAGCCCAGGGGCCTCGCTCGTTGCCCTTCGCTGGCCATCACCTGATCGATGGAAGAAGCTCCCTGCGCCGGGAGCCGCCCACACGACCGTCCCTGCCGGGTCCGGATCGCGAATCGCAAAGGAGGACGCGGTCATCCTCATCGACGATGACCGCGCGAACTGAATGACGCAGGCTCACCGATGGCATCCGGAAAGCCTGGCCCTTCACCTGAGGACGACCTCCACGGGCAGCTTCTTGATGCCGTTGACGAAGTTGGAGCGCACGCGTGGCACGTCCCCGGCCAGTCTGATGTCGGCAATCCGCGGGATGAGCTCCTCGAACATGATGCGGATCTCGGTGCGGGCGAGCAGGTTGCCCAGGCACAGGTGGGGGCTGCCCTTGCCGAAGGTGACGTGGTCGTTGTCGGCGCGGGTGACGTCGAAGTCGTACGGATTGCCGAAGACCTCCTCGTCGCGGTTGCCGGAGGCGTACCACATGACGACCTTGTCGCCCTCCTTGATCCGCTTGCCGCCGAGTTCGACGTCACGGGTCGCGGTGCGGCGGAAGTGGTAGACGGGGGACGCCCAGCGCAGGAACTCCTCCACCGCCACCGGGATCAGCGAGGGGTCCTCCTGGAGGCGGGCGAGCTGCTCGGGGTGCTGGAGGAGGGCGAGCATGGAATGGGTGATGGTGTGCCGGGTGGTCTCGTTGCCGGCCACCACCAGGAGGAGGAAGTAGTTGTCGAAGTCCTGTGGCGACAGCGGCACGCCGTCTCTCGGGGTGGTGTTCACCAGCCGGGAGACCAGGTCCGTGCCGTCGCCGCCGCGCCGCTGGCGGGCGAGCTCACGGCCGTACTCGAAGACTTCGAGGGAGGCGGGGGAGCGGAACGGCAGGTCGCGGTACTTCTCGCTCTCGGCGCTGTGCAGCAGGACGTCGGCGTAGTCGGGGTCGGTGTTGCCGATGATGCGGTTGCCCCAGTCGATGAGCCGCTGGTTGTCCTCCGGCGGGACGTCGAGGAGGCGGGCCAGGACGTTGATGGGGAAGTCGGCGGAGACGTCGGCGACGAAGTCGAAGGTGCCCTTGGCGAGGGCCGCGTCCAGGGTCGTGGCGGTCAGGCCGCGCAGGAAGTCGCTGTAGCTGTTGATGACGCTCGCGCCGAACTGGCGCTGGAGCAGGCTGCGCAGGGCGCGATGGCGGACGCCGTCCAGCTCCAGGATGGAGGCACGCTTCTTGATCTGGTCGTCGTCGACTTCCTCGAGGTTGACGAACCGGGTGGAGGTGAAGGTCTCCGCGTCCCGGTCGACGCGGGCGATGTCGGCGTGCCGGGTGACCGCCCAGAAGCCGGAGTTGGGTGCCTCCTCGGGCTGCCAGTGCACCGGGTCCTGGTGGCGCAGGGTGTGGAACATACGCCACGGGGTGATCCCGTCGGTGAAGTTGTCCAGGTCGGCGAGGTTGACGTCCGCCAGGGGCATCGGTTCGTTCAAGGCGGCGGTCGGGGTCTCGGTCGTCATCGGATGGCTCCCAGTGGTCACAGGTGGTAGGCGTACTCGGTGAACTCCCAGTCGGTGACGTGCCGTTGGAAGCGTTCGATTTCGTTGCGCTTGTAGGAGAGGAAGGAGGAGGTGAAGCCCTTGCCGAGGATGTCGGTCAGTTCCGTGTCCGCTTCCAGGACGTCCAGCGCGGCCGGCAGGTTCCTGGGCAGGGCGGCCGACCGGGCGGTGTCGTAGCCGTAGCCCTCCAGCGGGGCCGGGGGCTCTTGGCCCGCCCGGATGCCGAGCAGCGCGGCGGAGATCGCTCCGGCGATCAGCAGGTACGGATTCGCGCTGGCGTCGCCGAGGCGGATTTCGAGGCGGGCGCCGCTGCCCCGCTCGGGCGGGACGCGCAGCATGGCGCTGCGGTTGTCGAGCCCCCAGTCGATCAGCCAGGGAGCGAGGGTGTCGGGGCCGAAGCGCTTGTAGGAGTTGACGGTCGGGTTGGCCAGGGCCGCGAGGGCGGGGGCGTGCGCCAGGATGCCGGCGATGGCGTGCCGGGCGGTGGCGGAGAGGCCGTAGGCGCCGGAGGGGTCGTCGAAGGCGTTGCGGCCGCTGTCGTCCTCACATGAGAGGTGCAGATGGAAACCGGAGCCGCCGGCGTCGTTGCAGGGCTTGGCCATGAACGTGGCGAGCTTGCCCTCGGCCCGGGCGAGTTCCTTGACGGCCGATTTGAAGCGGAAGGCCCGGTCGGCGGCATCGAGGGCAGTGGAGTGGGTGAGGTTGATCTCGTACTGTCCGCCGTCGAACTCGTGGTTGCCCGTGACGACGCCGATGCCCAGATCCCGCAGGTGGCGCAGGGTGCGCAGCAGATGGTTGTCCGGGTCGGCGCGCAGGCCTGCCGTGTAGACGGCGCCGGTGGTCCGCGGGGCGCGGCGCCAGCCGGTCGGGGCGTCGGGGGCGGGCTCGAGCAGGAAGTACTCCAGTTCGGGGCCCACGACGGGGCGCAGCCCGTGCTCGGCACACCTGGCCAGGACGGCGCGGAGCAGGTCCCGCGGCGACTCGGGGGCGGGTCGTCCGGTCGCGGGGTCGCTGACCTCGCCGAGGCAGGTGGCGACACCCGGCTCCCAGGGCAGCGTGGTCAGGGTGGACAGGTCGGGACGGACGGACACGTCCGGCAGGCCGGCGTCCAGCCCGCCGACGACCGGGACGACGTCGCCCTGCGGGCTCGTGTGGTAGACGGCGCGGCAGAAAGCCAGACCGTGCGCACAGGCGGACGGGAGATGGTCCAGCAGGACGTCGCGGGCGCGGTCGGTGCCGATCAGGTCGGGATATATCACCCGGACCACGTCGATGCCCTCGGCGGTGAGCCTTTCCTGGTACCGACGGATGTCGAGAGTCTCATGAGCGCTCACCGATGTCTCCTTGGGGGGACGGTGGGATGGCCGGCCCCGGGAAGGGGCTTGGGCAGGTGGCGTGAGGGGGACGATGCCCGGGCGCGGAGGAGGCGCGGCTCGCAGGTCGTCGTTTGAATCCGAACAGTATGGAAGCTCCCCTCGCCTTGCAAGGGTTCAGCCCAAAGAAATTATCCACCTGGACAGGTATTGACCGCCGTCCGGCAGCTTCCTATCTTGTTTGAAGCCAAATGACATTCGGCGTGGATCCCCGGTAGCTCCTCAGCTCCCTGCCCGGGGCCCGGCCATTCCCCGGACCGGGCCCCTCATGCCTCTTCCTCCACTCCGATGCCCTCACCTCAGGAGGACCGGCCATGAAGGTCGTCGTCGACATGAACAAGTGCCAGGACCACGGCCAGTGCGTCTTCGCGGCTCCCGATGTCTTCTCGATGAACGACGACGGGCACCTCGTGTACGTCGCCGATCCGGACGACGCCCTGCGCGAGGAGGTCGAGGAGGCCGCCGACGTGTGCCCCCTCCAGGCCATCCGGATCGGGGACTGAGCGCCATGACCGGACGCATCGTCATCGCCGGCGCCTCCCTGGGCGGCCTGCGAGCCGCCGAGCAGGTGCGTGCGGCGGGCTGGACCGGTGCGATCACCGTGATCGGCGAAGAACCCCTCATGCCGTACAACCGGCCTCCGCTGTCCAAGGAGGTACTGGCGGGCAGGGTGTCCTTCGAGTCGCTGGCCTTCACGCCGAAGGCGGCCGTCGCCGATGTCGAGTGGCGGCTGGGCAGCAAGGTGGTCGAGGCCGGGCTCGCGGAGCGGACCGTCGCGCTCGATGACGGCTCGGCCGTCTCCTACGACGGTCTGGTCGTCGCCACCGGCATGCGGCCCCGTCGGCTGAGGTGCCCCGGCCCCCTCGCCGGCCGTTACACGGTCCGCACCCTCGCCGACGCGCAGGGGCTGCGTGAGGAGCTGACCCGGCCCGGCGCAAGGGTGGTCGTGGTCGGAGCCGGTTTCATCGGCTGCGAGGTGGCGGCCACCGCCGTCCAGCTCGGGGTCACCGAGGTGACCGTCGTCGATCCGCTGACCTTGCCCATGGGGGGACCGCTGGGTGACCTGCTGGGCCGTGCGCTGTTGAAGCGGCACGAGGAGCGCGGAGTGTGCTTCGCGCTCGGTACGTCGGTCGCGGGCTTCGAGGGCGAGGACCGGGTCACCGGGGTGGTGCTGGACGACGGCACCGCTCTGCCCGCCGACGTGGTCGTGGAGTCGGTCGGCTCGATCGCCAACACCGAGTGGCTGGACGGCAACGGCCTGGACCTGTCGGACGGGGTGATCACCGATGAGCAGCTGCGCGTCGGGGGCTTCCCGGACGTGGTTGCCGTCGGTGACGTGGCCCGCTTCCCCAACGCCCGCTACGACGGCGTGCCCCGCCGCGTCGAGCACTGGTCCATCCCCACGGACACCGCCAGGCACGCCGCCAAGGTCCTCGTCGCCCGTCTCACCGGTTCGGGCGCCGACTTGGCTCCGTTCGCGCCGCTGCCCACCTTCTGGAGCGACCAGTACGAGTTCCGGCTGCAGTCCTTCGGCGCGCCCGGCCTCGGCCTCGACGACGTGCGGATCCTGGACGGCGACCCCGACCGTGACGTCCTGGTCGGCTACCACGCCGACGACCGGCTGGTCGGTGTGGTGGCGCTCGGCGGCCCCGCCGCGGTGTCCGCCGCCGCCCGCTACCGCGCCCAGCTGCTGAAGCAGCCCGCCCTCACCGCGTAAGGAATCCCGCCATGCCCTCTGTCCGTGGTTACTTCCACCCGAAGACGGCGAGCGGTGCCTCGTCGCTCATCCCGTCCCCGCCGTGGCGCTACTCCGGTGATCTGCTCACCGTCGAGTACCGCACCGATCCCGCGCGGGTGCGCGAACTGCTGCCCGAACCCTTGGAACCGGCCGACGAGGATCCGGGCGCGGTCGCGCTGATCTGGGCCGACTGGCAGTCCTGCTCCACCTCCGGAGACGAGCTGCTGGACCCGGTGCTCTCCCAGTACAAGGAGGCGTTCGCCGTCGTCCGCTGCAAGTTCAGGGGGCGGACCTACACCCGCTGCGTCTACATCTGGGTCGACAAGGACTTCGCCATCGCTCGTGGCCTGCACCAGGGCTACCCGAAGAAGCTCGGCTCGATCCACCAGACCCGCCCGCACCCGTACGGGCCCGCTCCGCGGATCGCGGCGGGGGCCCGGTTCGGGGCGACGCTGGCCGCCGCGGACCGGCGGCTGGCGCAGGCGGTGGTCACCCTGCGGGAGCCGTCCGACACCAACGGCTTCGTCAACGGGCACCCGATGGCCCACCACCGGTGGCTTCCCTCGATCGAGAAGGGCAAGGGGCTGGCTCTCGACGAGCTGATCGAGTCGGGCGCCGCCTCCTTCGAGGGTGGCCAGGCATGGGTCGGAGACGCCGAACTGGAGCTGTTCGAGGCGCCCACCGAGGAGCTGGCCCGGCTGGAGATCCGCGAGCCGATCGCCGCGTACTACCGCCAGGTCGGCGTCGTCTGGGACGGCGGCCGACTGCTGGAGTCCGGCACGTCCGGCGCCGAGTAATCCCTTACGCATCACATGACTTGGAGACCGGACATGACCGAGCACATTCTCACGGTCGCCGGGGTCGCCGTCGACACCCGGCACTGGATCGGCGGCGAGCGCGTCGCGTCCAGCGAAACGTTCACCGATGCCTCACCGATCGACGGCAGCACGATCGGTGAGATCAGCCGCGGTACGGCGAGGGAGGCCGCGGCCGCGGTCGCCGCGGCGAAGGCCGCCTTCCCCGGCTGGGCCGCCACCCCCCGCGCCGAGCGTGGCCGTATCCTGCACGCCATCGCCGACGGTGTGGAGAAGCGACTCGAAGAGCTCGCCATCGTCGAAACCACCGACAACGGGGCGCTGCTGCGCTCGCACCGACGCGGTGTGATGCCGCGGGTGGCGCACAACTTCCGTTTCTTCGCCGACTGGCTGCTGAAGCTGGAGCACGGGGACTTCGAGACCCGGGGCCACAGCAACCACGTCAGCTGGGACCCGGCGGGCCCCTGTGTGCTGATCACCCCGTGGAACGCGCCGCTGATGCTGGCCACCTGGAAGGTCGCGCCGGCGCTCGCGGCCGGCAACACCGTCGTCCTGAAGCCCGCCGAGTGGTCTCCGCTGACCGCCTCCCTCCTCGCCGACATCGCCGCCGAGGCGGGGCTGCCCGCCGGGGTGCTGAACGTGGTCCAGGGGTACGGCTCGGAGATCGGCGACGCCCTGACCTCGCATCCGGACGCGCGCCGGATCAGCTTCACCGGCTCGGTGCCCACCGCCCGGCGGATCGCCGCGTCGGCCGCCGCCAACCTCACTCCGCTCAGCCTCGAACTCGGTGGCAAGTCACCGCTGCTGGTGTTCGCCGACGCCGACCTGGACCTCGCCGTCGACCTCGCGGTGGAGCAGTACGACAACGCGGGGCAGGTCTGTCTGGCCGCCACGCGCTTCCTGGTCGAGGAGTCGGTCGCCGAGGAGTTCACGCGGCGCTTCGTCGACAGGGCGAGGGGCCTGAGGCAGGGCGACCCTCGTGACGAGGCCACCGACATCGGGCCAAACATCCACCCCCGCCAGCTAGAGAAGATCGACGGCTTCGTGCAGCGGGCACTGGCGGCAGGAGCCCGCGCCGTCATCGGCGGGCACCCCAAGGGCGGGCAGTACTACGCCCCGACGCTCCTCACCGACGTTGCCCAGGACTCCGAGATCGTGCAGGAGGAGGTCTTCGGTCCCGTCCTGACCCTGCAGACCTTCACCGACGAGGAAGAGGCGATCCGGCTCGCCAATGACACCCGCTTCGGGCTGGCCGCCACCCTGGCCACCGGCGACCCCGAGCGTGCCGAACGCGTCACCGCGCGACTCGTCGCAGGAACCGTCTGGGTCAACTGCTTCTTTGTACGTGACCTGCAGGCCCCCTTCGGCGGCTCCCGCCTCTCCGGAGTCGGCCGCGAGGGCGGTACCTGGAGCTTCGACTTCTACTGCGACGTGAAGAACACCGTCACCGCCCCGAACGGATGGACCAACCATGGGTGAGATCGTCGGGGCGGGCCTGCTCGCCCACGTCCCCACCATCGTGCTGCCGGAGGCCGACCGGCTGGAGCTGAACGAGGGCAAGGAGATCACCCTCGTCACCGGACTCCAGCAACTCCGCAAGGACGTCTTCGAACGGGACGACTACGACACCGTCGTCGTCCTCGACTCCCACTGGGCCACGACGGTCGAGTTCGTCGTCACCGCACAGCGGCGCCGGGCGGGTCTGTTCACCTCGGAGGAACTGCCGCGCGGCATGTGCCGGATGCCGTACGACTTCCCCGGCGACCCCGAACTCGCCCACAACATCGAGAAGTTCGCGGACCGGCACGGCACCTGGATCACCGCGATCGACGACGACTACCTGCCGATCTACTACGCCACCATCAACCTCTGGAAGTTCCTCGGCGAGGGGCTGCCCGACAAGCGGTGGGTGACCATCGGCGTCTGCCAGACCGGCGACATGGAGGACCACCTGCGCCTGGGCCGCGCCCTCGCGGACGGTATCGCCGCCACACCGGGACGGAGGGTGCTGCTGATCGCCTCGGGCGCGCTGTCGCACACCTTCTGGCCGCTGCGCGAACTGCGCGACCACGAGGCCAGCGACCCGGCGCACATCTTCACGCCCGAGGCCCGCGAGGCCGACCACGGGCGGATCGCCTGGTTCAAGGAGGGCCGTCACGACAAGGTCCTCGACACCATGGACGAGTTCTGGAAGTTCAAGCCCGAGGCGAAGTTCTTCCACTACCTGATGATGGCCGGCGCCCTGGGCGAACAGGCCTGCACCGCCAAGGCCCGCCAGTACGGCGAGTACGAGAACTCGATCGGCACCGGCCAGGTGCACCTCTGGTTCGACCGCCCTGCCGATGGCTGGACCGGCACCGGCCTGCCCACCCCGCGTACCCCGCACAGCCGTACCTAGGAGCCCTGTCATGCCCGAATACCGTCGCATCCTCCTCGACGGCGCCGCCGTCCAGGTCACCGTCGACGGCGACGAACTCGTCGCCGCCGACGGCCGCCGCGTCAAGACCGAGGACGCCCAGCACCTGCCCCCCGTCGTGCCGTCCAAGGTGATCGCCGTCCACCTCAACCACCGCAGCCGCGTGGACGAGTTCCAGATCGACCTGCCCGACACCCCGACCTACTTCCACAAGCCCACCTCGTCCCTCAACTCCCACAAGGGCGCGATCGTCCGCCCCGAGGGCTGCAAGTGGCTCAACTACGAGGGCGAGGTCGCCATCGTCATCGGGAAGACCGCGCGCAACATCTCCCCGGCCGAGGCGGGCGAGTACATCGCCGGCTATACCATCGCCAACGACTACGGCCTGCACGACTTCCGTGACACCGACGCCGGCTCCATGCTCCGCGTCAAGGGCTCCGACACCCTGTGTCCGCTCGGCCCGGGGCTCGTCACCGACTGGGACTTCCACGGCAAGTCGCTGCGCACGTACGTCAACGGGAAGGTGGTGCAGGACGGCTCGACGGACGAGATGAAGTGGGACATGCACTACCTCGTCGCCGACATCGCCCGCACCATCACCCTCTGCCCTGGCGACGTCCTCCTGTCCGGCACGCCTGCCAACTCCCGCCCCGTCCAGCCGGGCGACGTGGTGGAGGTCGAGGTGGAGGGCCTGGGCCGGCTCACCAACCACATCGTCACCGGACCCACCCCGGTCCGTGCCGATGTCGGCGCCCAGCCCACCGAGTCCGAGGAAGTGCTGTCCACCGCCCTCGGCGGCGACTGGGAGTTCCGTGGCATCCGGCCACCGCGGCGCTGATGCCCTGGCCACGGGTAGAGTCACGGGCATGACCGAGCCCGCCGGTGAGCGCGGCCCCCGCAAACGCGTGAAGAACTACGGGGCCGGCCGTGAGGCCTTGCTGGACGCCGCGGTGCGCGTGGTGGCGCGGGGCGGACTGCGCAAGCTCACTTACCGGGCGGTCGCGGAGGAGGCCGGGGTCACGCACGGACTGGTCGTGCACCACTTCGGTTCCCGTGACGCGCTGATCGAGGAGGCGCTCGCGCACGCCGTACGCTCCTCCCTCAGCAGCAGCACCCTCGAACCCGGCACGGGCAAGGTCGCCGACTTCTCCGCCGGCCTCGCTGACATGGTGGAATCCGGTCCCGAGCTCCAGGCCTTCCAGTACGAGCTGCTCCTGGAGGCGCGCCGCCGGGCGGAACTCCTGCCGCACCTGCGGGGCCTGTACGAGGAGTACTTCGACGCCACCCGGCGCGAGCTGTCCCAGATGCTCGCCCGGCCGGTCGGCCGCGGCCTGTCGCGGCTGGTCTTCGCCGCCCTCGAGGGCCTGGTGCTGCACCAGCTCGTCTTCGGCGAGCGGGAGGTCACCGAGGAGGCCCTCGCCGAACTGCGTGCCCTGCTGGAGGGCCTCGCCGAGGGCACAGACGGCGTCTGAGCCCGCTGCCCCCAGAGTCACCGCTGTAAGAATCCGCCGGCTCCGGGAATCCCCACGCCCGCCCCTTGCCAAACGGATAGTCCGACTCCACGATAGTGCCACTCGTTTGGGCCGAAATGAAATTCGGCCGCTTCCCCCCACTGCCTTCCTCTCGCTCCGTCCCCTCTCTCCCTTCCCCGGTAGGTGATCCACGTGGGCAGTCAGACGGCTCCTCCGCAGCAGACCGTGCGAGGCGGCACCACAGCCGCGCTCAAGCCCAACGCCCTTGGCGTGCTCGGCATCATGTTCTTCGTCCTGTCCGCCCAGGCGCCGCTCACCGGCATCGCCGGAGCGGCACCGATCTCGATCGCAATCGGCAACGGCGCGGGCACGCCCGCCGCGTATGTGCTGGCAGGCGCGATGATCTTGCTGTTCTCGGTCGGCTTCGTCGCCATGGGACGCCACGTCGTGGACGCCGGCGCCTTCTACACCTACATCGGCACCGGCCTCGGCCGCACCGCCGGCGCCTCCGGCGCGGCCGTCGCCCTGTTCGCGTACTGCGTCATCCAGGCCGCGATGTACGGCCTGTACGGCGCGATCGTCGCCGGTCTGGTCGCCGACCACACCGGCCTCGACCTGCCCTGGTGGATGTGGACGCTTGCCACCATGGCCGTGGTCCAGGCGCTGGGCGCGGCAGGCGTCGAGATGGGTGCCAAGGTCCTCGCCGTGTTCGTCGCGGCGGAGTTCAGCATCCTGCTGCTGTTCGGTCTGGTCACCCTGTTCCAGGGCGGCGGGCCGCAGGGACTGGGCCTCGCCGACAGCTTCTCGCCGTCAGCGGCCCTTCAAGGGGCCCCGGGAGTCGCGGTTATGTTCGCGGTCGCGTCGATGTTCGGCTTCGAAGCCACCGCGATCTACGGCGAGGAAGCCCGCGAGCCGAAGAAGACCGTGCCCCGGGCCACCTACCTCTCGGTACTCGTGGTCACCGGCTTCTTCGCCCTCACGTCCTGGGCGCTGGTCTCCGCCTACGGCGCCGTCAAGGCCCCGGCGGCGGCCGGAGAGGCCCTCTCGGGCGGCGACTCGGCCGGGTTCGTCTTCGCCCCGATCGCCACGCAGTTCGGCGGATGGGTCAACGACGTCCTGCCCGTCCTGCTCGCTACCTCCCTGTTCGCGGGCATCCTCACCTTCCACAACTCGGCCAACCGCTACCTGTTCTCCCTCAGCCGCGACGGACTGCTGCCGCAGCCGCTGCGCAGACTCAACGCCCGCCGCTCGCCCTGGGCCGCCGGGTGCGCGCAGACGGGCATCGCCCTCCTCCTCGTCGTGCCCTTCGCGGTCGCCGGCAAGGACCCGGTGCTCACCCTGTTCTCCTGGTTCAGTGGACTGGCCGTCCTGGCGATGATGCTGCTGTACCTGCTGACCTCGGTGTCCGTGATCGTCTTCTTCCGCCGTGAGCGGCTGGACCCCCGGCGCTTCAACACGCTGGTCGCGCCCACACTCGCCGCACTCGGTCTGGCGGGCGCGATCTGGCTGATCCTGGCCAACTTCACGACCCTCATCGGCGGCGAGGCGAGCACGGCCGTATGGCTGGAGGCGAGCGTCCCCGCTGTGCTCGCCGTGGGCGCCGCGACCGAGTGGTTCAGGCGCCGGCGCGGCCAGGCGCGGCCGTAACACCTCGCACGCCGACTCCTCGGCTCCTCGACTTCTTCGACGTCCCACCGGAAACACGGTCTGGAGAATCCCATGCCCGCTGTCACCCACGACGAATGGCTCCGCCGGGCCAAGGCGCTGGTGCTGCCGCGCGCACACCACATCGACGGTGCCGAGGAAGCCGGGGCGGGCGCCGCCTTTCCCGTCGTCTCGCCGCGGGACGGTCAGGTGCTCACCGAGGTCGCCGACGGCGGCGCCGCCGAGATCGACGCCGCCGTGGCCGCCGCTCGCCGTGCCTTCGACAGCGGGCCCTGGCCGCGGCTGGCGCCCGCCGACCGCGGCCGAATCCTGGTGCGCATCGCCGACCTGCTGCAGGAGCGGCGCGCCGATCTGGCCCTCGCCGTGACCCTGGAGATGGGCAAACCGATCACCGACGCCCACGACATCGAACTGCGCGCGCTCATCAACACCTTCCGCTGGTACGGCCAGCTCCCCGACAAGCTCACCGACCAGTCCCCGCACACCGCCCCCGACGCCCTCGCCCTGGTCACCCGCGAACCCGCCGGAGTCGTCGGCGCGGTGGTGCCGTGGAACTTCCCGCTCACCCTCGCCGGCTGGAAGATCGCCCCCGCCCTGGCCGCCGGCTGCACCGTCGTACTGAAGCCGTCGGAGCACTCACCGCTCTCCGCGCTGCTGCTGGCCGCCGTCGCCGCCGAGGCGGGACTGCCGCCCGGCGTGCTCAACGTCGTCAACGGCGACGGTCCGGTCGCCGGACGAGCCCTCGGCCTGCACCCGGATGTCGACGTCCTCGCCTTCACCGGCTCCACCGCCGTCGGCCGCCACTTCCTGCACTACGCGGCCGACTCCAACCTCAAGCGCGTCTGGCTGGAACTGGGCGGCAAATCACCCAACATCATCCTGCCCGACGCCCCCGACCTGGAGAACGCCGCCGCCACCGCCGCCTGGGGCATCTTCTTCAACCAGGGTGAGATGTGCACCGCGCCCTCGCGCCTCCTCGTCCACTCCGCCATCGCCGAACACGTCACCGAGGCCGTCGTACGACGCGCCCGCGAACTGCGCGTCGGCGACCCCCTCGACCCGGCCACCGACATGGGCGCCCTGGTCGGTCAGAGCCACCTGGCCCGCGTCCTCGACCACATACGGCACGCCGAGCGCGACGGCGCCCGGCTCAGGAGCGGAGGAGCGGCCACCCTGACCGAAACCGGCGGCACCTATCTGCAGCCCACGGTCTTCGACCAGGTCGACCCGCACAGCCGCCTGGCCCGCGAGGAGGTCTTCGGACCTGTCCTGTCCGTCCTGGCCTTCGACGACCTCGACGAGGCCGTAGCCCTCGCCAACGCCACCGACTACGGCCTCGCCGCCGGCCTGTGGACCTCCGACCTGTCCACCGCCCACCGCGTCTCCCGTGCCCTCAAGGCCGGCACGGTCTGGGTCAACTGCTACGAGGAGGGCGACCTCACCGTGCCCTTCGGCGGCATGAAACAGTCCGGCAACGGCCGCGACAAGTCCGCGCACGCCCTGGAGAAGTACACCGAACTCAAGACGACATGGATCCAGCTGTGACGCGCCCGCTCATCGCGATCCCCGCCCGCTTCAGCGCCACCACCTCCGCCCTGCGCTACGCCGCCGAGGTCAACGCCCGGGCCCTGATCGAGGCAGTGTGGCGGGCAGGCGGAGAGCCCGTGAGCATCCACCCCGCGCAGACCGGCACCGCCGCCCGGCTCGCCCGCTTCGACGGCGTCCTGCTCCCCGGCGGCGGAGACCTCGCCCCGCACACGTACGGCGCCGTCGACACCCACGCCAGCGTGTACGACGTGGACGACGTCCAGGACGCCTTCGACCTGGCCGTGGCACGGGCCGCGCTGGAGACCGGACTTCCCCTGCTCGCCGTCTGCCGCGGCCTGCAAGCGGTCAACGTCGCCCTCGGCGGAACCCTGGAACAGGACATGGGCGGTCCAGGGCGCGACCACCGGCACGTCGTGCATCCCGTCGCCCTGGAGGCCGGATCGGTCGTCGCACGAGCGACGGCCGCCGAGAAGGTGGAGGCGTCCTGCTACCACCACCAGCGCGTCGACCGCCTCGGCGCGGGCCTGAGAGTGACGGCACGAGCGGCGGACGGCACGGTCGAAGCGCTCGAACTGCCCACCGCCGGCGGCTGGTTCAGCGCCGTACAGTGGCACCCCGAGGACACCGCCCACGAGGATCCGGTCCAGCAACGGCTCTTCGACGCCCTGGTACGGGCCGCCGAGGAGCGGCGCTGACACTCCGTTCAGCTCCTGGACCGGCGACCGCTGCGACGCGGCGCGGGCTCGGCGCCGTTCAGCAGCGACTGGCGCCGCTCCTCGCCATGCTGCTCGACCTGCATGACGACACTGCGCAGACCGTCCGCAAGACGGCGGCACTCCGCGTCGCTGAGCCCGGCGGTGACGAACGCCTCCTCCTCGTTGAACGCCGGGAACACCCGCCGCATGAACTCCTCGCCCTCGTCGGTGAGGCTGAGCAACACCAGCCGTCCATCCGTCGGGTGCCCGCTCCGCCTGATCAGTCCACGCGACTCCAGGGTGCGGGAGACCCCCGTGAGGGTGCCCTTGGAGATGCCGGCCTCGTCCGCCACGTACCGCGTCTCCGACTCGCCCCACACCCAGACCACCCACAGCACGACGAACGCCGTCCAGGTCAGATCCGAGCCGCGCAGGACGGAATTCTCCAGGTGATGCCGGACCGCGGAGGCGGCCCGGTAGATGTTCGCCACAGCGGCCATCTGCTCCCGACGGATCGGGAAACCACCGAGCTTCGCGGCCGCCAGCTTCTCGGCTTCGGTGATGGATCGCTGGCCGGGCATGGGCGGCTCCTTCGTCTGGTCGCGGCAACTCCTGCTCCCCGAACGGACACATGTCCCACCGTGCCGTTCGTTCGGCCCCAAATTGTACGAAGAAGAAGAGGAGTCCCATGAACACCCCCGCCACTCCGCGCATGCTGCTCGTCCTCAGCGAGAACTGGACCCTCACCGGAGGCCGGGCCGACCTGCCCACCGCCGTACGGTGGGCCCGTGAGGCCGAAGACGCCGGCTTCGACGCCGTCATGGTCAGCGAGCACATCGTCCTCGGACCCGACGCAGCGGACCGGGGGATCATGGGCAACCCCCGTGACTACGCCCTGCCGGGCAACCAGGACCCGTACACCCCCTGGCCGAACTCGCTGCTCCTGCTCGCCGCCATCGCCTCGGTCACCGAACGACTCCGGCTGGCCGCCGCGGCTGTCCTCGCACCGCTGCGCCACCCGCTGCTGCTCGCCCGGGAACTGGGCACCCTCGACCTGATCAGCGAGGGGAGGCTGGTGGTGCAACCCACGGTGAGCTGGAGCAGGGACGAGTACGACGCGCTCGGCGTGCCGTTCGGTGAGCGCGGAAAGCTGCTGGACGAGCATCTGGAGGTGTGGGCGAAGGCGTGGGGGCCGTCACCCCTCTCCCACGACGGCCCGAACTACCCCTTCCAGGACGTGTACTTCGAGCCCAAGGCATACCGCCCCGAGGGCCCACGGCTCTGGTTCGGCGGGCAGCGACTGCACGGCCCGCTGCTGCGGCGGCTCGTCCGCCACGGCCACGGCTTCCATCCGCTCGGCCGGCCCACACCCGAAGACCTGCGGGCGCTGAAGGACGCGATGTCGGCTGCGGGACGCGACATCACCGACCTGGAGATGATCGGCGGCACCCAGGCCGTCTTCCCCGACGACCGCTCGCCGGCCGATCTCGGAGCGGCCCTCGCCTCGGTTCCCGAGCAGTGGGAGAGCGGCTTCACGACCTTCTGCGTCAAGCCGAACCAGTTCATCGACGACCCTGACGGCGTCGGGGCGTTCTGCCGTGAGGTGATGCGGCGCATGGAGCGACTGGTCAGCTGACCCGCCGCACGGACGGACCCCCGGCCCGGCGCGCAGGAAACTGCCCGGCACCTGCGCGCCGGCGTCGCCCCACCCGGTACGCTTCACCGCTCGACGAAGCGGGCCACCTGATCCGGAGCCGGGCGCAGCAGACCGTCGCGGACCGCCAGGGCGGTGGCCTCGGCACGGGAGGCGGCGCCGGTCTTGCGCAGCAGGTGCTCCATGTGGGTGTGCACGGTCCGTGGCGCCAGGTACAGCGCCTGCGCGATGGCCTGGTTGGTCTGGCCCGTGGCCGCCCGGGTCAGCACCTCCAGCTCCCGCGGACTGAGCCCGTAGGGGAGTTCCGTAGGTGCCTCCACCACCAGCACCGCACCGGTGAGGCGGTGGGAACCCGGCAGGTACCGCTGGAGCGTCACGCGCCGCCAGTCGCCACCCACCGGCCACAGCAGGCGCAGCCGCCGCCCACCCGTGCTCGTGAAGGCCCGCAGGAGCTCGTCGAAGACCTCGTCTCGCACGATCCCCGCGCGCTCACGCCCCGGCACGTCGATCACCGCACCATCCGCCACGAGGCTCACCGCACTCCCGCGCGTCACGCCGTTCTCCAGGTCGGTGACGTACGGCACCGGATCGGCCAGCGCCGCGAGCGCCGGCATGACGCAGGCGAGCAGGCGCCGTGCGTCGGTGTCGTACGCGTCGGCACGCTCGGTGGAGAGGTGCACCAGACCGACCAGGCGGCCGCGGTGACGCAGCGCTCCGGTCACCCCGTCGCGGAACCCGGCGGGGCGGACCCGTTCGGCGTAGAACCAGCCGTGCCTGAAGCGCGTTCCGGTGTCGCCGGCGTCCTCGGAGATGGACGGCGGCAGTTCCTGCCGCATGACGTTCTGGTACCACGGGGTTCTGACGAACTCGGCGGCCAGGTTCTGGGACAGCTCGGTGGTGTAGCCGACCCCGGCCAACTGGACGTGATCACCGGTGACCGGATCGATGGAGAGCAGCGTCGCCGCGTCGAGGGGCAGGGCACGGGCGAGTTCGCGCAGGACCTCGGCACAGACAGCAGGTGTGTCCGGCTCATGGGCAAGCATGCCGATGCGGGCGGCCGCCGCGATCTGGTGATGGCTGTGCAAACGAGCCTCCGGGGTGGGCTCGGAATCAGGAAGGTCGTTTGAGTCCCAACGATATGGGGCGGGTGTTCGGGCGGCAAGGAGTTCACGGTGCCGTGACCCAATCGATCCCGTGGGGTCACGCCATCGTCCCGATCGGTATTTCTACCGATGGCGGCGCGGCGGCCGGGAGTCTTTCCTGTTCGACACGTCACCCGGCACGACCCGGACGCCCGCCTCACGCGGGCCAGCCCCTCGGAGAGCCCTGCCATGATCACTCCTGAATCGAGCACGCCTTCCTCCGCCTCCCGCAGACGGTTCCTCGCTCTGTCCGCCGGCACGCTGGCCACCACGGCGCTGGCCGCGGCCGGCTGTTCGGCGCCGGAGAAGGCGTCGGCCTCGGCGGGGCCCGCATCCTCAGGGGGCAAGGAGCTGACGAAGATCGGACTCGACTACCCCTTCACACAGCTCCCGCTCTACTCCACGCTGGTCAAGCTGTCCACGGCCGAGGCGAAGAAGCACGGCAGCTCCCTGATCACCACGAGCGACAACGCCAGCGCCGACACACAGGTCTCCAACCTCAACACCTGGATCGCGCAGAAGATCCCGGCGATCGTGTCCTTCCCCATGGTGTTCGAGGCCATGGAGGCCGTCGCGCAGCGGGCCATGGAGGCGGGCCTGATCTGGGTCACCTACGGCGGATCGCTGGAGCACCAGAGCGCCGACATCCAGTTCAGCTTCCGTGAGGGCGGAACCCTGCTGGGCGAGGCGGCGGCCAAATGGGCCGAGGAGAACCTCGGAGGCAAGGGCAAGGTCGCCTTCCTCACCGACAGCACCATCGAGCTGGGCCGCGAGCGCACCAAGGGCATGGTCGAGGCCTTCACCAAGGCCGCACCCGGCGTGGACGTCGTGGCGCAGGAACAGGCCATCGACCCCGACACCGGCTTGTCCAAGGCCAAGGCCATCCTCGCCAAGCACCCCGACCTCAACATCGTCCTCGGGATCACCGACGCCGCCGCGTACGGTGCCTACAAGGCCCTGCAGCAGACGGGCCGAGCCAAGGACGACGCCAAGACCTTCGTCGGCGGGCAGGACGGCTCCGCACCCTCCCTCCTCGCGATCAAGCAGGGCACCTTCTACCGGGCCTCCGCCGCCCTGGCCCCGAACGATCTCGCCGCCGCCATCGTCGACGTCCCGCTCGCGGTCGCCGCCGGCAAGGCCAACCCCAGCGCCCAGGTGCCGATCAACCTCGTGCAGCGCGGCGACACGACCGCAATCGACGACCTGCTCGCCCAGAACGCCTAGGGCCGGCCATGACGACGAACCTCCGCATCCGGGGGCTGACCAAGTCCTTCGGCGGGGTGAAGGCCCTGGACGGCGTGCACCTCACCGTCCCCGCCGGCCAGGTGCACGCCCTGCTCGGCCACAACGGCGCGGGCAAGTCCACCCTCATCAAATGCCTCGGCGGCGCCTTCCCTCCGGACTCCGGCACGATCGAGATCGGCGGCCGGTCGTACACCCGGCTCTCACCACGCGAGTCCATCACCGCGGGTGCGGCGATCATCTACCAGACCCTCAGCGTGGTCGACGCGCTCACGGTCGCGGAGAACATCTTCCTCGGCCAGGAATGGACCCGCCACGGACGTGTCGACCGGCGCGTCCAAGAGGAGGCCGCGGCCGGCCTGTTGAAACGGGTGGCGGCCAGCTGCTCCCCGCGCGACCGCGTCGGCGACCTGCCGATGGGCCAGCGCCAGCTGGTGGAGATCGCCAAGGCGCTCAGCCGCAGCGCATCCGTGCTCGTCCTGGACGAACCGACCGCCGCCCTGTCCGGCGCCGAGAGCGACGCCCTGGCCGAACGCGTCGAGGACCTGCGCGCCCAGGGCCTCGCCATCGTCTACGTCACCCACCTGCTGCCCGAGGTGGAACGACTCGCCGACGCGGTCACCGTGATGCGCGACGGCCGTGTCACCCACCACTCATCCGTGGCCGGTCTCTCGCGCAACGAGCTAGTGGAGGCCATCGCCGGCCGCCGTCACGACGCCACGACACGGAGCGGTCCCGCTCGGACCGCAGGGCGGCCTCGCCTCACCGTCGACGGCCTGCACGGCCACGGCTTCGGCCCCGTCAGCCTCACCGTCGGCGAAGGCGAACGGGTCGGACTGTTCGGTCTCATCGGCTCCGGCCGAACGCGCCTGCTGGAGACCCTCTTCGGCCGACGCCGGGCACAGGGCGGAACGATCCGGGTCGGGGAAAAGGAGATGACCCCGGCCAGGCCCGCCCAGGCCCTCGCCGCGGGGATCGCCCTGGTACCCGCGGACCGGCGGGCCCAGGCACTGTTCCCGTCGCTGACCGCGCAGGACAACGTGCTACTGCCCTCGATCCGGCCGCTCTCCCGCGCCGGGGTGCGGGCACTGGGCGTCGAGCGCCGCGTCTTCGGTTCCCTGGCCGAGAGCGTCGGGCTGCGCCCCGCCCGCCCAGAACTCCCCGCAGGAGCCTTCTCCGGCGGCAATCAGCAAAAACTCGTCCTCGGCCGGTGGATCAACGAAGCCCGCGACGTGGAAGTGCTGCTGCTGGACGAACCGACCCAGGGCGTCGACGTCGGCGCCCGCCAGGAGATCTACCGCGTGGTGACCGGGCTGGCCGACGAACGTGGTACGGCCGTGCTGTTCGCCTCCAGCGACCCCGAGGAGGTCGTTGCCCTCGCCGACCGCTGCCTGATTGTCGCCGACGGCCGCATCGTCGGCGAACTCTCCGGCCCCGACCTCACCGAACAGACCCTGCTGTCGGCCGTCCACGAGCCCGACTCCCGGCCCGCCCAAGGAGCAGCATGACCACCGCCGACCGCTTCCTCACCCGCCCACGCGTCCTGGCCACGGGCGGTCTGACCACCCTCAAACGCCAGCCCCTGCTTGTCGTCCTCGCTGTGATGGCGGTGGCTTTCCAGCTTTCGACCAGCAGCTTCCTCGACCCGGCCAACCTCGGCGGCATCGCCACCGACGCGGCCACCCTGGCCATCGTCGCCGTACCGCTGGCACTGCTCGTCATCAGCGGCTATCTCGACCTCTCCGTCGGTTCCACCTTCGCCCTCGGCGGGCTGGTAGCGGGCTGGCTGGCGAGCAACGGGCACACCCCGGCCGTCGCCCTCCTCGGGGCGCTGGCGGCCGGATCCGCGGTCGGCGTCGTCAACGGCGTGCTGTGCTGCCACCTCGGGCTGTCCCCGTTCATCGTCACGCTCGGCATGCTCACCGCGATACGCGGCCTCGCACAGCAGCTCTTCCCCCTGCCACTGAGCGGGTTCGGCTCCGGCTTCGCCTGGCTGGGCGGCGCACGGATCGCCGGGATCGCCGCACCGGTCGTCATCGCCGCGCTCGTTCTCATCGCCGGCGCCCTCTTCCTGGCACTCACCCCGACCGGACGGCACGTGTTCGCCATCGGCGTCAACCGCGAGGCCGCCCACCTGTCCGGCATCAACATCCGCCGTACGCCCTTCGCACTGTTCGTGGCCACGGGCGCGGCCGCCGCTCTCGCCGGCACCATCAAGGCATCGGTCCTGGACAGCGTGGTCGCGGGCACCTCCGGCTCCGGCTTCGAACTCGCCGTTCTGACAGCGGTGCTCATCGGCGGGGTCGCCCTGACCGGAGGCTCCGGGTCGATCCTCGGCGTCCTGCTGGGCGTGCTCTTCCTCGGCGGGCTGCAGAACGGCCTCACACTGCTGAGCGTGCCGACGTTCTGGCAGCAGATGGCCCAGGGCACGGCGCTGGTGGCGGGCGCGGCACTGGCGTACTTCGCACCCCGCCCCGGGCGCTGACCTCCAAGGCCCGTTCCTCCCTCCCCCTCAAGGAGTTCCCCTGTGACCGAATCCACCCCCACCCTCGTTCTGACCGGCGGTCAGGTCTGCACCGTCGACCAGGACTTCACCGTCGCGGAAGGAGTGGCCGTACGCGGCCGGGCCATCGTCGCCGTCGGTACCGACGCCGAGATGCGCGCTCTGGCGGGCCCCGGCACCCGCATCGTCGAACTCGACGGCAGGACCGTCCTGCCCGGCATCAACGACTCCCACCTGCACGGGGCCGCGTACGGGATGACCAAACCGCCCTTCGCCCTCAATGTCGGCCATCCCGCGGTGGGGTCGATCACCGACATCACCGCGCTCGTCGGCGACGCGGTCCGCGCCGCCCCGCCGGGCGAGTGGATCGTCGGACTCGGCTGGGACGCCGGCTACCTCACCGAGTGCCTCACGGACCCCGGGCGCTTCCCGCACCGCCGCGACCTGGACGCGGTGGCCCCGGACAACCCGGTCTGCCTGACCGACTTCTCCGCCCACATGGTGTGGGCCAACACCGCCGCCCTGCGCGCCTGCGGCATCGACGCGGAAACCCCCGCGCCGGACGGCGGCGTCATCGACACCGATCCCGACGGCACACCCACCGGCATCCTGCGCGAAGCCGCCCAACGGCTCGTCCAGAGCGCGCTGCCCACCCCCACCGTCGCCCAGCGCCGCCAGGCCATCGTAGGCGTGATCCGGGAACTGCACTCCCGGGGCATCACCAGCTACACCGAGCCCGGCCTCGGCCCCGGCGGCACCGGCACGCTCTTCGGTGGCCTGAGCACCGACAACTGGACCGCGTACGCCGATCTCGCCGCAGCAGGTGACCTTCAGGCGCGCGTCAGCGTGCTGCTGCTCCCGGCGCCGATGGGCGGATCCGCCGACGACGTGCGCAAGGGGCTGGCCGAGCTGCGCCGCCCGGAGTCGGCCGACCCGCGGCTGCTGAACGCCATCGGCGTCAAGATCTTCGCCGACGGGGTGCCGCCCAACCGTACGGCCTGGATGAACGATCCGTACCCGGACGGCGGCCACGGCGCTCTCTGCGTGCACGGAGAGTCGCCCGCCCTCCAGGTCGAGGAGCTGCGCGAGATGATCCGCATCGCGCACGAGGCCGGATTCCAGCTCGGGGTGCACGTCACCGGCGACCGTGCCATCGACACCGTCGTGGACGCCTTCGTCGCAGCCGAGGAGGCCGCACCCCGCCCCGACACCCGCCACTACGTCATCCACGGCGACTTCATCGGAGCGGACAGCCTGACCAAACTCGCCGCGCACGGCTACGGCGTCAACATGAATCCCGGCATTAAGTGGACCATCTCCGACCTCATGGACGAGATCGTGGGACCACAGCGGTCGGCGTACCAATGGCCGGTGCGCTCAGCGATCGACGCAGGCGTCAGGGTCTGCTCCAGTTCCGACGCGCCGATCACCGAGCCCGACTGGCGCCAGGGTGTGGCGTCGATGATGCTGCGCGAATCCAAAGCAACCGGTCGGCGAAGCGGCCCCGAGCAGTGCGTGGACCTCGCCTCGGCTCTGCGCGCCTACACGGTCAACGCGGCCTGGCAGGACTTCGCCGACGACTGGAAGGGCACCATCGAACCCGGCAAGGTCGCGGACCTGTGCGTCCTGGACCGCCCGTTGCTGCATCTCGACCCACACGACATCAGCCAGGTGGAGGTGGACCTCACGGTGTTCGACGGGCGCATCGTTTACGAACGCTGAGCTTGTCCTACCTTCCAAGCGTGGGTCTGAGCAGGTCTTTCGTAAGATCGGCGGACCCAGCGGTTCTGGGTATGGCTGTGAGCTTGTCGCCGTTGGATGGCTCAAAGAACTTGGCCGCCCGGAGCTCCGGGACGACTCGACCGCTAATTGGGATACGCGACTCGATCACTGTGTAGGACAACGTCGGCGAGGTCGTCTGCGGGATCGATGTGTAACGACGAGCTGGCGGAGGTGACCGTGCCCCAGATCTGCGCCGGAGTGGACGTCGGCAAAGAACACCACCACTGCGTAGTGGTCGACGAGCGGGGCGAACGCCTCCTTCCACGCCGCGTCTTCAACGATGAACCGGCCCTGCTGGAGCTGATCGCCGACGGACGCCGCTCGCACCCACCGGATCATCCGGATCTGTGAGCGCCAGGGCGTTCCTATCCTGGCCGATCTCGCCTACAGGGTGCTGGCCCGTGGCTGACCACCGGCATGAAACGCAAGCCCTTGCAGGAACTCACTCCCACCGAAAAGACCCTCAACCGGGTACTTGCCGCTGCACGAGCGCCGGTCGAGCGCGGCGTTGCCCGCCTGAAGTCCTGGCGCATCTTCCGCAGGTCCCGATGCAGCCCGAATCGAATGACGTCAATCGCCAAGGCCATCCTCACACTGGAGCGGCAACGCTGAAGAGGCTCATTGAGCCGTGCCCTCGGTGAGCGCCTGGCGCTCCGCGTCGCCCACGGTGAGCTGCCACCGCATCTTCACGGCCACCCAGTTGGCGAGGTACTGGCACCGGTAGGCCGCGTGCGGCGGCAGCCACGTCGCCGGGTCCTGGTCCGCCTTCGACCGGTTCGAGCGAGCAGTCACCGCGATCAGGGAGCGCTCGTCGCCGAGGTCGTTTGCGTATGCCTCGCGTTCCTTCGCCGACCAGTGGCCGGCCCCGGAGTCCCACGCTTCGGCGAGCGGCACCATGTGGTCGATGTCCAAGCCGGCCGGTCCGGTCACGTACACGCCGTCGTACGGGCTGAACCATTCGCCGTCCGACAGTGTGCAGCGCGCACCCTGGATGGGTGTGATGAACGCCTCCGCCTTCAGGACCTCCGCCCGCGTGGAACACCCGTCCATGTCCGCGTCCGTCCAGTGCCTGAACGAGGTGCGCTGGTAGCCCTCGCGCGTCTCCTCGGCCGCGCCTGCGCCGCGGCGTCGCCGCCCCCGAGCTCCACCTTGTGCCGCCGCGCCCCGACGCCGAGAAGGCCGCCGAACTCATGGGCCGCCTGGAGAAGGCTGGCCGTCAGCTGGCCGCCCTGCCCGACGCCCGCGCCACCGCGACCACCGGCCGCGTGGCCCGCGACGAGGCCCGGCACGTTCTGCGCGAGGCGTGGCGGCTCGGCATCGAGCACCAGGTGCAGCTCGACGTGCTGGCCGCCTCCGGCCTGCTCGCCTACGACACCCCACGCGCCGGATGGGAGCCCGAACTGCTGCGAGCCCTGGACCGCGCCGCGCGCCTCGCCCCGCTGTAGACCCGTTGGTCCAACAGGTGCAACAGGCCCCTGGAATTCGCCCACTGGGTGCGGGGCCGTCGGCGTGTTGGCAGGGGGCCATCTGCTGATCCGCTGATCGGCTCAGTGGCCGCGCTTCACCAAATGGCTGTGGCTTAGCGTCATCTTCGTCACACCGTGTATCCACAAGCAGGAGGTGAGGTATGTCGAAAACACGCCGCCGCAGTCTGGCTCTGGCAATCACCAGCACCCTGGCAGCAGGCTCGATGTTTCTGACTACGGGCCAGACAGCCGCCATGACCACGCATGCTACGAGCGCACCACGGCATCCGCGGTAACCGCTGACAAGCCCCAGGGCGAGTCGCCTCGACCGGCCGACGCCACTCCCGACCACTCGAAGGATCGGGCAGACCACGAGTGGTACACCGTGGAACGCAAGGACACCCTGTGGGGGGTCTCCGAGCACTACTACGGCGACGGATCGAAGTGGTGGGCCCTCTACGGAGCCAACCACAAGGACATCGAGAAGCAGGCGCGCAAGCACGGGCTCAAGGAGAGCGAGGCTGGCCACTGGATCTTCCCCAAGACCGGATTGGCCGTTCCGGACCCTGACGTCACCGAGGCCAACGAGCACAACCTCCACGAGGTCATCGACCTCATCCTTGAGCGGCATCCGCAGCTGATCGGCAGCCCACTCTGCCCGGGAGCGGGGCCCGAAGACATCGGTGAATGCGCCCTCCGGCTGTTCGAGATCGCGCCCCTCCTGTTTGGCAATCTCCCGCTCTTTCTGAGGGAACTCCCCACCAACGTGCTCTTGAGGGCGTTCGAGCCGCTCATCGTCTGCGTCCTCGCGGGGGATGACCCGGTCGCCTGTCCAGCACTCCTGATTCTGAACCAGAACCCGGCCGCTTAACGCCGGGATCGGGTTGTCTTCGGGGAGCAACCCGACTCTGTTGAGCGACAGCGTGGCCCCGCACCCTGACCCGGGCCGGGGCCTTCGCCTGTCCCGGCGTATGGAGGCCGGAACGTGCCGCAGGTGTCCGCAGCAGAGGCCACCATGGGCCGGTACCGCCCGCCGACCGCAGGAGAACCGCGCCCGTGATCCGTGCCCACCACCGGCTCAAGGGCGGCGCCGCCCAGCTCGGCGCCACCGGCCCGGGCCTGCGGAGCCGTCTGGGTGAGCTGCAGGGGTGTCCTCGCGACCTGATCGCGCGGCGAGGTCTACAAGGGACCGAACGAGTGCGAGCGAGAGGAGCCCCAAGGGATGGGGACGTGGCAGGACGAGCCCGGCGCCCGGGAGTGGCGTGCGGCCGCCGACGCCGCAGACCGGCTGCGCGGCCCGGGAGTCCCCAGCGGGCGGCCGCGCCTGAGCGCCGCGCCGGCGTTCGGCCTCACGGCGTTCCTCCTGGGCGATCCAGCGTCGGGTGCGCTCCAGGTCCCGGATCTGCACCCGCTCCAGGAACCGGAGCTGCGTGAGACGCGAAGGAACTGGATCGGTCATGCGTTCGATTCGAAGAGGTGGCTGGTAGTGCGACCCTCCGGGGCTCCGCCCGCTGTCGGCGCACAGAATCGAACGGCTGTACCTGTCGGGCGGCTCTCCTGCACAGCGGGCGCCGCACCACCGTCCGGAACAGGAACCGATGACCGTCATTCCCGCCGTCCCGCGACCGCTCGACGAGCCCGACCCCTCCGCTCTGGTCTGCTCCGGCGCCCTCGTCGGGCCGTGCGCCGCATGCCAGCGAAAGACGTGGAAGTACGGCCGGGGCGGATACCCGCTGTGCCAGTGGTGCGCCGGCCCCGTCCAGCAGCGCTGGGGCACCGCCGTCCGGCACATCAGCACCCGAGGCGGCATCGTCCACAGTTGACCCCGGGCCGCGCTGACATGCCCCGGGGCCTGCGGTCAGGAGGCCCAGTCGAGGAAGTCCACGACGGCGGGGACGTGCCGGTGTCCGGTGAGTTGCTGACGGAGATCGGCGAGCGTGCTGGTGGTGCGGGCGGAGTCGATGCCGCCCATCGCGGCGATGACCTGATGGCCGACGCTGAGAGCGGCGTCGACGTCGCCGAGGGCGAGATGCGCTTCGGCTTGACGGGCCTGATAGATGGCGGTGCCGCGGGTTTCGCGCATGGTGTCGTAGGGGTCTTCGTGGGTGACGGCGGCCTCGAAGTTCTCCAGCGCCTTCTTGGGCTCGCCCAGGCTCAGGGCGGAGCTGGCGGCGACCTGGTGGAGTTCGCCGTGGTTGATCCAGTACATGGAGGAAAGGTCCGCGTCCAGGACGTCGGCTCGCCCGTATGCGGCGAAGGCGGCGTCCATCTGGTGCCAGGCGGCGGTGGCGTTGCCGGCCTTGGAGTGCGCGCGGGCGGCACGGGCGTGGAGCATGGCCAGGACACGGGGTGAGCGGATCTTGCGGCGGTCGGACAAGGCACCGTCGATGAGGTGGAGGGCGCCGCGCGTGTCGGGGGTGTCGGCGTTGTAGCGGAGGTTCGCCCAAAAGGCGAGGGTGATGGCGCCGAGCGTGGGGTCGTGTGCGGACGCGGCGGCGCGCAGGGAGGCGATGAAGTGGCGCTCGGCGGCGGCATGACGGCCGTCGTCGTAGGCGCACCAGCCTGCGAGGCGGGAGGCCTCGGCCGCGCACGCGAACAGACGGCGGGTGGTGGTCTCGCTGGCCGATGCCGTTTTGAGGAGGCTGGAGATCATCCGTAGTTCGAGGAGGGCTGCGTCGTAGGCTTCGCCGGCGCCGACGGTGTCGTCGAGGTGGCGTAACGCGGCGAGGCGGGCGTCGAACCAGTCGGCGGTTTTGGTGTCGGCGCGTACTCCGCGGCCGGTCAGGGCTAGGGCGGGTTCGGCGGTGGCCCACTGTGCGACGGCCGATGCCAGTGTGCTGGTGGAAGCGATCAGAAAGGCGCGACGGTCCACGGGGCCTCCCATATCCGTCAGTGAGTTTACGGTACCCGCCGTCGTCCAGGGCGATTCCAGAACGGCCTGGTCGTCGGCGAGCGCCAGGTACAGGAAGCGGGGCCAGCCGTAGCGGTCGACGTCGGCGATGGCGATGCCGTGCAGGCTGGCGATGGCGAGCAGGGCGGTGCGCTCGGGGGTGACTCCGCTGAGCCATCGGCTGACCTTCTCCTTGCGGTAGGCCATCGCGCCGAACCCGAGGGCCCGGTGACGGTCCGCCACGCGCTTGAGGTAGGCGACTCCGGTGACGTTGTCGCGGGCCATCAGCAGTGCGAGCGGGTGGGTGTGCACGGACAGGGCGGTTGCGGTGATCCCAGGCACTCGACCTCCCCAGGCCAGACGAGGACCCCCCAGTGTCCGCCCCCGCCGGGGCGGACACAAAGGTTCCGCGAGGGAAGGCAACCGGCGGCAACCAGGAGCAACGCCAGGCAACCGGCCACGGCTTCTGAGGGACGGGTTCCGGTCCGAGCGTGGGCGGTGCCCGCCGCTCCCGCAGCGGGCATCCCTTCAGCCGAATTCCCGGAGGTACGTCATGCGCGTCCTCGTCGACGGCCTGGACCTGTCGGGCAAGACCACCCTGACCGCCGCTCTCGCGGCCGAACTCGCCGCGCGGGGGCGGACGGTGGTCGAGCACAAGGGCTTCCTGGCCGACCGCCACCCCGCCCGCCGCGCGCTGAAGAGGCTGCCGCTGGTGCGTCAGCCCGACAGCCCGCTGGTCACCACCGCCTACCTGACCGCCGGATACCTGGTGGACTCCCTGCTCGTGCGCGCCGCCGCCCCCGAGCCGCCCGGCACCGTGCTCATCCAGGACGGATACGTCGACCGCACGGTCGCGTTCGGAATGGCCGGCGGCCCCTACCTGTCGGCCGTCCTCGCGCTGCGCTGGCCGGGCCTGTTCGCCCCGTTCGACCTCGCCGTCTACCTCACCGCCCCGACCGAGGTCCGCCGGACCCGGCTCGGCGTGCGTGAGGAGCCGGATGCCGTGGACGTGCGCGGGGTCGATGACGCCCGGTTCGCCGAGGCGTTCACCGCGATGCTCACCTACGGCATGGGCCGCCGCCACAACCGACTGCTGGTGTTCGACACCTCCGCGCACCGGCCCGAGGAGATGGCCGCCTCCATCGCCGACACCCTCCTGACCCCCCTGCCCGCCACCGGACCGGTCCGGCTGCCGGACGCCCTGGAGCGCGCCGCATGAGCCTCCACACGCTCGACGCCGGGCTGGTCGAGGCGGCCGACAGCGCCCTGGCCCGTGCCCTGGACGGCCGGCCGCTGGTGTCCGCCGAGCGGTTCTGCGCCTCGATGCGCACCCTCTACACCGGGCCCGCCCCGCTCCCGGCGGCCCGTCCGGCGATCGCGGTCGGCTGCTACCCCGGCTGGTCCGGCGCCACGCCGGACACCGTCCTCGCCGCCGAGATGCGCACCCGCACGCGCGGCCCCGGGCAGCGGCACGTCTGGATGCAGACCGTCGACGCCAAGGCGTCCTCGCTCCTGCGCGCTCTCCCGACCCCGCCGGTGATCGCCGCCTGGTACGCCACCGACCGGTTGCGCCGGTGGGCGGGCCCGCACGGCGCCGTCGCCGCGATCGATGGACAGGTCCGGGCCGCGGTCGAGGACAAGGCCGCCTTCGACGCCCTGCTTCGGGCCGCCGGCGTGCCGGAGCGGACACGGATCCCGTGCGTGCGCATCGACGGCAGGCTGCCGGACCTGGCTGAGCTGCGCCGCCGCGTCGGGGCGCTGCGGCTGGTGGTGCAGTGCGGCGCGGACTCCGGCGGGCGGGGCACGGTGTTCGTGGACGCCGACGCCGACCTCGCCCGCGCGGCGCGCATGGACGGCCCCTACAAGGTCGCCGCGTTCGTCGAGGGCTGGTCCTCGAACGTGACGGTCCTGACGGTCCCGGACGGGCGCGGATGGGTGTCGGTGTACGTGGACCGCCCCTCCCACAAGGCCGTCGGGATCGCGGAGGCGGGCATCGGGCCGGGCAAGAGTGCGGGCAACGACTGGTCGCGGCCGTGGCCGGCGCAGGCCGCCGCCGACCTCGTGCAGGCCGCCGTCCGTGTCGGGGAGCACCTGTGGCACACCCGCCGCATGGCGGGCCTGTTCGGGCTGGACGCCCTGCTCACCGACGACGGGCGTGTGCAGTTCAACGAGATCAACTGCCGCAACCAGGGCACCACCGAGGTCTCGGCGGTCAACCAGCAGATGCGCGGGCTGCCCCCGTTCACCGCCGCCCACCTGACTGCCCTGCTCGGCGGCAGGCCCGACTGGCTGCCCGCCGCCGACGACTTCAACCAGGCCACCCTCCGGGCCGCGGCCGACGCCGGGCCCGGGCCGTTCTACCTCAAGCTCCGCCACCACGGCGACCAGCCTGTGCGGCTCACCGGGCTGCGCGGACCGGGCGTCTACCGCCGGGCCGCCGAAGGCGTCGGCCTGACGTGGGTGCGCCCCGGCACCCACCCCCACCAGGCCGACGCCGACCGCGGGGAGGTCCTGCTGACAAGCCTCCCCGCACAGGACGTCGTATGCCTGCCCGGCGCGGAACTCGGCACCGCCGAGGGCGTCACCACCGGCCCCGGCCGACCCTTCACCGGCCCGCACCAGCTCTCCGGCCCCGGCCGCGACCTCCTGGACGCGCTGGCCACCCACCTCACCCCGACCGCCTTACCCCCAGCGAGGTGACCTCCATGACCTACGCCACCACTGCCGTCCCCGGACTGCTGGAGCAACTGCGGACCCTGCCCGACGACGCCTTCACCCGCCTTCAGTACGCGGCCCCGCAGGTCGGCTGCTTCAACGGGTGCGCGATGTGCTCGCAGGGCGCCGGCCGCGACACCTGGGGCCTGACCCGCGAGGGACTGACCGGCCTGCTCACCGCCTTCGGGCAAGTCGCCGCCGAGCGGAACCTGGCCGTCGCCTCCGGCCGCATCCACCGCCCCCGCGTCGTCTTCCCCTACCTGGACAACGACATCAGCAGCTACCGCCACCTCGACCTCTATGCCCAGCTCGCCCGCGACGTCCTCGGCGTGAAGCTGCGCATCTCCATCGTCGGCTACTCCTCCCGCTCGTCCCACCTGACCGCCATGCACGAGCGCCTGGTCGCCGAGTTCGGCGACTGCTTCGACGGGATCCGCTTCTCCGTCACCCCCTACACCGCCGGTTTCGCGGGCCGCCTCGGCACCAGCCGCCAGGCGTACGCCGCCGACCTGGCCGCCGCCCTGCGCACCTACCGGCCGCTGCTGGACTCGCTCGGCCACGGTGCCGCGACCGCCGCATGCGAGCTGCGCTTCGCGCCGCTGGTCGGCATCGGTGAGCTGACCGACACCGTCATGGCGGGCCGCCACGTCCTCGCGACCGGCCCGCATCTGCTCATCTCCCAGGATCTAGCCGACGGCGAGCTGCCGGAGACCGTGATCGAGCGGCTCGACGAGCGCACCCAGCCGGTCTACTCCCTCCCCGGCGCCCCCTACCTCCACATCACCGCCGATCAGGCCCGCCCCACCGAGGAGACGGTGCGGGCCGCGCTCGGCGGATCCCTCGGCGTACCGCACCGGGCGCGGACCGTCCGGCTGCACCGCTTCACCAACGCGGACGGCCCCTACTACGCGGCAGACTGCGACTTCCAGTCCGACGGGACGTTCACCGCCCTGCACCTCTACCCGGCCACCGACGTCCGCACGAACTCCGGCTACACCGACGCCACCCGTCCCCTGCTGAACGCCCTGCTCGCGCACAAGCAGCGCCACGGCGTCGGCCGGCGCGAGGAGTTCACGGCCGCCACCGATGAGGACGTGACCGCCGTCCTGAACGCGCTCGCTGCACGAGCGCGGGAGCTGGATCCGGTGGACGCCGCCGCATCCGCCCACCTGCGCGAGCAGATCCACCCGCAGGTCGCCTTCTACGCGGACGCCCTGCGGCAGGCCGGATACCCCCCCCCCAGCCTGTTCTTCTCCCGGGCTTTCACCATCGACACCGGCCAGATCGTCAACCAGGGCCGCGCCGAGAAGTTGTTCCGGGGGCTGACCGGCACCAACGGCGAGCCGATGACGCCACGCGAGGAACGCGGCTTCGGGCAGGCCAGTCTGTCCACCGTCCGCGGCTCGATCTGGCGGATCACCCCGCTGTCCCTCACTCCCGCCGGCCGCCTGCCGATCGCCGTCGCCGGGAAGAAGAACCCGACCACGCACGCGCCGAGCCTCCTGGTCGAGGAGATGGACCCCTGCCATCTCTCACCGGTCATGCGGGCCACCGGCTGTCGTCTGCGCCGCCACACGCTCTCCCTGCCGGACGGCTGGATCGAGCACACCACCATGACGGACGGCCGCACGGCGTACGCCCTGCCCGGCCTGCCCGCCGCCTGAGCACTCCTACAACACCCGGGCCCGGGCGGGGGGAACGAGACGCAAACCCGCCCGGGCTCCAGGCCCGACCGTGATACTGGCCGCCATGACGAGCACCGAGCAGCCGACGGCCCCGTTCTCCCGGATCAAGATCCGCACCGGAGCCCTCGTCTTCTGCGGCGACGAGATCGCCCTCATCCGCCGGGACCGAGCCGACTCCACCCACTACACCCCGCCCGGCGGCAACGTCGAACACGGCGAAGACCTCGACCAGGCACTCGCCCGCGAACTCCACGAAGAACTAGGCCTCGACGTCGGGCAGGCCGAAGGGGGCGAGCTGATCTGGGTCATCGACCAGCGCGTCACCCGCCCCGGCCCCACTCCCCCACCCCGCAAAATCCACCTGCTCTACCGCCTGCACATCACCGAGGACCTCCGCGCGACACTCGCCGAGCAGGAACTGGACGAACTCCCCGACGGAGGCCACGAGATCGGCGTGATCGAGTGGGTCGACCGCCGAAAGGCCGCCGAACTGCCCATCTTCCCGCCCATCGGCCCCGCTCTCGCCGCTCTCTCCGATCCCCACGCCCCCGTCTCGGACGCGGCCCTGAAGGCCGTCACCGACGAGAACTACACCTGGGTGTGAACACCCGCCCCTGCACGGCAGAAACGCGCCCAAGCGGCCCCTTCGAGCCCTCCCGGCCGGGCTGGGCCGCCTGACAGTAGCCATCCCCTCACGTTCACCCATCACCGGGTGGACTCACCTCTTAAGGGGTGAGTTTGCCGAGGCGAGGAAGACGTCCGCGCTGCCGCGTGGAAAGCCGGCGCGCACCGGGCGGCCCGTGGGCCCGGCATCAGCAGTTCTTCATGCCGCTGATGCCGGGCCCCGCGACGTTCGGCACCGCGCCGACGAGCCCCGCCACGAGGGCCTTCGGGGACCATCGAGGCGCGGGTTATCTGGCCAGATAGACCACCATCGGGGCGTCCGGCCGAGGTTGCCAGTGCAGGCAAGTAGGGCACGTGAACGGTTCGACCGAACCGTTCACAGGGCCCCGCCGGGCCGGGGCGGGGCTGTCAGCGTTTGACGCGGTTGCGGACGGCGAGGACGGCCAGGCCCAGTAGGACGGGTTCGGTGAAGCGGGAGGTCATCTCGATGTATGTGCCGGCGGTGGTCAGGTCTTGGCCGGAGGAACGGAACACCACCGAGTTCAGGGTGACGTTCAGGGCTTTCTCGAAGCGCTCGCCAGTGAACCGGTTGCCGGTGGGGTTCTTCGGATTGTCCTTGTCGATCTCGAAGGTGACCTTGCCCCCGCTGGCCGGGACGGTGCCGGTCGCGGTCTGTTTCGGGGTGTCCTGGGCGAGGCCGAAGGCCATCAGCAGGACGATGGTGAGGAGCATGGCGGCGCCGAGCCAGGCCAGGGCCCGGGAGGCGCGCAGGCCGTAGCCGGACAGCGCCCAGTACGCGGTCAGCAGTCCCCGTTCACTGCGGGGGATGTCGTCGGCGTGGCGGCGCATCTCCATTTCCCCGTAGTAGAAGTCCGCGGCCCCCGGCTCGTGCTTGCCGTCCTCGAAGGCCTTGCGCAGCGCCCGGTACAGCGGAGCCAGTTGCAGCGGCCCCGCCCGCCCGGCGCCCAGGACTGCCACGTTCCAGCCCCGCACTGCCCCCGGCTGGCTGGCGCGCCAGTGGTGTTCCTCGGCCAGGACGCGGCGCTCGGTGAACCGCACGGGCGGCCAGCGCCGCCAGTGCACGGCGGGCGGCGCCGTGTCGAAGGTGCAGGCCCCCTCCAGACGGAGTTGGTCCAGGTGGACCGTGCCGGCGAACAGACATCCCGACAGATCGAGGTCGGAAAGGACCAGATGGGCCGCGTCCACTCCACGCAGCGACGCCACCCGCACCCCGGGGTCGGGCGCGCTCGAAAAGGGATCTTCGGGAGCTGTCGGCCGTCGGTGAGCACGAACGGATCCGGCTCGGCGGCGATCGTGAGGGGGTACTCGAACACCGCATGAGCGAAGTCCACCGTGGCGTAGCGCAGGCGAACCTCCGCTGTCGATGACCAGCGAGTGCGACGGCACTCCAGACGGCGCGCAGCGAAGGAGAGGGTCACCGGGCCGCCGAACTTGGCGCCGGACAGCACAACCCGCCCAGCACACACCAGCGGCCCGAACTGGTCAGCCTCCACGAAGGTCGCCGACTCGAACCAGGCGTCGCCCTCGAAGGTCGCCTCCCCGAACCCGGCGGAGCCCTCGAAGGTCGCCAACCGGAACCCGGCGTCGCCCTCGAAGGTCGCCTCCCCGAACGTGGCGTCGCCCTTGAAGGTCGCCAACCAGAACCAGGCGTCGCCCTTGAAGGTCGCCGACCCGAACCAGGCGGCGGCGCCCTTGAAGGTCGCCTCCCCGAACGTGGCGTCGCCCTTGAAGGTCGCCGACTCGAACCAGGCGTCGCCCTTGAAGGTCGCCGACCAGAACCAGGCGTCGCCCTTGAAGGTCGCCGACCGGAACCAGGCGTCGCCCTTGAAGGTCGCCTCCCTGAACCAGGCGCCGCCCTTGAAGGTCGCCAACCGGAACCCGGCGTCGCCCTCGAAGGTCGCCAACCCGAACTCGGCGACGTGCTCGAAGATCGCCTCCCCGAACACGGTGCCGCCCTTGAAGGTCGCCGACCCGAACCAGGCGGCGGCGCCCTTGAAGGTCGCCGACCCGAACATGGCGTCGCCCTTGAAGGTCGCCGACCCGAACCAGGCGTCGCCCTTGAAGGTCGCCGACCTGAACCCGGCGTCGCCCTCGAAGGTCGCCGACCCGAATCCGGCGTCGCCCTCGAAGGTCGCCTCCCTGAACTTGGCGCCGCCCTCGAAGGTCGCCGACTCGAACCATGCGTTGCCCTTGAAGGTCGCCGACCTGAACCCGGCGGTGCCTAAGCGGGGCTTACCGGTCGCGGGGTCACGGAGCGCGTTGAGTAAGGCGTTGAGTAGGGATGCGGTGAAGGTGGTGCCCCGGTGGTCGATGTTGGCGCCAGGAGTCAGGCCGGCCAGATAGGCGTCGCGGTCGGCGTCGGCCAGGTGGGCGAGGCACGCGGTGTGGCCGGGGACGTGGATGCCGCGGCAACCAACGGGGTCGGCAGCAGGGTCTGCACCGTGTGCGCAGTGCGGCCAGGTTGGCGGTTCGGATGTGCTCATGGTGCGGCGGCTCCACGGTGTCAGGTGCCCCTATGGACGCCCTGGGGACGGGAACGGTTCAGGCTCGACGATGACGGGCAGCGGATCGGCTCCCGTGTCGCGAACGTGCCGTACGTGCCTGAACAACCCGTAGATGCCTGTCAGGCACGGTGCACTGAGGCGCACATGCCTCACGTGCCTTCTCCGAACTAGAGATCTTTAACGGTGTGGGTTACGTCGGGGCGTGACGGCTGTCGTGGGCCGCGGTATGCCGGGAGAATGAGGTATTCCGATGGCGGTGGATTGACGGCCGAGGAACGGGCTCGGCGTGAGCAAGTCCGGCTTGCAGCTGCTGACCTGATTGAAGCCGGGGCCAGTGACCGGGAGGTGGCCCGGCGGTCTAGGGTGACCCGGATGTCGTCGAATCGCTGGCGACGGGCGTTGGCTTCGGGCGGTCGGCAGGCCCTGGCCTCCAAGGGACCCGGCGGCGCCCGCTGCAAGCTCGACGTGGGACAACTGCGCGTTCTGCAGACGGTGTTGGATGCCGGCCCCGCCGCCTCCGGCTGGAGTGACCAGTGCTGGACGCTGGCGAGGATCGCCGAGGTCGTGCGTCGCCGGTTCGGCGTCGAGTACACACTGGCCGGGCTGGACCTGCTGCTGCACCGCATCGGCTGGAGCGTGCAGGTCCCCTCCCGCAAGGCCACCGAGCGGGACGAGGCGAAGATCGCCGCATGGAAGGACGAGCAGTGGCCCGTCGTAAAAAGAGGGCGGCGGACTTGGGCGCCTGGCTCTGCTTCGAGGACGAAGCCGGCCAGGGCCTGAGGCCGCCCAAGGGCCGCACCTGGGGCCGCCGGGGCCGCACCCCGGTGGTGCGGGTCACCGCAGCAGGCACCAAACGTGTCTCGATGGCAGCGCTGATCTGCACCAAACCCGGCTGCACATCACGGCTGATCTACCGCATCCACCTCGACCGTGGTCCCGCCAAGGGCCGTCGCAAGGGCTTCACCGAGGCCGACTACGCCCGCCTGCTGGATGCCGCGCACCAGCAGCTCGGCGGCCCCATCGTTTTGGTCTGGGACAATTTGAACACGCACGTCAGCCGCACCATGCGCGCGCTGATCGCCGCCCGATTATGGCTGACCGTCTACCAGCTGCCGCCGTATGCTCCCGAGCTCAACCCCGTCGAGGGCGTGTGGTCGCACCTGAAGAGGTTGCTGGCCAACCTCACCAAACACAGCCTCGACCAGCTCAACGCGTTGGTGAAGACGCGGCTGAAACGAATGCAGTACCGCCCCCGGCTCATCGAGGGTCTCATCGCCAAGACCGGGCTCGACCCAATGCCACGTAGCATAAGTTGATCACGTTGTTGTGCTGGTCGCTTGGCGACGGTCAGCGTGGCGGCGTATGCGTTGTGGCGGGCTCGTCGGCGCCGAGAGGTGGGGTTGGGGTTTGCCCGGTGGCCGGGTGCCGGCGGGCGCCGCGGTGACCGTTGTGCCCCTGGTGGGACGCGGCGGGTGGGCATGTATGGCGGGCTGCGGTGTCGGCGGGGTGGGTTGAGCCTGACGGTGATCTCGGCGTGCACAGCCGGCAACGCGCTCGTCCAGTCCAGGGGAAATGCCCGCCGTCCCGGTCGGGGTCGACATCAGTGGCCTCGGCCGCCCGGGTGATCAACGCCGCCCCGGCGTAGTGGACGATCAGCCAGGCCCAAGTCTCCTGATGCGAGGGCACTTCGGCCGGTCGATGCGCGTCTACGCCCGCACAGCCGAAGCCGGTGCAATGTCAGCAATCGGCGCGGCTCAGCGGGTCCGGTAGCGCGCGTAGATCAGTCCGCTGTCGAAGGCACGTTCCTCGACCAGCTCGAGTTCGAGGCGCACACCGTCGGGAAAGAGCCGCTTGCCTCCGCCGACCACGCTCGTGGTGATGAACAGGTGGTACTCGTCCACCAGGCCGGCCGCGATCGCCTGGGCCGCGAGGTTCGGACCGTCCACGGTCAGGTCGTGATCGGCCTCGGCCTCGAGCTCGCGCACCGCATCCGGGTCGAAGGTCCGCTCGATCCTGGTCTTGGCGCTGGACACCGACTCCAACGTCGTGGAGTACACGACCTTCTCCGCGGCCTGCCAGTCGCGGGCGTATTGCAGGATGTGTGGCGGCAGGTCGGCCTCGGTGTGCGCGGTCTCCCAGAAGACCATCGTCTCGTACATCCGCCGGCCGTAGAGGTACGTGCCGACGGGACGGAAGACGTCGTTGATGAAGGTGTGCACCTCCGGATCCTCCGCCCCAGTGCCCAGGTTTCCGTCCGCCGCCTCGGCGTAGCCGTCGAGCGAGGTGATCATCGAGTAGATGAGCTTTGCCATGGGTCTCCTTCAGGTGGTGTGGGTGGTGAGCTCGGGGTCGGGTGGAAACACCGCGAGCCGGGCATCGGTGACGTTGTCGAACCGGGCATCCCCTCCACGGATGAGCACGAAATGCCTGGAGATCGCGGCCTGATAGACCAGCAACGGCCCAGCCGGTCCGAGGTCCATCGGCCCTAGCTGGTGACCGATCGGCAGACGGGTGTTAAGCGAGGCGAGGTCCGCCGCGCGGGCGTCGTCGGCAGCCGACCCCGCAGTTGCCTCCAGGTAGATCGCTTCCGCCCCGCCGACGGGCGCAGCCGTGTCGAAGACGGTGATCGCCACCTCCGGACGTGCTGCGATATTCCGTGAATGCCGGCTGTCCGGCGAGGACACCCACAGAACCCGGTGTTGCCCGTCGGCGGCGAAGAACACCGGGCTGGCCCATGGCCGACCCTCGCCGTCCGCGGTGCCGAGGACGAGGTAGCGATGCTGAGCCAGCAGCCGCGGTACCGCTTCCCACATCGTCAGTCCTCCGGTTCGTTGTGACATCAGGGCAATCCTGGAACGCCGGCAACCTCGCCACCAACGGCCGTTTTGCCAACAATCGTTCAGCCAGGGTGAACAATGGGGGGATGGAACGGCAGGACATCGAGGTGTTCCTGGCTCTGGCTCAGGAACTGCATTTCACCCGCACCGCAGAGCGGCTGCGGGTCGCGCCTGCCTCGGTCAGCCAAACGATCAAGAAGCTCGAGCGCCGGTTCGGGGCGCAGCTGTTCGCCAGAAGCACGCGCCGGGTGGAGCTGACCCCGCTCGGCCGCCAGCTCCTGGACGAGCTCGGCCCGGCCTACGCACAGGTCCAGACGGCGATCGCGCGAGCGATTGCCACCGGCCACGGCACCACAGGTGAGCTGCACCTCGGCTACATGTCCGCCGCCATCGCCCGCCGCGTCCTGCCGTTGGTCGACGCCTTCCACGCCGGTACGCCGGGCTGCCGGGTCACCATCCGCGAGACCGCACTGGACGACCTCTATGGGCCACTGCGCCGCGCTGAAGTCGACCTATCGATCCTGCCGCTGCCCGTTGCCGAACCGGATCTCACAGTCGGGCCTGTGCTGCTGTCCGAAGCCGCGCTGCTCGCCGTCCCCGCCGACCACCATCTGGCCCGACGCGACCAAGTGACCCCCGAGGACCTGACTCAGGAGACCTTCCTGTTCGCCCAGAATCTTCCCGACTACTGGATCGAGCACCACCTGCCACTCACCCGGCCGGCGCCCACGATCACCCGGCTGCCCGGTTTCCAAGAGATGCTCGCCTACGTCACCTCTGGCCACGGCGTGGCCATCGTCGGCGGCCAAACCGAACAGCTCTACCCACGCCCCGGCCTGACCTGCTTACCGATCGCCGACGGTCCCACCTTCGACTACGCCATCGCCTGGCGCACCGGCGGCCTGACCGCTCTCGCATCCGCCTTCCTCCATCACGCCGCCAACGGAAGCGGTTCCTCCTAAGGGCTGTCCCGCAACTGCTGACCAGCCCCGAGCACGGTGTGGCGTCAGAGGCATGCGGTGCCAACACATTGAGTGGTGTGCATCGTGAAGTTGCAGGTTATGGGGCTGGTGTGCGGGCGTCTTGCCGTGCTCGTACTGGTTGGCGGCCAGTGTCCACGATGAAG